>NZ_JACYUV010000004.1:0-483683 GCF_014841935.1 Stenotrophomonas sp. CFBP 13725 | reverse complement strand
TGCGAAGCAAAGCGTGGGAGCGGCAGCGCGAATGCGATGACGTGGACCCGCGCCGGGTGCAACCCCGGCAACCCCCTCATCCCTGCATGAACGCTTCGATCTCGTCCGCGCTGCGTGCCAGACCCTCGGTCAGCACCCGGTGCCCGTTGTCGGTGATCAACACGTCATCCTCGGTCCGGATGCCAATGCCGCGCCAACGCGCGTCCACGCTCGTATCGTCCGCGCTCACATACAGCCCCGGCTCGATGGTGAACACCATGCCCGGCTCCAACAGGCGGGACTCGCCCGCCAAGCGGTAATCGCCGACATCGTGCACGTCCAGGCCGATCCAATGACCGGTCTTGTGCCGATAGAAGCGCTTGTAATGCGCCTCGGCGATGTTGGCCTCCAGCGTTCCCTTCAACAGCCCGAGCCGCAGCAGGCCCTCGGTCAGCACGTTGACCGCTGCCAGATGGCCCGCCTCATACGCCACACCCGGCCGTGCCTGCGCCAACGCCGCAGCCTGGGCCGCACCGACCAGGTCATGCAGCGCCCGCTGCTCGGCACTGAAGCGTCCATTGACCGGAAACGTACGGGTGATGTCGCTGGCGTAGTTGCGATACTCCGCCCCTGCATCGATCAGGACCAGGTCGCCATCGCGTGAGCGCGCATTATTGTCGCGGTAATGCAGGATGCAGGCATTGTGACCGGCCCCGACGATACTGGAATACGCAGGGCAGGCATCATGGGCGCGGAACACGCGCTCCACCTCGGCCTGCAGTTCGTACTCATGGATGCCAGGCCGCGCCACACGCATCGCAGCCTGGTGCGCCTGCACGCTGATCCGCGCTGCCTCATCCATCACCGCCACTTCCGCCGCCGATTTGAACAGGCGCTGTTCGTGCAGCAGATGGCCCAGTTCGAGGAACTCGTGCGGCGGTTGCGCACCGTGCCGCACCTGCGATCGGACGCGGTTCACCCAGCCGATCAGCTTGAGGTCGAACTCCGCATCGCGGCCAAAGTGGTAGTAGACGCGCGAACGCCCTTCCAGCAGGCCGGGTAGGATGTCGTCCAGATCGTCGATCGGGAACGCATCGTCCATGCCGAAATCCGCCACGGCGCCCTCCTGGCCGGCCCGCGCGCCGTCCCATGCCTCCCGTTCGGCATCGCGCTCGCGGCAGAACAGGATCACTTCGCCATGGCGGCGGCCGGGCACCAGCACCAGCACGGCATCCGGCTCCGGGAAGCCACTGAGGTACCAGAAATCCGAGTCCTGCCGGTACGGGTAATGCGTATCCAGGCTGCGTACTTTCTCCGACGCTGCCGGCAGTACCAGGATCGCATCGTCACCCGCCATCTCCATCAACTGGCGACGGCGGCGCCTGTATTCGGCGGCACCGATGCCGGTGCGCTGACGAAGGTCCGCGCGCGCCCCGCCCATCAGTTCAGGCGCTGGCGATGGCGTGCAGCCATCACGCAGTCCCCGTGCAGCAGCAGCACCGCGATGCGGATGAATTCCTCGATCTCCGCGAGGGCTTCCTCGTCGTCCTCGGCGTCACTATCAAAATCCTCGCTGGACGCCTGGGCCAGCTTGGCCAGATCGTTGAGCGCTTCTTCGCCTTCTTCGGACAACGGCGGCCGGCTATGGCCCGAGCCCAGCCCGAAACCGCCAAGGAAGGCGCGCGCCCATCCAAACAGGGCATCGACCTGGTCGTTGGTCGCCGTGCTGTCGGTCAGCAGCAGCTCGAAGCCGAAATCGCGGTCTTCCAACTGCTTCACCGACGCCTCCAGCAATTGCGCCAGCGCACTCCCTTCGGCCACGGGAGGCAGTGCATCGTCCGCCAGCACGCGGGCCGGCCAGTCATTTCCCGGCGCGCCGCCGGCAGCCAGCCAGCCACACAGGCCGCCATGCAGTTCGGCGGGGGTCGCGCCAAGGCCCAGCGTGGCACTGGCACGGAAGACGTCGTCGACGGAAGGAAGTTCGGTCATCTGCAAGCTCATCTCGGTAAGGGGGCGACCCGCGCGTTACCGCTCGTGTCGCCGATGGGCTAGTTTAGAACGGGACGCGTCACCTCGCAGCCTATCTGCGCCGACGCTTGACCGTGGTCAAACCCCCTGAGACTCTTGCGCCCATGGACCATCCCAGCCCCTTCGACCAGTTGCAGGCCTTCGCCGCCCGGGTGGAGGCGCTGCTTGAGCGCAACCAGCGCCTTGCCGAGGAGAACCGCAGCCTGCGCCACCAGCAGGAACAGCTGGCCACCGAGCGCTCCACCCTGCTGGCCAAGAACGAACAGGCCCGCTCGCGCGTGGAAGCGATGATCACCCGGCTCAAATCCCTGGAGCAGCACACATGAGCGGCGCAGAACCGGTCAACGTCCGCATCCTGGACCGTGATTACACCGTGGGGGTCGGCGCAGAAGAGCGCGACAGCCTGATGGCCGCCTCGCGCCTGCTGGATGCGAAGATGCGCGAAATCCGGGGCAGCAACCGGATGGTCGGCGTAGATCGCGTGGCCGTACTGGCAGCCCTCAACCTGGCCCACGAACTGCAGCAACTGCGTGACGAAAATGCCCGCCAGGCCGTTGCCCTGCAGCAGACCCTGTCCGACCTCAATCGCCGCCTCGACCGCGCGATCGACCAGTAAAAAAGGGGACGGAGGGGATTAAGGCGTTTTTGACACTGCGTATCGCGCCTTAATCCCCTCCGTCCCCTTTTTTCTGTTTCTGAATTGGTACGCACTGTTGCCGACGAACGGACTACCCCTCCGCAGTGGGCTCGCTATACTGTTCGTGCGTTCTCTGCGGTACACGACGGCATGTGCAAACATTCGCCTTGTCCCTTAAGAACGACACCGGGAGCGCGACGGAGCCGGGAGTGCAGGTCCGCCTTGTAGCGGGAAGCCCGATGGCCCCCCAGCGTTCCCACTTGAGCCCCTGGGTTCAAGGTCGTTTCGCATGCATCGTCATTGCGGAGAATGCAAGATTCGACAAAGGCGGCGTCTTCGGATGTCGCCTTTGTTTTTTCCAGCGCGGCGCGCGGCACAATAGGTCGACTCCCTCACCGCGAGCTGACGATGACCGATCCGCGCCAGGATCTGCGTGCCTTTCTGCGGCAGCGCCGTCGCGACCTGCCTGCTGCCGTCCGCATCGACGCGGCGGATCGCCTCGCCGAACGCCTGCTCACCCTACCCTTTGCGCCCCAACGCGGCCATGTCGCCGGTTACTGGGCGATGGATGGCGAGATCGCCCTGCACCGCTGGCAGCTGAGCCTGCCCGAGACGGTGATCTATTGCCTGCCCGTGCTGCAGGGTGACGTGCTGCGCTTCGCCCCGTGGCGTCCGGGTCAGCCGCTGCGGCAGAACCGCTTCGGCATCCCCGAGCCGGACCTTGCCGCGGCCGACACCCTGCAAGCCGCTGACATGGACCTGGTGGTCACTCCCTTGGTGGGCTTCGATGCCGGCGGTGGGCGCCTTGGCATGGGAGGCGGCTGGTATGATCGCAGCTTCGCCTTCCGGCACGATCGCCCCGCTCCGCCGTGGTTGGTCGGCGCGGCCTTCGCCGTGCAGCAGGTCGATGCATTGCCGGTGGCGTCGTGGGACGTCCAGGTCGATGCCATCTGCACCGAGGCGACCACCCTTTTCACTGCCCCCGTGAACGCATGACTGCCCGCAAGCGCTACTGGCTGATGAAGTCCGAACCGGACGCCTTTTCCATCGACGACCTGCAGCGCGTCGGCACCGAGCCGTGGAATGGTGTACGCAACTACCAGGCGCGCAACTTCATGCGCGACGGCATGCACGTCGGCGACGGCATCCTGTTCTACCACTCCAATACCAAAGTGCCCGGCATCGTCGGGGTGGCCACCGTGGCAAGTGCCGCCTATCCCGACGACACCCAGTTCGATCCGACATCGGACTACCACGACCCGAAGAGCACCCGCGAAGAACCGCGCTGGATGCTGGTGGACGTGGCCTTCGAACGAAAGCTGGCCCGGGTGATCGCGCTGGACGAGATCAAGCAGCACACCGATGAACTCGGCGAGGGCTTCCCGCTTACCGCCAAAGGCAATCGCCTGTCTGTGTTCCCGGTGACGGCCGCGCAGTGGAAGCTGCTGTTGTCGCTGGAAAAGAAAGCCTGACGCCGCCCCGCCTGCTGCGACCTGTCCGCCTCCCTCCCGCCATTCCCCTCCTGAGATTCTCCGCATGTCCGAAGCCAAGCGCCTGGCCGCCGAAAAAGCCATCGAGTACGTTGAAGACGGCATGATCGTCGGCGTCGGCACCGGGTCTACCGTGGCCTATTTCATCGACGCACTGGGCCGTATCCAGCACCGTATCAAGGGCGCCGTGTCCAGTTCCGAGCAGAGCACCGCGCAGTTGCGGAAGCATGGCATCGAGGTGATGGAACTCAACCACACCGGCACGCTGTCGCTGTATGTGGATGGTGCCGACGAGTGTGATCCGGGCAAGTGCCTGATCAAGGGCGGTGGTGCCGCACTGACCCGCGAAAAGATCATCGCCGAGGCCAGCGAGCGCTTCATCTGCATCGTCGACCCGAGCAAGCAGGTGCCCGTGCTGGGCCGGTTCCCGCTGCCGGTGGAAGTCATCCCGATGGCGCGCAGCCTGGTCGCCCGGCAGATCCGCGACATGACCGGCGGGCAGCCGACGTGGCGCGAAGGCGTGGTGACCGACAACGGCAACCAGATCCTGGACATCCACCATCTGCAGATCACCGATCCGGAGAAGCTTGAGCGCGAGCTCAACCAGTTGCCGGGCGTGGTGTGCGTCGGCCTGTTCGCACGGCGCCGTGCCGACGTGGTGATCATTGGCGGCGAACCGCCCGTGGTGCTGTGAATCCTGCCCGCTCCCCCGAAAAGGTAAACACGATGTCGATCCGTACCCTGCTCCTGCTGCCCCTTCTTGCCTTGGCCGGCTGCGCCACCGGCGCGCCCCAGCACTGGGTGGAACTGGAAGGTGCCCGTTACCAGGTGGAGCTTGCGCAGAACGACGAGACGCGTGCGCGCGGCCTGATGTTCCGCGACAGCATGCCCGAGGACCACGGCATGCTGTTCATCCATGACCGCGAGGAACAGCAGGCGTACTGGATGAAGAACACCAAGCTGGGCCTGGACATCCTGTACTTCGACAGCGCGCGCAGGCTGGTCAGTCAGCAGCGCGATGTGCCGCCCTGCTCGGCGGGCGACATGTGCCCGCCGTACCCGAGCACCGGGCCCGCACGTTACGTGCTGGAGCTCAATGCGGGGCAGGCCGAAAAGATGAAACTCAAGGATGGCTCGGAACTGAAGTTCGGTCCCGGCATCCCGTAACCGCGGTTGCGGCGCGGCCTGATTTCACGCCGCGCAGCTTGAATACCGAGGGCGATGCCTCCAGTCTGTCTGCATGCAGGACTGGATGACATTGCCCGACTGGGATTCGCTGGCCGAACTCGATGACGAGTCGTTGCCCCTGTTGCCGACCGCCCTGCTGATCGCCCGCGATGAGTATCCTGGGCTGGATCCCGCACGCTACGACGCCACCCTGCAGGGCTATGTCGAGCATCTGCAGGCGGAGGTGGACACGATTACCGCCGCGCCGCTGAAGATGGCCGCCATCAACCGCCATCTGTTCGACGAGCTCGGTTTCAGCGGCGACCACGACGAGTACTACGACCCGCGCAACAGTTACCTCAACGAAGTGTTCGAGCGTCGTCTCGGCAATCCCATCTCGCTCGCCCTGGTGCAGATGGAAGTCGCCCGCCGGCTGGGCATTACCCTGGATGGGATTTCGTTCCCAGGACACTTCCTGGTCCGCCTGCCGATGGACGAGGGCGTGCTGGTCATGGATCCCTTCAACGGTGGCCGGCCCCTCAGCGTGGAGGAGCTCCGCGAGCGCGCCAGTTCGCATCTGGGCGGCCAGCTGCCCGATGACCAAGTGCTGGCGCAGATACTGGATCCCGCCCCCAGCCGCGCGATCCTGATGCGCATGCTGCGCAACCTGCATGGCGTCTATGCCGAGAACCACCAGTGGGATCGCGCCGCCCGCAGTGCGGATCGCCTGCTCAAGCTCGCGCCGGACAGCGGTGACGCCCTGCGTGATCGCGGTTTGGCCTACCTGAAACTGGATTATCTGGCCGGTGCGCGTCGCGACCTCGGCCGCTACGTCCAGCGCAACCCGGACGCGGGCGACGCCCAGGCCTTGCGGGAGAAACTGGTCGACCTGGGCGGGCCGCGCACGCGGCTGCATTGACCGCCGCCAGGTCGGGAGCGCAGCGTCGCGTCGCGTCGCGTCGGCGCTCAGTCGATCTCGACCATCTCGAAGTCATCCTTGCCGACGCCGCAGTCCGGGCAGGTCCAGTCCTCCGGCACGTCGTCCCACGCCGTTCCCGGGGCAATGCCCTCTTCGGGCAGGCCATCCACTTCGTGGTACAGGAAGCCGCAGACCACGCACATCCACGTGCGTGCCGCGTTCGGGCGACCCTCGCTCATCGCACGTTATCCTTAAAGATCACATTACCCTTCAAGATATGGCCTTGCCTCTGCATCCTGCGGCCATTGTCCCACTGCGGCCGCACAACCGGTAGCCATCCATGACCCGAGCCCCTGTGGCGCCTCGCGGCGTCTATCTGATCACCCCCGACGAAGCCGACACAGCGCGCCTGCTGGTTCGCGTCGCCCCGTTGCTGGCGGCGGGTGCGTGCTGGCTGCAGTACCGTAACAAGTCCGCCGATCCAGTGCTCCGCCACGAACAGGCCGCCGCCCTGCAGGCCCTGTGCGATGCGCATGGCGTGCCGCTGATCATCAACGATGACGCGGTGCTGGCCCAGCGCATCGGCGCTGCAGGCGTGCATATCGGCGAAGACGACGGCGACATTGCCGCCGCGCGCGCCCTGCTGGGCCCCCGGGCCATCATCGGCGCCTCCTGCTATGACGACCTGGGCCTGGCCGAACGTGCCGTGGCAGCGGGCGCCAGCTACATTGCCTTCGGCGCCTTCCATCCCAGCAGAAGCAAGCACACCACCCGTCGTGCACACCCGGACCTGCTGCGGCAAAGCGCCGCACTGGGTGTACCGCGGGTGGCGATCGGCGGGCTGACGCCGGACAATGTCGGTCCCGTCATCGCCGCCGGCGCCGAGCTGGTGGCCGTGATCAGCAGCGTGTTCGAGGCCGACGATCCGGTCGCCAGCCTGCACGCCTACCTTGCATGTTTCCAGGATTCCCGCGCATGAACCACGATCAGTCCCACGCCCTGTTTACCCGCGCCCAGGCGCTGCTGCCCGGCGGCGTCAATTCGCCGGTGCGCGCGTTCAAGTCGGTCGGCGGCGAGCCGTTCTTCGTCGAGCGCGCTGATGGCGCTTATCTGTACGACGTCGATGGCAATCGCTACATCGACTACGTCGGCTCGTGGGGCCCGATGATCGTAGGCCACAACCACCCGGCAGTGCGCCAGGCGGTGAAGAAGGCAGCCGACAGCGGCCTGTCGTTCGGCGCGCCCTGTGCGGCCGAAGTCACCATGGCCGAGACCCTGACCCGGCTGGTGCCGTCGTGCGAGATGGTGCGCATGGTCAACTCCGGTACCGAAGCCACCCTGTCCGCGATCCGGCTGGCCCGCGGTGCGACCGGCCGCAGCCGCATCGTCAAGTTCGAAGGCTGCTACCACGGCCACGGCGATTCGTTCCTGGTGAAGGCCGGCAGCGGCATGCTGACCCTGGGCGTACCGACCTCACCGGGCGTCCCCGCCGGCCTGAGCGAGCTCACCCTGACCCTGCCCTACAACGACTTCGATGCCGCCACGGCGTTGTTTGAAACGCAGGGCGAGCACATTGCCGGCCTGATCATCGAGCCGGTGGTCGGCAACGCCAACTGCATCCTGCCGCGCGAGGGCTACCTGCAGCACCTGCGTGCGCTGTGCACGCGCTTTGGCACCGTGCTGATCTTCGATGAAGTGATGACCGGCTTCCGCGTGGCGCTGGGCGGCGCGCAGGCGCATTACGGCATCACGCCCGACCTGACCACCTTCGGCAAGATCATCGGCGGCGGCATGCCGGTGGGCGCTTACGGCGGCAAGCGCGAACTGATGCAGCAGATCTCCCCGTCGGGCCCGATCTATCAGGCGGGCACGCTGAGCGGCAACCCGGTGGCGATGGCCGCCGGCCTGGCGATGCTGGAACTGGTGCAGCAACCGGGCTTCCATGCCGACCTGTCCGCCCGTGCCGCACGCCTGTGTGCCGGTCTGGAACAGGCCGCAGCCGATGCTGGCGTACGCGTCACCACCACGCAGGTCGGCGGAATGTTCGGCCTGTTCTTCACCGATCAGAAGGTGGAGACCTACGCCCAGGCGATCGCCTGCGACATCCCCGCGTTCAACCGCTTCTTCCATGCGATGTTGGAGCAGGGTGTCTTCCTCGCCCCGTCTGCCTATGAGGCTGGCTTCCTGTCCAGCGCGCACGACGACGACGTGATCGACGCCACCCTCGCCGCCGCCCGCATCGCCTTCAAAGCCTGAGCAAAAAAGGGGACGGAGGGGATTAAGTCGCATCCGGCCTGCTGTTGGGCCGGATGCGACTTAATCCCCTCCGTCCCCTTTTTTATCCGCCGAACGTCAGCTTGCCTTTCATCATGGCGAAGTGGCCGGGGAAGGAGCAGAAGAAGGTGTAGTCGCCGCCCTTGCGCAAGAGCGTGGTGGGGAAGCGGAGGGTGGTGCTCTGACCGCCGCCGATCACCTTGGTATGGGCGAGTACGCGCGGGTCGGCCTTTGGCACGTAGCTGTCGGCCAGGGTGCCGCGCATGCCGACCATCGCCACTGCCTGGTAATCCGCCGTACGGGTCAGCACCCAGTTGTGCCCCATCGCCGTCGCAGCCAGCTTGCCGGTGTGGCGCAGGGTCAGGTTGACCTCGCTGCAATCGGCCGCCAGCTTGATCTCCCGGCTGCTGAAGGTCATCTGGTCGGTACTGTCGATGCTCACGGCACATACCCGCGCCATGGCGGCCGGCGCCATCAGCAGCGCCCCCATTCCTGCGATCCACACCCACGCACTGCGCATCCGTCTACTCCCGTTCTACCCAGCCTGCATTGTAGGAACTCCGGCATGACGGTGGCTGCGACAGGGGGTCGCAGCTGCGCGCTGGAGTCAGGCATGCTGCTGTGATGAATCCGCTTATCGACGTGCTGCTGCTGGATGTGGACGGCGTGCTGCTGGACTACGACGGTGCGCGGCGAATACGCCATCTTGCCGAGGCCCTGCGTGTGCCTGCCCTCCGTGTTTCGCACGCGCTGCAGGAGGGTGGGCTGGACGCTGCTTACGATAGTGGCGACGTGGATACCGTCGGCTACCTGCAACGGCTGAGCACTGCGCTGGATGCCGAGGTCGACGCACCGACCTGGGTCGCTGCCCGCGTCGTGGCCAGCCGACCGTGTGATGCGGTGATACAGCGCGTGCTGGCCCTTCCTCCCACGCTGCGGATCGGCCTGCTGACCAACAACGGACCGATGATGACCGAGGTGCTGGCGCAGTTGCTGCCGACGCTGTGTGTGCGGGCGCGTGGCCACATTCTGTGCAGCGCGATGCTGGGCGGCCGCAAGCCGGATCCGGCGGTGTACCTGCGTGCCTTGGATTGGGTGAAAGCGGCGCCGCGGCGGACGTTGTTCATTGATGACCTGTTCCGCAATGTGCGCGGCGCACGCTTGGCGGGCCTGCATGCGGAGACGGCAGACGATGGCCGCAGCCTGGGGCGTGTGTTCAAGCGCTACGGACTGGTGTAGCGCTGGGCATGCAGGGGGGGTGTGGCACTGTGCGGGGCGCGCGGAGGGCTGCGCGGGATGGCGCTTCGCGGGCGGCGGGGCTGCCGGGGGGGCCACGCGGGCTGCGGCGGGGCTGCGCGGGCGGACGGGGGGCCGGGGGTAGAGCCGACTTTAGTCGGCTGTTTTCCGATGTTGAAGCAGCCGACTGAAGTCGGCTCTACCGGTCGGCTCTACCGGTCGGCTTTACCTCGCGTCAGCGGGCGGCGATGTAGCTCGCTACCGCCGCGTGCAGGCGCTTCAGGCCCTCGGCGATTTCTTCGTCGGTGATGTTCAGCGCGGGCACGAAGCGCAGCACGTCCGGGCCCGCCTGCAGGGTCAGCAGGCCGTGCTCGGCGGCGTGGTCCAGGATCACCCCGGCCTGGCCTGCATGCGCCTTGGACAACACGGCGCCCAGCATCAGCCCACGCCCGCGCACCTGGCTGAAAACGCCGAACTCGGCATTGATCCGCTCGAACCCTTCGCGCAGTGCGTGCGACTGGCGGCTGACGTTGCTCGCGATTTCAGGTGACGCCAGCTTGCGCAGTGCCACGCGGGCCACCGCGGCCGCCAACGGATTGCCACCAAAGGTCGTGCCGTGCGCGCCGAACTGCATTGTGTCGGCCACCTTGGGACCGGCCAGCATCGCGCCGATCGGGAAGCCGCCACCCAGCGCCTTGGCCAGGGTCACCATGTCCGGCACCACGCCATCCTGCCAATGCGCGAACAGCGTACCGGTGCGGCCCATGCCGACCTGGATCTCATCCAGCACCAGCAGCGCGTCGTGCTGGTCGCACAGGTCGCGCACCCGCTTCAGGAACCCGGGTTTGGCCGGCATCACACCGCCCTCGCCCTGCACCGGCTCGAGCATCACCGCCGCCACGTCGCCGGCGGCCATCGCGGTCTCCAGCTGCACTTCATCGTTGAAGTCCACGTAGCGGAAGCCCTGCGGCAGCGGCTCGTACCCTTCCTGGTACTTCGGTTGGGCAGTCGCCGTCACGGCTGCCAGCGTGCGGCCGTGGAAACTGCCGCGGAACGTGACGATGACCCGTTTGTCGACCGGTCGGCCCTGCGAGGAGGCCCACTTGCGCACCATCTTGATGGCCACTTCGTTGGCTTCTGCACCCGAGTTGCACAGGAACACGCGCTCGGCGAAGCGGCTGGCCTTCACCAGTTCCTCGGCAAGATGCAGCGGCGGCGCGCTGTAGAACACGTTGCTGGTGTGCCACAGCTTGCCGGCCTGTTCGGTCAATGCCGCCACCAGGTCCGGATCGTTATGGCCCAGGCCACATACCGCGATGCCAGCGGCCAGGTCGATGTACTCGCGGCCCTGCGAATCCCATACGCGCGCGCCCTGGCCGCGCTCGAGCACGACCTGGCGCGGCTTGTAGACCGGCAGGTAATAGTGCGAAAGAGAAATCAGCGGATCGGTGGCAGCGGTCATGGCAGTCCGGAGAGCTTCGGAAAGTGCCCATTCTCGCCCCGCGACCCGTGCTGCACAATGGACCATGCGCCCCTTCTCCGCCCCCCAGCTCAATCCTGCCGCCGCGTCCGGCTGGCGTCGCTACTGGTTCGACATCATCTACCGGCACGACACGCCACCGTCGCGCAACTTCGACCTGTTGCTGGTGCTGGCCATCATCGGCAGCGTGATCGTGGTGATGATCGACAGCGTGCAGCACCTCCACCTGCGCTGGGCGACCGCGCTCTACGCGCTGGAATGGGCGTTCACGATCCTGTTCTCGATCGAGTACGTGCTGCGCCTGATCGTGGTGAAGCGCCCGCTGCGCTATGCGGTCAGCATCTGGGGGATCATCGATCTGCTGTCGATCCTGCCGGCCTACCTGTCCCTCTTCATCCCCGGCGCGCAGACCCTGCTGGTCGTGCGTGCGCTGCGCATCCTGCGGGTGTTCCGCATCCTCAAGCTCACGCGCTATGTCGAGGAAAGCGGCGTGCTGATGCTGGCGCTGTGGCGAAGCCGGCGCAAGGTGCTGTTGTTCCTGTTCACCGTCATCACCATCACCATCATCGCCGGTGCCTTGATGTATCTCATCGAAGGTCCCAACCACGGCTTCACCAGCATTCCCAGCAGCATGTACTGGGCCGTGGTGACGATGGCCACGGTCGGGTTCGGCGACATCGTGCCGCAGACGGTGCTCGGACGTTTCGTCACGTCGATCCTGATCCTGATCGGCTACAGCATCATCGCGGTGCCCACGGGCATCTATACCGCCGAGCTCGCCAGCACGCTGCGCGATGCCGGACACGAGCAGAAGCGCGATGCGCGCGGCTGCCCGCGCTGCGGCGTGGAGGGCCACGAACCCGACGCGCGCTACTGCCGGCAGTGCGCCGAGCCCCTGCCGGAGATCTTCAACCAATGACCGGGTGACGACATACCGTCGTCACCCGACACGCAGCGCGATCAACGCGCCATGCGGTTGCTCATGTCGACCAGATCGTTGTAGCTGGCCAGCACGGCCTGGGGGGTGCCACCCGGTGCCAGCGACGAGCCGCTCTCCAGCAGCATCTGCTCGCTGCGGTTCAACGGCTGCCCGGACTTCAGCCGCTCGATCCGACGGCCGCCTTCGCTGGCCAGTTTGTCGGCCGCGCGCTCCATGTGGCCCCACATTGCATCGCCCTGGCCCACCTTGGCCTTCTGCGCCTCTTCCAGGGTGGCCTGGTAGCGCGACAGCTGCGCGGTTGCCGCAGCGACGTCCGGTGTTTCGGCGTTGAGCAGCTTCACCAGCTGCTTGCCATCGCCGATGATCTTCAGGTGGTAGTACGAGGCGTTGCGGCCCTCTTCCTTCTCGATGGCTTCAATCTGCGCCAGGCGGCGCGTGTCTTCGTTCTGCTCCAGCGCTGCGTCCATCGCATCACTGGCTTCGAAGAAGGCCGCATAGGCCTGCATCAAGGGCGCATGGCGCTGCTTCAGCCCTTCACCGCCGTCGCGCTTGTAGTCCTCACGGGTGTAATAGCGCCCCGCGTCCTCGATGCGCTCGTTGAGCGTGGCAAAGCGTTCCTGATAGGTCTTCGCCACCGGATCCAGGAGGGGGTTGGCCGGTGTCTGCGCCAGTGCGGCGGTCATCGGCGCGCCGCACATTTCGACACGGTGCGACAGCACGGTACCCGGCGCACGGATGGTGCTTTCCTTGCCGGTCGGCCCCGTTTCCGGATTGGCGATCCAGCTGACGTAGGTCTCGTAGCTTTCCTGGATGGGCTGTTGCACGCCATTGAAACAGGCGATGTAAGCGTTGATCTTCTCGGTGCCGTCGACCGCAGCGGCATCGGTGCCGTGCTGCTGGCAGCCGGCAAAGAGCGTGGCGAAGGCGATGGCCGCAGCAAGCGGCAGCAGGCGGGTCGAAGCAGTCATGGAATAGTCCCTACGGTATGAAAAATGAACGACAGGCGCCGATTTACTGGCGATTGCTCTGGAAGACAAGGTCGTTATAGGTGCGCAGCAACCGACCGGGAGATCCTTCCGGCGCCAGCGTGGGACTGTCCAGCCACCCCTTCTCCATCTGCGTGTAGGCGGTCTTTTCGCTCACGCGCTTGACCCGCGCCTTGCCTTCGCGACGGAATTTCTCTGCGGCCGTTTCGAAGCTGTTCCAGTCCAGCTTGCCCGGCTCGGCGTCAGCCACCTTGGCGTGCGCTTCGTCGGACAGTTGGTTGAAGCCTTCCAGCAGCGCCGTGGCGCGCGCGACATCGAAGGCGTCCTCCTGCAGCAGCCCCACGATCACCTTGGCGTCGAGCATCATCGCCAGACGGTAATACTCGCGGGTACGCCCCTCCGCCTGCTCGAGTATCTTCAACTGCGCACGCTGCGCCGCGTCGTTCTGTGCATCCAGCTCCGCACTGAAGGCTTCACTGGCCTCGACGAACGACGACAGCGCGCGCATCAGCGGGTCATGCAGCTGCTTGCCCTTGGCGAACTGGTCGTCTTCGTGGTCCTGCCGCTCGTAGTAATCGTGCACCTGGTGGCTGAGCGGCTGCAGGGTCATCAGTGCGTCGCGATAGCGTCCGGCGGCCGCGTCAAGCGCTGGCAACGCCGGTGTCGCGGCGATCGCACCCGACAGCGGGGCATCGCACAGCTTCATGTCGTGGTCGCTGATGTCATACGGCGCATAGACGGTGGCCTCCTTGCCGGACGGTCCCTTAGCCGGGTCATCCATCCAGCCCGTGTAATGCCCTGCGCCGGTGTGCACCCGCGCATCCACCTGGTTGAAACACGCGATGTAGGCATTGAGCTTGGCGGTCAGCGCCTGGTCTGCATCGGCTTGCGGCGCGGCGACATCGGCCGTGGACGCGGCAGGTGCGGTACCGGTATCACCGCTGCAGGCAGCCAGAAGTGTAGATACGGCAGCAGCCAGCACGGCAATGCGAAGGGTCGGGAGCATAGGAAACATCCTTGTTGAAAACGATTTCAGCCGCGCACCATAGCAAAAATCGTTGTCGACGCCCCGTGTAGTCAGTCGAGGAACAGATCCGGCAGCAACGGCTGCGCGGGATCCACCGCATAGCCGGAAAGATCAGTGATGCCGGCATCGGCCAGCACCTCGTCGTCCAGCAGGAAGTGACCATAGAACCCCGCGGCCTCACGTACCAGCACCGCATGTGCGGCATCGGCGACGATCTGCGGCGTGCGGCAGCCGGCCACGTCCACGCCGGGAATCATGTTGATCGCATCGGTGGCGATCACGCTGCGCGGCCACAACGCATTGACCGCCACGCCCCGCGGACCGAACTCCGCAGCCAGCCCCAACGTGACGAAGCTCATGCCCATTTTGGCGAGGGTGTAGCCGGTGTGCGGCGACCACCACTTCGGGTCCAGGTTCGGCGGCGGCGCCAGGCTGAGGATATGCGGGTTGGGTGCTTCCAGCAGATGGGGCAGGCAGGCCTGCGCGCACAGGAAGCTGCCACGCGCATTGACCTGCTGCATCAGGTCGAAACGCTTCATCGGCGTCTCCAGGGTGCCGCGCAGCCAGATCGCGCTGGCATTGTTGACCAGGATGTCGATGCCGCCGAAGGTATCCACGGTGGCCGCCACGGCCGCGCGCACCTGGTCCTCCTCGCGGATATCGCACTTCAGGGCAAGCGCCTGGCCGCCAGCGGCGGTGACTGCCTGGGCGGCACTGTGGATGGTGCCGGGCAGCTTCGGGTTGGCCACCGATGACTTCGCCGCGATCGCCACGTTGGCACCGTCACGCGCGGCACGTAGCGCAATGGCCAGACCGATGCCGCGCGACGCACCGGTGATGAAAAGGGTCTTGCCCTGCAGCGTGGCCATCGTCTTTTACCCGCGAACCGGCCGTAGCCTGATGGGGCATTATGCCCCGCCTCGACGCGCGCTTAACCGCGGTCGCCGATACTCCCGCTGTCCCGTGCAAAGGCAGCGTGCCATGCAGATTCGGTATCAACGGCTTCTCCTGCCTGCCTGCGTACTGCTGCTGGCGGCGTGTCAGGACCGCACGCCCCCGTCGCCGCCGTCCGCGCCTCCCCCCGCTGCGGACGCCACGGCAGGCGGCGCCCAGCCGGCCGCAGCGACTCCATGGAGCAGTCACAGCGTGTGGAACGGCGATCTCAATGCCTGCCGGCAGGGCGACGCAGCCGCGACCCGCGACTGCCTGGTGCAGGCCATGCGCACCGCCGGTGCCGGTGCGGCGGCGATCAGCGCCGCCGAGCAGGTCTCCAGTGGTGGCGAGCTCGGCCATGTGTCGGCCTGGCACCCGCACGAGGGCATCGGCGTGGCAACGGTCGAGTATCCATTCCGCGCCAACACCAACCAGAGCACGCGCCTGGTCGATGCAGCCGGCAAGCGGATCGATGTCGATGCCGATCCCACAACGGGCGAGCTCGCGGCGGTCCCCGCAGTGCGCTCACTGCTGGCGTCGCATCCGGGTGCAACCCTGTTCGCTCCGGCACAGTCCGTGGGCAGCGCACCGCTCGATGGCGGCGGCGTTCGCCTGATCTACCAGACGCCGCTACGCGACTGTCATGCGTGTGCGGATGTGGCGATGCTCAAGGTGGGGTATGACTTCGACGCGCAGCGGCGCTTCGTGGGCAAGGCGCTGGTGGAATGAGCGGTTGGGCGTGACCGCCAACGGGCGTAATCCGCCCGGGTGCGCGCTCAGGGCTTTGGCCCCTGCCCTTCGTTGTCTTCCCAGTGCAGGATGCGCCGTGTAACGAAGCGATAGACCGGCTTGCCCGTAGCGAACCAGACCTCGCGTACCCACGACGTCCGCTTGAGCAGGCGTTTTTCTACCGGCGTCAGCGCCTCACGGCAGTACATCCGTTTGTGTTTCAGCAGATGACGCAGGTCTTCCCGCGCCAGCAGACGCATCCAGCGGGAGCGCGGCGCGCCGATCACCGCCAGCTGGAAGTCGATCAGCGCCGGACGGCCGTCTTCCGTCACCAGCCAGTTCGCTTCCTTGGCCAGGTCGTTGTGCGCGACACCACGGCGGTGCAGCGTCTGCAGCAGCCGGCGCGCGGCGCGGAACCAGGCCAGATCGCCGCGTGGTGGCCGCTGGTACATCGCATCGCCGGCCATGAAGCTGCGATCCAGCCACCGCCCATCCCACGCCAGCAGCCGTGGCACGTCGTGCATGCCCTCGATGTGCTGCAGAGCGCGGGCTTCGCGTCGCGCCAGCCACCAGGCGGGCACCCGCAGCCACCAGGGGGTGGCACCCAGGTCACGCCGCACGAAGCGACGCCCGCCCTCCTCCACCAGCAGGATGCGGCCGAAGCTGTCGGACTTGAGCGCATGCTGCGCAGAGTGGGGATGATCGGCCATGGCCCATTCTATTTGATAGATCGGTTCATCACTGGGGGGACCACGGGCAGGCACCCAGTCACCCACGGCCCTCTATAATCTGGCGGATGGACTCTTCATGGATCGACGCCACGCTTGCGTGGATTGCCGCCCATCCGGTACTTGCCGGCGCGGCCATCTTCCTCATCGCCTTCTGCGATGCGGTCATCATTCTCGGTGCGATCGTGCCCGCCCTGCCGCTGTTGTTCGCGGTGGGTGTGTTCATCGGCCTGGGCCAGATCTCCGGACCGTACGCCGTGGCCTGCGCGGCAGTGGGTGCACTGGCCGGCGACGGCATCAGTTACTGGATCGGGCGCCGCTGGGGTGACCGCCTGCGCGGCGTCTTCCCCTTCAGCCGCTATCCGCAGCTGCTTGATCGCGGCGAGACCATGTTCCGCCGCAATGCCTTCAAGAGCATCCTCGTCGCCCGCTACGTCGGTGCCATCCGTCCCTTCGTGCCGGCCATCGCCGGCATGATGAAGATGCCGGTGAACCGCTACCTGCAGGCCAGCGGCATCGCCAGCATCTCCTGGGCGGTGCTGTTCCTGCTGCCGGGCTGGGTCCTGGGCGGCGCCTACGATGCGGTCGCGGCGGTCGCCGGTCGACTGGTCGTGGTGGTCGGTCTGCTGGCGGTGATCCTGGGGCTGGTGTGGGCCATCGTGCTGTACGGCTACCGATGGTCGGCCGCGCGCATGGACAGCTGGTTGGCCCGCCTGCTGGCCTGGTCGCAGCGCCATCCCACGCTCGGTCGGTACTCCGTGTCCGTGTTCGATCCACAACGCCGCGAATCCGTGCCGCTCGCCATGCTGGCGCTGATGCTGCTGATGCTGGGCTGGGGCTGGTTCGTGCTGCTGACGGTCGTGGTCGCCCATGGTGAGCCGCTGCGTATCGATCTGGCCGTGCACCAGGCCATGCTGGCGCTGCGCAATCCCTTGGCCGACTACCCAATGGCCGCCTTGGCCTCGTTGGGCGCATGGCAGGTACTGCTGCCGGCTACTGCCGCCGGCATGGGCTATCTGCTCTGGCGGCGGCGCTGGATGGCCGCCGCGCACTGGTTGGCCGCCCTGGCCTTCGGCCTGGCGCTGACCCTGCTGCTGGGCGCCACCGTGGATGTCGTACGCCCGCCGGATGCCAGCAGCGGCTTCGGCTTCCCGTCGGTGTCGGTCACCATGGCCACCATCACCTTTGGTTTCTTCGCGGTGTTGATTGCCCGTGAGCTGCCCGGCCGCACGCGGGTATGGCCGTACCTGGTGTCCGGTTTCGTGGTCAGCCTGATCGGCTTCGCGCGCATCTACCTGGGCGCCCACTGGCTGAGCGATGTCATCGGCGGAATGCTGTTCGGCATGTTCTGGCTGCTGGTGCTCGGCATCGCCTACCGTCGCCGCTTCAACCGCTCGTTCTGGGTCAAACCGGCCGCATGGCTGTTCTATGGTGTCTTCACCATCGCCGCCTGCTGGTACGCGCCACGCAACATCCCGGTCAAGCTGCAGCGGTTCGAACCGCATCAGGCCGCACCGGTCGCCTTGCCGTACACGCAGTGGTGGGAGCAGGACTGGAAGGCGCTGCCGTCGCGCCGCAACGAGTTCGATGATGACCAGCGCTGGCCGCTGGACGTGCAGGTAGCCGGCCCGCTGGCGCCGCTGCAGGCCCGCCTGGAAGCGCAGGGCTGGAAGGTGCAGACCCAGGCTGGCTGGGAAGAAGCGCTGCTGATGCTGGACCAGGACACCGGTCCGGACCAGCTGCCGGTACTGCCGGCCACGCTCGACACGCAGGTGGAGAGCCTGCTGATGGTGCGCGACGGCGAGCGTGCCGACGAACGCCACGTACTGCGCCTGTGGCCTGCCGCGAAGGTGTTGCAGCCTGGCAATGTGCCGTTGTGGCTGGGCAGCGCGCAGACCCTGCGTTTCACCCGTCACTTCGAATGGATCGGCATGTGGCATCCGCTGCGGGGCGTGGACCCCGCGCTGGCGGCGGTAAAGACCTCAATCGACGGCATGCCGATGCAGGAAGACGTGCATCCGGAGAGCGGCCTGCCCGTGCTGCGCCTGCGCAGCGAATGAGCTGACAGCGTCCGCAGGGCAGACGCCGGGCATGGCTCGGCGTTACCGGGTCTTCGCTGATTGCATTAGCTGGGGGCCGTGCCCGGCGCGGTTCGTCGGATGGATCAAGGCAACCAGCCGAGCATCCGGTCCAGCCGCTCGTGCACGTCGTCCAGCTGCAGCAGCTGCAATCGCTGGGGTTCTTCCAGCGGCAACAGCTGCGCCAGCCGCCAGCCAACCCACGCGGCCTGGTCCAGCTGCGCCGGCGAGGTCGGCGCGTAGTCGCTGCCGGCCTGCTCGATGATGTGCTGCAGCAGCGTGGACAACAGCGCGTGCTCCGGCCTCAGTTCGTCATCGTCATCTGCAGGGCACCACCGGACCTCACCGACCACCAGACCGTTGTCACGCACGCGTGTCTGCTCCACATGGAAACGCCGGGCGCCGCGCAGCCGCAGCTGCAGTACGCCGTCGCGGCCCATGTCGAAATCCTCGACGCGCGCTTCCACGCCGAACGCGGCAGGCAGCGCCGCTGCACCCACTTCTTCGCCCTGCAAAATGAGGCACGAACCAAAACTGCTGCCTTCACGGCTGCAGTCACGCAGCATGTCGAGGTAGCGTCGCTCGAACACCCGCAGGCCGATGCTCGCGCCCGGCAGTAACACCGCGTGCAGCGGGAACAGCGGTAGTGCAACACGCCCGCTCATCGTGCCTGCAACTGCGCAAGGAAACGACGCGGCGCGGCGTCAAAGCCGCCGTTGGACATGAACACCACATGGTCGCCGGGCCGGGACGCCGCCTGCAGACGTGCGAGCAGGGCATCGGTGTCAACCACGGCATGCGCCGTGCCGCGCACCGCTTTCACCACGCTTGCCGCATCCCAGGCCAGCTCCGGCCGGTGCAGGAACACCACTTCATCTGCCAGCGCCAGCGACGGTGCCAGTGCATCAGCGTGCGCGCCCAGCCGCATCGAATTGCTGCGCGGCTCCATCGCCACGACGATCCGTGCATCGCCTACCTTGGCACGCAGACCCTCAAGCGTGGTCGCGATCGCCGTCGGATGATGGGCGAAGTCGTCGTACACGGTGATACCGCTGGCCTGTCCGATGACCTCCAACCGGCGCTTCACACTGCGGAAGCGCGACAGCGCCGGCAGCACCGTCGCCAGCTCTACGCCGACGGCATGGGCGGCGGCCAGGGCAGCCAATCCATTCAGCACGTTATGCCGCCCCAGCAGCGGCCAGTGCACCTCGCCGACGCGGTCGCCATGATGATGCACGGTGAATGTACTGCCATCGGCGCGGATCAGCTCGGCGTGCCACTCCAGTGCCGGATCGAAGCCAAAGCGCTCCACCGGGGTCCAGCAGCCCATCGCGAGTACTTCCGCCAGGTGGGCGTCTTCACCGTTGACGATCAGGCGGCCACGCGCCGGCACCGTGCGCACCAGATGGTGGAACTGCCGCTGGATCGCGGCCACGTCCGGGAAGATGTCGGCATGGTCGTACTCGAGGTTGTTGAGTACGGCGACCAGCGGGCGGTAGTGCACGAACTTGCTGCGTTTGTCGAAGAACGCCGTGTCGTACTCGTCAGCTTCGACAACGAACTCGCGGCCCTGGCCAACGCGGGCCGATACCCCGAAGTCTTCAGCCACCCCGCCGATCAGGAAACCCGGCGAACGGCCCGCCGATTCCAGCAGCCAGGTCAGGATGGTGGTAGTGGTGGTCTTGCCGTGCGTACCGGCGACCGCCAGCGTATCGCGCCCGGGCAGCACCTGTTCGCTGAGCCACTGCGCGCCGGAGATATAGCGCTGTCCCGCATCGAGTACCGCCTCGACAGCCGGGTTGCCGCGCGAAAGCGCATTGCCCACCACCACCTCATCGGTACGCGGCGGCACGCTGTCGGCGCGATAACCCTGGTCCAGCTGGATGCCCAGCGTTTCCAGCTGCGTGGACATGGGCGGATAGATCGCCTGGTCGCTACCACTCACTGCGTGGCCGAGTTCCCGCGCCAGCGCCGCCACGCCGCCCATGAAGGTACCGGCAATTCCGAGGATATGTAGGTTGCTCATGCATGACATTGTCACCGATCATCTGGCGCTGCGTGCAGGGGGTCAGGCGGTCATGGGTAAGAAAAATCTGACCTTTCGGTGAGGAAAAGCCAAGCACATGTCAGGGAATTCCCGATAGCGGCAAAGTATGAACACGGACACAATTCATCTCGCCAGCCGCAGTTCCCAACCGGTCCTACTCCCCAAGTGACCATCCCCATGGGAGCTCACGCTGCGGGGCCCTGAGCAAGCCCACCTGCTGGCACCTCAAACGACACAGGCCTGGTCCGAACGGACCAGGCCTGTGTTTTTTGGATCGGGCGCGGTATGAACGACGGAAAGGCTGAAGGTCGATCTGCTGACGGGCGATCTGCTGACCGTCGATCCGCTGGCGGTCGCTCGGCGGACGGTCGATCTGCCATCGGTCGATCTGCTGGTGGTCGCTCCGTGGACGATCGATCTGCCATCGATCGATCTGCTGGTGGCCGCTCCGCGGACGGTCGATCTGCCATCGGTCGATCTGCTGGTGGTCGATCCGTGGACGGTCGATCTGCCATCGATCGATCTGCTGGTAGAGCCGACTTCAGTCGGCTGCTCCACCGCACGGCAGCCGACTGAAGTCGGCTCTACCATGAGCTCCAGCATCAGGCAGCCGACTGAAGTCGGCTCTACCGGCCACTCTGCCGTTGGCCCTGCCCTCGTGCATCAGGCCTTTGGCAGCGCAGCGTGGATGCGTGCTTCCACTTCATCCAGTTCGCCGATGCCGTTCAGCCGCGACAGCGTGCCGCGTGCCGCATAGAAATCCACCACCGGCGCGGTCTGCTCGGTGTAGACCTGCAGGCGCTGGCGTACCGAATCCGGATTGTCATCGGCGCGGCCCTGCTCCTTCGCACGTCCGGCGAGGCGCTCGATCAGCTGATCAGCGTCCACGTCCAGTTGCACCACCGCGTCCAGCGGCTGCTTGATGTCGGCCAGCACCCCGTCAAGGGCCTGCGCCTGTGCCACGTTGCGCGGATAGCCATCCAGGATGAAGCCCTTGGCCACGTCGTCCTGCGCCAGTCGCGAACGCAGCATGCCCAGCAGGATGTCGTCGGACACCAGGTTGCCCGCATCCATCACCGCCTTGGCCTGCTTGCCCAGATCGGTGCCGGCAGCGACTTCAGCGCGCAGCAGATCGCCGGTGGAGATGTGGGCGATGCCGAGCTTTTCCTTCAGGCGGGTGGCCTGCGTACCCTTGCCCGAACCGGGCGGCCCCAACAATACCAATCGCATCGAGCTGACTCCAACGTGTTGAAATTCATGAAAGTGCGAGGACCGGACGGGCCGGTATCGCTGCACTGCAATACCCGCACTTTACCGCATCCGGGTAATGTCCCTGCAATGTCCCTCCCCCGATATGGAGTTTCCATGCGCCAAGGCACCCTGCTGTACGCCCAGTCCGGCGGCGTTACTGCCGTCATCAATGCCACCGCATCGGCGGTCATCCAGGAAGCCCGCGCCCGCGGCATCAAGGTGCTCGCTGCCCGCAACGGCATCCTCGGCGCGCTGCGGGAGGACCTGATCGATACGTCGCGCGAGTCGATCGCCGCCATCCGCGCCCTCGCCCACACCCCCGGCGGCGCCTTCGGTTCGTGCCGCTACAAGTTGAAGTCACTGCAGGATGATGGCGCCCGCTACGACCGCCTGCTGCAGGTCCTGCAGGCCCACGACGTGCGCTGGTTCCTCTACAACGGGGGCAACGACTCGGCCGATACCGCGCTGAAAGTGTCGGAGCTTGCCCGCTCGCGCGGCATCGAACTGACCTGCGTGGGCGTGCCGAAGACGATCGACAACGACCTGGCGGTCACCGATACCTGCCCGGGCTTCGGCTCGGCCGCCAAGTACACCGCGGTGTCGGTGCGCGAGGCCGCACTGGATGTGGCGGCGATGGCCGAGACATCCACGCGTGTCTTCATCTACGAAGCGATGGGCCGCCACGCGGGCTGGCTTGCCGCCTCCGCCGGGCTGGCGGGCACGGGTGAAGACGACGCGCCGCACCTGATCCTGCTGCCCGAGCGCGCGTATGACGAGAAGGCGTTCCTGGCCAAGGTCGATGCCGTGGTCAAACGCGTGGGCTACTGCGTCGTGGTCGCATCCGAAGGCATCGCCACGGCAGACGGCACCTTCGTCGCCGATGCCGGCGGCGGCAAGGATTCGTTCGGCCACACGCAGCTGGGCGGGGTGGCGGCGCATCTGGCCGCACGCGTCAAGGCCGGACTCGGTTACAAAGTGCACTGGACCCTGCCTGACTACCTGCAGCGCTCGGCCCGTCATCTCGCTTCGAAGACCGACTGGGACCAGGCCCAGGCCGTAGGCAAGGCGGCCGTGCGCTTGGCGCTTTCAGGCCAGAACGGGGTGATGCCGGTGATCGTGCGCACCAGCGACAAGCCGTACCGCTGGAAAATCGACGCCGCGCCGCTGGCGAAGATCGCCAATCATGAAAAGAAAATGCCGGCCGGCTTCATCCGTCGTGATGGCTTCGGCATCACCGAAAAAGCACGCGCGTACCTGCAACCGCTGATCAAGGGCGAAGCGCCACTTCCCTACGGCCCGGATGGACTGCCGAAGTACGTCACCCTGAAGAATCTCGCGGTGAAGAAGAAACTGGACGCGTTCGCCGGGTAAGCATGCGGGGGCGTCGCCGCCGAGCATGGCGCGGCGCTACCCGTGCTTCAGTTGCAGGCCTTGCCTTCCATGCTCAGCTGCGCGGCGAACATCGTCACCGGCGGCACCTTGCCGCTTGCGGCCAGCTTCTTCGCGTCTTCCAGATAGATGCGCGACTGGCCCTGGCCGTCGCGCTCTGCAGTCGGCGTCACCGGCAGGCGCCACACGCGGACCACCGCCTGCTGCGAAGGACAGGCCGCCGCCGGCACCCGGATCACGTCATTCAGCTTCCAGCCCTTGTCGCTGGTGGGCTGCGCTTTGGCGTAGTCGACGAACCGGGCACGTGGCTGGCACTGCTCACTGGTACGCACCGGGGCGAATCGATAGGGCTGCGCCGCGTCACCGGTGAAGGTGCCTTCCAGCCGTGCACAGGCCTCGGGGATCTGCCGCAGTGTATGCACCGCACCCACCGCCTGCGCCGCACCCACCGCACGCTGCAGCTCGGGCGTTTCAGCGGCCAGCACCGGCAGTGACGGCAACAACAGGGACATCATCAACAAAGGCAGGCGCATTGGCGTTCTCCACGGCAGGAATGGCCGAACAGTCGCAGCCTCCGGCTTAACGGCGCGCAAAGACGCTGGCGCCCCCGCACGGCGGCCCGCATACTGCGGCCACCAGGGAATGCTGAACACCGCCATACGTCGGACGACCGCCAAGGTCGGCACGGGTCGGTTCCAACGTTGCAGCCCGTCGTCCCCCTCGTGGTGAAGTTCACCACCGCTGGATGCCTATCATCCACCTCGGAGGGGTCATGCTCGAACGTCATGGACTGTCATTGGCGCTGGTCTGCGCCGTCATCGCCATTCTTTACGGCATCATTTCGGCGCGCTGGATCCTGCGCCAGCC
Source organism: Stenotrophomonas sp. CFBP 13725 (assembly GCF_014841935.1). Classification (NCBI taxonomy): domain Bacteria; kingdom Pseudomonadati; phylum Pseudomonadota; class Gammaproteobacteria; order Lysobacterales; family Lysobacteraceae; genus Stenotrophomonas; species Stenotrophomonas sp. CFBP 13725. The sequence goes on along the minus strand of NZ_JACYUV010000004.1, from coordinate 459,498 downwards.
CAGCGGCAACGCGCGCATGGCCGAGATCGCCGAAGCCATCCAGGAAGGCGCGCGCGCCTACCTCAATCGCCAATACCTGACCATCGGCATCGTCGGTGCCGTGCTGTTCGTCCTCGTCGGCTTCTTTCTGAGCTGGTACACGGCAATCGGCTTCGCCCTCGGCGCGGTGCTCTCCGGTGCAGCGGGCTACATCGGCATGAACGTGTCGGTCCGCGCCAATGTGCGTACCGCCGAAGCGGCGCGCCACGGGATCAGCGCCGCGATGGATGTCGCGTTCCGCGGCGGTGCCATCACCGGCATGCTGGTGGTCGGGCTGGGCCTGCTCGGCGTGGCCGGCTACTACGCACTGCTGCTGCGCCTGGGGCTGGATGTCGCCCAGGCCCTGCATGCACTGGTGGGCCTGGCGTTCGGCTCGTCGTTGATCTCGATCTTCGCCCGCCTCGGCGGCGGCATCTTCACCAAGGGGGCCGATGTCGGTGCTGACCTGGTGGGCAAGGTGGAAGCGGGCATCCCCGAAGACGATCCGCGCAACCCGGCGGTGATCGCTGACAACGTCGGCGACAACGTCGGCGACTGCGCGGGCATGGCGGCCGACCTGTTCGAGACCTATGCCGTGACGGTGATCGCGACGATGCTGCTGGGCAGCCTGATGATCAGCGAAGCTGGGCGCAATGCCGTGCTGTACCCGCTCGTGCTGGGCGCGGTATCGATCCTCGCATCGATCGTCGGCGCGATGTTCGTCAAGGTGAAGGACGGCGGCTCGATCATGGGCGCGCTGTACAAAGGCGTGATCGTGTCGGCGGTGCTGGCGGCCATCGCGTTCTATCCGGTCACGACCGCGTTGATGGGTGACAACGTGCATGGACCCTACGCGCTGTACGGGTGCGCGCTGATCGGCCTGATGCTGACAGGTCTGATCGTCTGGATCACCGAGTACTACACCGGCACCCAGTACAAGCCGGTGCAGCATGTTGCGCAGGCATCGACCACCGGGCACGGCACCAACATCATCGCCGGCCTGGGGATTTCGATGAAGTCGACCGCCTTGCCGGTGATCGCGGTATGCGCCGCGATCTGGGGCGCGCATGCGCTGGGCGGGCTGTACGGCATCGCCATCGCGGCCACGGCGATGCTGTCGATGGCGGGCATGATCGTGGCACTGGATGCCTACGGACCGATCACCGACAACGCGGGCGGCATTGCGGAGATGGCCGAACTCCCGCCCGAGATCCGCGCCATCACCGATCCGCTGGATGCCGTGGGCAATACCACCAAGGCAGTGACCAAGGGCTATGCGATCGGCTCTGCCGCACTGGCGGCGCTGGTCCTGTTCGCCGATTACACCCACAACCTGCAGGCGGCGAATCCCGGCCAAGAGTTCCGTTTCGATCTGTCCGACCACACGGTGATCATCGGCCTGTTGATCGGCGGGCTGATTCCCTACCTGTTCGGCGCGATGGCGATGGAAGCCGTGGGACGCGCAGCGGGTGCCGTGGTGGAGGAAGTGCGTCGCCAGTTCCGCGAAATCCCCGGCATCATGCAGGGCACCGGCAAGCCCCAGTACGACCGTGCGGTGGACCTGCTTACCCGCTCGGCGATCCGGGAGATGATCCTGCCGTCGTTGCTGCCCGTGGTGGTGCCGGTGGTCGTCGGCCTGCTGCTGGGGCCGCGTGCGCTGGGCGGGCTGCTGATCGGCACCATCGTCACCGGCCTGTTCGTCGCCATTTCGATGACCACCGGAGGCGGTGCCTGGGACAACGCCAAGAAGTACATCGAAGACGGTCACTTCGGCGGCAAGGGCAGCGAGGCACACAAGGCAGCGGTGACCGGCGACACCGTCGGTGACCCCTACAAGGACACCGCAGGCCCAGCAATCAATCCGTTGATCAAGATCATCAACATCGTGGCGTTGCTGCTGGTTCCGCTGCTGTAACCCCGTCAGATGCCGGGCGACGGATGGCTGTCCGCCGCCCGGCACTGCGCACATCCGTCACATCACGGCGTCGTGGCCGCCCGGCATAATGCGGGTCGATACTGAAAATGAGACTGACGCCACGATGATCACCACCGAACCGAACATGACCAACCTGTTCCTGCAGCTTGGACTGGATGAAAGCGAAGAAGCCATTGCGGCGTTCATCGTCGGCAATCAGCTGCCCTCGGACGTGAAGGTCACCCAGGCATCGATCTGGAGCGAGAGCCAGCGTCAGTTTCTGTCCGAGTCGCTGAAGTCCGACGCGGCGTGGGCCATCGTCGTGGATGAATTGAACGAAGCGCTGCATTCCGATGCAGACAAGGCGTCATCCGGGCACTGAACGCCGCTGGCGATCACAGGCAATCCGTCAACGCGTCGTAGGTACTGATATCGCGACCGGGCAGACGCGTGTCCAGCGCATCGCGTCCGCTGAGCGTGCTGAGCAGCACCGGCAACGGCGTTCCCGGTGCAAGCGGCACACGACAGATCCACGTTCTGGCCTCCACCACCGGCAGCGGATCGTTGCCGGTGACGGCGGCATGGCTGCCCGCGAAGCTCCACGCGCACTCCGCTACGATGCCGCTCCGGGCGGTGACGGCACAGCGCAGTTGCAGCGCGCGCAGATTGCCGTAGTCGCCTTCGCAGAACGTGTCGCCACAGATGTCATCGAACCCGCGCACCAGGGCCTGCTCCATGGCCGCAAAGGCCGCGGCGCCCTGGCCAGGCAGAGGGTAATCTCGCGCGTCCACATACGCCGGTGACGGCGACATCGCGGCGATGACCAGCATCAGCAGGGGCGTCATGTGCGGCTCCCCGGCGCCGCCAGGCAGTCCTGCACGCCCTGCCGCAACGTGGCGGATGCCCCGGGCAGGCGTACCGACAACGGGTCCTGCACCTCCAATGCCGCATGGAACTGCTCCACCGCGATGGACGTAGGCATCGGCAGCAGGCACCGCCAGACGATGACGTCGGGCGTGATGTGGCCCGTCGCGCTTACCGTCAGATGGCTTCCTGCAATGACCCAGGCGCAGGCGGCCACCGTGGCCTGCGGCGTCTGCACCGAACAGCGCAACTGCATCGGCCAGAGGAAACGGCGCGGTGCACAACCGCCATCGGCACAGGCGTCATGGAAAGCGCTGGCCAGGCGATCTTCCAGCGAATGGAAGCGGTCCCAGTTGGCCTCCTGGGTCGGGTAGTCGATGAGGTCGACGAACGCGACGCTGGAACCGGCCGCAGCCACGATCGGCGGCGAAGGGGCGATGGCGGCCAGCAACGCCGCCCCGCCTGCCCGCTGCAAGCCTTTGAACGAAAACATGAAATAGCCCCCTCTGCGGTGACTGTCAGCATCCCGCTTGCAGAGCCGCAGCACGATCGGCACAGGGCCCTGCGCGCCGTGGGTGCCGCGCACCCGGCGCTGTCGGACGTTGCCACGACACGTGGCGCGGCAAAGGCATAAAATGGAGCTCTTTCGCCCCCCGCAATCGGAGCACCGCAATGGGTCTGGAACTCGTATCCCCCGGCAAGAACCCGCCGGAAGAAATCAACGTCATCATCGAGATCCCGAAGGATTCCGAGCCGGTCAAGTACGAAGTGGACAAGGACACCGGCGCGATCTTCGTTGACCGCATCCTGTCCACCCCGATGCGCTACCCGTGCAACTACGGCTATGTGCCGAGCACCCTGTGTGGCGATGGCGATCCGGCCGACGTGCTGGTGGTGCTGCCGCTGCCGCTGATCCCCGGCTCGGTGGTCCGCTGCCGTCCGGTCGGCGTGCTGAAGATGAGCGATGAAGCCGGCAGCGACGAAAAGATCCTGGCCGTGCCGATCTCCAAGGTGTTCAGCGGCTACGCCCACGTGGAAGACATCGCCCAGGTGTCGAGCCACTGGCTGGAGCGCATCGGCCACTTCTTCGAGCATTACAAGGATCTGGAAAAGGGCAAGTGGGTCAAGCTGGACGGCTGGGCAGGCGCGGCTGAAGCCAAGGCCATCCTGGTCGAAGCCCACCAGCGTTACCTGGACGGAAAGGCCTGATCGAACGGCCTGCAGGCGCTCTGGCGGACCCCGCCAGAGCGATGCAGCGCACGTTTCGGCCTTGTGGCACATCCCCCGTCACGCAGGATCGGTTAAATTGCGACACTTCACATCGACCATGGCCGTTGCCATGGTCCGCCAGGGGAACGTGTCGTGCGCATTCTGTTTGTTGGGGACGAAGCCAGCCTGCCGGCTGAGCTGAGCGAATTCATTGCCGATCTTGGGGAAGACTGGCATACCACTACGGTGATCGATGGGCATGCGGCGATGGCCGCGGTGTCGGCTACCGCGCTGGATGCGGTGATTGTCAGCCCGTACCTGCCCGACATGGACGCGACCATGCTGCTGGGGCAGATCCGCACCCTGCGGCCGCAGACCATCCGTGTGGCACTGATCGATGCACAGCAGGGCACCCGTCCGCCGCCGGCGCGATTGATCGGCGTGGCCCATCGTTTCCTGCCGCTTCCGCTGGCCCCTGAGGTCCTGCTCGAAGCGCTCAGCAGCCTGGAAGAGCTGCGCGAACTGCTGGACAGCCCGCGCCTGCGCGATGCCATCGGCCGCATCGAGAAACTGCCCTCGCCGCCGCACCTGTACATGAGCCTGACCCGCGCGCTGGAGCATGACGACGACGCCGACACTGCCGAAGTCGCCAAGCTGGTCGCCGCCGACCCCGCGATCGCGGCCAAGGTCCTGCAGTTGTCCAATTCGGCGTTCTTCAGCAGCGGGCGTACGATTTCCGACCTGCGCTCCGCCGTCACTCGGCTGGGCTTGGCCACTCTGCGCGATCTGGTGCTGGCCAGCGAAGTGTTTTCCACGCCCACGCTGCCGGTGTCGGAGCGCAATGCGCTGCAGCAGCGCGCGCTGATGGCCTCACGCCTCACCGCGCGCCTGCTGCCGGCCTCCAGTGCCGAACTGGGTGCCACCGCTGCGCTGCTGGCCGACATCGGCCTGCTGCTGCCGGGTGTGCGCAACGAACGCACCGAGCCGGCCGGCGACGAGGATGCGCGGCCCGGCCATGCCGAGGCCGGCGCCTACCTGCTGGGCCTGTGGGGCCTGCCGATGCCGATCGTGGAAGCCGTGGGTTTCCACCTGCAGCCGCAGCGCTCCAACACACGCAGCTTCTGGGTGACCGGCGCGGTGCATGTCGCACTGGCGCTGGTGAACGGTGAAGCGGTGGATGAAGACTATCTGCAGCGCGCCAACGTCCTGCACAAGCTGCCTGAGTGGCGCGAGCAGGCGAACGCCCTGATGGGATTGAGCACGGCCGAGGCGTGATCGGCTGAAGCGGGTCAAGGGCGCGGCGTGGTGTAAGCGCGTACGGCCCGCTGCGCTCGCCGACCATGGGTCGGCGCTACCGTTTCCGGACGCTTCTGTAGCGCCGAGCCACGCTCGGCGGAAGGTATGCGCGGACAGCCCGCTGCGCTCGCCGACCATGGGTCGGCGCTACCGTTTCCGGCGCTCCTGTAGCGCCGAGCCGTGCTCGGCGGAAGGTATCCGCGGACAGCCCGCTGCGCTCGCCGACCATGGGTCGGCGCTACCGGTTCCGGGCGCTCCTGTAGCGCCGAGCCACGCTCGGCGGAAGGTATCCGCGGACAGCCCGCTGCAAACGAACAAAAAAAGGGCGGGCCTTGCGGCCCGCCCTTCTCATTCATGCACCACTGCTTCGATGGATCAGAAGCGCTGGGTGTACTTCATGTACATGAAACGACCCACGTCGAAGCCGCCGTAGTAAGCGAAGCTGCTGTTCGGTGCGGTGTACTGCAGCGCACCGCGGTGGTCGAACACGTTGTTGGCGCCAACGGCGATCGTGGCATTCCACGGCGCGTTGTAGCTCACCTGCAGGTCGTGGAAGGTGTTCGAGCCGGTCTTGCGGATCGGCGCGGTCTCACCATTCTGGAAACGATCCGGGTTGGTGCAACCGATCGCGATGCAGTCTTCCTGGATGCCCGAGTAGTAACGCGCAGTCCAGTTGACGCCCAGGTCACCCTTGGTCCAGCTCAGGGTGGCGTTGGAACGCACGCGGAACAGGCCCGCTTCGCCCACGCGACCGATGGTGATGGTGTCACCGGCGCTGTTCTGGCCTTCTTCGTCATACGACGACAGGTAGCTGGTCTGCCAGTCGATGGCGAAGTTGCCGACCGCGAATTCCGGCAGACGGTACTTCACGCCCAGATCCCAGCCCTGCGTTTCCAGCTTGCCGAGGTTGGCAGTGCCGTAGGTCAGTGCGGTGATGTTGCCGGCCGGACCGCGGACGACGCTGGCGCAACGTGCGGAATCACCCAGCACGTAGCAGTCACGCAGGATGCGGTCGACGCTGTCAGCGATGATCATGTCGCTGATTTCGTACTTGTACCAATCCAGCGACACGTCCAGGCCCTGCACCCAACGCGGGCTCCAGACCAGGCCGGCGGTGGTGCTCTTCGACGTTTCCGGGTTCAGGTTCGGGTTGGCGCCGGAGATGAACTGGTCGTTGGTGGCGCACGGCAGGGTCAGGCAGGGCTGGTTGCCCTGGCCGAGCTGCGCGTAGTTGGCCGGCACGCCAGCGGCGAGGCAGGCGGCATTGCCTGCAACGCTGCCCGGAGCGCCGACGCCGCACGGATCGGTGTAGCTTTCGAAGCTGGAGCTCAGGCCGCCGTACAGATCGCTGATGGTCGGGGCACGGAAGCCTTCGGCGTACGTACCACGGACCAGCAGTTCATCCAGCGGACGCCAGGTGATGCCGAACTTGCTGTTGACCGTGTCGCCGAAGTTGCTGTAGTCCGAGTAACGGCTGGCCAGGTTCAGGCTCAGTTCCTTGGCGAACGGCATGTCCGACAGGATCGGCACGTTCAGTTCGAGGTAGACCTCGTCCAGATCGTACTCACCGCGGGTCGGCTTCTGGCCCAGGCCGGTCGACTGACCCGACTGTGCGAACGCGTCCGGCACGTAGCTGCCTTCTTCCTCACGGTGCTCCACGCCCACGGCGAAGCCGAGGTCGCCGGCCGGCAGGGTCACGATGGAACCGGCCAGGTTGGCGGTGAAGCTGGTGGTCTTGGTCTCACCACGGGTGGTGAAGGTCGGGAACAGGTATTCCTGCAGCGCCGGGTCAGACAGCGAGCCCTGACCCGCGACGCCGAACGGCAGCAGCGGGTTCCACGGCACGCAGTCCGCGATCACCGGGCCGCCGGCAACACCACAGGTCGCCACGCCGGCGCCATTGATGTACGACGGGCCCAGGGCCTGTGCGGTGGAGATCAGGCTGGCATCGCCACGGCTGGTGACGATGGTCTCGTTGCGGTTGTACAGCGCGCCGACATCCCAATCGAAGGTCTTGCCGGCGAAGTCGAAGAAGCCGCTGACGGTCGGCGCGAAGCGCGTGGTCTTCAGCTGGCTGTCGGTGGTGCGCGGCACTTCCCACAGGCGGCGACGGAACTCGACGTTCTGGCCGACCGGGTTGAACGCACTGTCAGCCGACAACGGGGTGTCGAAGGCCTGCGACTGGTACGGATAGCCGGCCAGCTGAGCGAAGGTGTTGCGCTCGTTGTACAGGAAATCGGTGTTCAGGCTGATCGAATCGGTGAAGTCGTAGGTGCCGTTGATGTAGACGGACTTGCGCTCGACACCGGTCAGTACGGTCATCTGCTCGTTGGAGTTGGCGAACTCGCTCGGCGTGATGACGTGGTAGTCAGCCGGGTTCCTCGGATCGCCGCCCGCATTGAGGGTCTGCCACACCGAGGTGGTGGAGGTCGGCGAGCAGTCATAGACCAGCGGGTTGCAGAAGCTGCCGTTCTGGCTCAGTGCGCTCCAGGAAGCCGGGGTCGAGTTCGGACCACGGTTGCCGTCACGGCTGTACCAGCGGTTCTTCGCCCACACCGGATCGGCCTTGGAATACTCAGCCGCCAGGGTCACGCTGCCGCGCTCGCCGGTGGAGCCCAGGGTCATGGAGTACTGGCTGGTGTCGCCGTCGCCTTCGCCGTACTGGCCGAAGTACGCGGTGGCTTCGCCACCCTCAACATTCTTGCGGGTGATCACGTTGACCACGGCAGCAATCGCGTCCGAACCGTAGATGGCCGAAGCGCCATCCTTCAGGACTTCGATGCGCTCCACGGCGCCGATCGGAATCTGGCTCAGATCCTGCAGGCCCGAGGTGCTGGCACCCAGGCGCTTGCCGTTCATCAGCACCAGGGTGCGCTCGGCGCCCAGGTTACGGATATCGACGTAGTAGCCACCGACGTTTTCGCCAGATGCCAGTGCGTCCGAACGCGAGATGGCCGGCGAGCCGGCCGAGGTCAGGTTGTTCAGCACTTCGGCGACCGAGGAGAAGCCCTGCTTTTCCAGGCTTTCGCGGCTCAGGGTCAGCACCGGCTGCTGCGTTTCGACGTTGGCTGCGCGGATGCGCGAGCCGGTAACCGAGATGCGGTCCAGGTCGGTGGTGCCTGCTGCGGCTTCCTGCGCCGAGGCAAAGCTCGGGCTCAGCGCCAGCGCAATGCCGGCAGGCAGCATGCCCAGCCGCACGGCGGGGTTACGAAAATTCATGTCTCTCTCCAAGGTACGTTAGTGGCGTGTTAAAGCGCCCCCAAACGTTACGATTGTGTTGCGGTCCTTGGTTTGCGTGAGGCAGCGAGAGACTTTGCCGACTGTGGCGACAGCTTGTCTGCGTTCACACGGAAGTGGGACGCTGACGTACCAAAACGGGCACGAAACGCCCGCGCAAAGCTGCAACAGTTGTCAAAACCGCTGGCTGCAGCCACTTCGCCGATCATCATGTCGGTATCACGCAACAGGTCAGCTGCGCGCTCCAGGCGCAGGCGTGCGGAAAGCGACTGCGGGCTTTCTTCGTACAGACTCTGGAAGGTCTTGGAGAGGTACCAGCTGGAGAAGTTGGTCAGCTCGGCCAGTTCACCGATCCGCACCACGCGGTGGCTGTTGCCTTCCAGGTACAGGCGCGCGCGCTGCATGCGGCCGAATACCTGGCGTTTGCGACTGCGCGAACGGCCGGGGCAGCGCTGTACGGTACCGGCCATCGTGCGCTGCAGTGAAGCCAGATGCAGCAGCATCGGGCGCAGTGCCTGCGCCGGCAGGCCGCTGTCCAGTGCGTCGCGCCACAAGCGCAAGGCGACCCGCAGCTCCGAGCGGTTCATCTGCCCGCGTCCGGCATACAGCCCGCAATCAGCCAGTTCCATCAGCATGCGCATGGCATCGGTATTGAGCGCAAGGCCGACGCACAGGCCATCGCGTCCGGCCTGGACCAACGGCCGCGATTCCTTCTCGAAGGCGATCCACTCGCCGCGCCGCAGGCGGAAACGCCCTTCCTTGGCCTCCACCCATGCACTGCCCCGCACCTGGATCCAGACCGTGAAGCAGCTGCCGGCCGTCTGCAGACTGCCCAATCGGGCGACGCTCAGGCAGATCGGCGTGGCGTCGTCGAGCGACTTGTCGAGGGAGAGGGACTGGCCGCGATCGGCGAGGGCGAGCTGACGCATAGGGGCACCACGGGTTTGCCAATACAGGGCATCCGTTTTGCCAAATGAGCTGCCAGCGGTCAGGACGTTGCGACGACTTCGCCACGAAATCGACACGAGGAGCCGACGAAAAACTTACGAAAGAAACTAGTCTTTCAGAATCAATGGCTTGATGAAGGCGGGGAACACTTCACCCGTCAATTCGGGCAGCTGCATCACGCCGACATCCGCACCATCGGATACCGCGAGGGCCACGTACAGGTCACTTCCGTCAACGCTGGTACTGAATCCGTTGCCTGAACTCAGGCGACGCGCATCCAGGCAGCGCGTAAGTGGCTCGGCGCCCGTGGTGAGGCGCTGCAGGCCGGTACTGCATCCCGCCCATGCGTCCACATAATCGATGCTGCCATTGCCGGCCACGCTCCACGTGCGGTAGCGCCAACGCGATGGCCTGTCCGCGCTGACCTGCTGCACGCTGGCGGCGGTCAGAGCATCGTCCACCGACCACAAACCGCCCGCCCCGAAGCGGGTGAACAGCACACGCCGACGTGCCGCGTCGAACCGCGCCTGCGACACCCCATCCAGAGTGGCCAGCCGCTGCCACGGCGTACTGCGCCGGTCGTACAGGATGAGTCGCGTGCGCTGCTCGTCATCGCGCTCGATCACCAGTACCCGGCCAGGATCGGCCGTATACAACGCCTGAAGGGGGCGCGACGCGGGAACCGGCAGTTGGGTGACCTGCTCGTCCCGGGGGGTGATTTCGTACACATGCGGCTCGCCATGGTCGTCACGCCCCAAGGCCAACAGGTGGCGGCTGTCCGGCGACCAGTCCGGTGGCTGGCGCGCCTCCGGCCGCAGGCCTTCGATCGGGCGCAGCGACTGTGGGTGCTCTTTGTCTGCCCACCACAACGCATAACTGCCGGAGCGATCGGAGGCGAACACCAGATGCCTGCCGTCCGGCGCCAGCATCGGCTGGCTGTCACGGCCATTGGAGGCGAAGATCCGCTCGGCCTTGCTCACATCCTGCAAAGGCACTTTGTAGAGGGCGAACTGGGCCTTGCGATGGACGAAGGCCAGCATGTTGCCGTTACGCGCCACGGCGGGCCACTGTGCATCGTCCAGGCCGACATCGCGCAGCAGGCGGCTTTCAGTATCCAGGCGGTACAAGCGGACTTCACTGTCCACGCGCCGCCCGAACACGATCTCCCGGCTGTCGCTGAGCCAGGCCCAGCCGCGGATCTCGGCGGAATCATCGGTCAACTGCTCCAGTGGTCCTCCGCCGGCCGGCATCCGCCACAAATCACCGACCTGCGGATTACGTACGAACACCAGCCAACGACCATCCGGCGAAATCCGTGGCGCATAGTCGAAGTCATCGTCCCGGGCGGCGTACGCCAGCGGCTTCCACGCACCGGTGGCCAGGTCCAACAGGCGGATGCCGCGATGCGCGTAGGCGCCGACCATGCTGCCGAAGACCAGCGAACGGCCGTCCGGTGCCCAGTCGAAGCTGAGCAGCTCGGTGCCATCGCAGCGCGTGGCCTGGCGCAGGTTGCCACCGGTCGCGCTGGAAATCAGGACTTCGCAGCGGCCGTCGTCGAAGAAGCGGGCGAAGGCGATCTCGCGACCGTCCGGCGACCAGCTCGGGAACCGGTCCGTTGCCCCTGGCGGACGCTCGACCAGGTCACGCGCCGGGGCATTGCCCGAGGTCTGCACCTTGATCTGGCCGCCCTCCTCCTCATCGCTGGCCTCGTAGGCCACCTGCGATCCGTCCGGCGACAAGGTCGGATAGGTCTCAAACCCGGCCGTAGCGGTGATCAGTCGATAGGGCCGCTGCGGGCTGCCGATGACACGCGTCCCGTTCTCCACGGCCGCATCGACGGGTGACTGCTGCGGAGTGCGCTGCAGCAGCCACGCCATCACACACAGGGCCACCAGCATCGCGACCCCTATCGCCAACAGCACCCACCGGCGCACGCGCCGCCAGGTACCCCGCCGTGAAGCGGGGACCGGCGGCGGCAGATCGGCATTCGGGCGCGTTGCAGCGACGGGCTCGCCTACGGCGGCACCCTCCAAGGCGACGGCGCGTAATTCGGATGGCGCGTCATCGATGATCGCGGCAGGTTCTTCGGCCTCTACCACGCTCACGGCGGCCAGCAGGCGATACCCGCTTTTGGCGATGGTCTCGATATAGGCGGTGGCGCCGTCCTCATCACCACTGAAGGCCTTGCGCAGCTGGGTCACCGCCTGCGTCAGCACATCGTTGGTCGGCAGCGTATCGGGCCACACTTCGGCAAACAGCTCATCGCGGGTGACCACGCGGCCACCGCTGGTCACCAGCACACGCAACACCCCTGCTGCCTTCGGCGTAAGCCTGCGCAGACGACGCACGCCCGGCACCTGCACTTCACGCGACGAGAAGGTCACGGTGCATTCGCCTATGCGCAGGATGTCCGCGTCACGCAGGGAGTTGTTGCTGATGTTCATGTATCTCGAACGTAGGGGCGCACGGGTCGCGGTACAGCCGTGCAGTCATTCCAGGACGTGGAAACCGAACGGCCAGACTCTGCACACACCATGGACGCAAACCGCAAAAAAACTGGAGCGCGCGAATACTAGCCTATGCAGGTTGACCGCACATGCAGCGTCAAACATCCGGCACTCTCTCGCCTACGTATTCAGATAATAAGTTTCATCATTCGCGCTCTCCGGGGCGCGATTTTTTTATCTGGCATTCATTTTCGAGGGTGCTGCAGCATGGTCAATCCCACCAGCCGGGATACCACCAATGCCACGTACATCACCCCGGAAAACTGCGCCAGCATTACCAATGCGCGCGCCTGCGGGTGCACGGGAACCACGTCACTCAGCCCGACCCCGGACAATAAACTGAAGCTGAGATAAAGCAGCTCCATCCACGTGCGGAAATCCGTGCTGCTCGCCGCCAGGAAACTGCCGGGGTACCACTGCTGGCACACGGAAAATGCGAACGCGAACGCCCACGCCAACAGAGTGAACGTGGCACCTGCGGCGAACAGTTCATCGCGCGTGACTTTATGGTCCTGCAGCATGTAGGCGATCAAGGCGCCTGCCGTATAGAAATACAGCAGGCTCTCCAGCAACTGCGCCGCCGTGCCCAGGCCTGTATTGCCCAGCAGCACCGCGGCGATGGAAAACACCACCGACGGCACCGCCAGCAACAGCGCCAGCCAGGTTCCCAGCGGGCTGCGCTGCACCACCCACAGGGCAAGGCCAAGCACCGCGATGCCGAAGGTGCCCACCGCCGCACGCCCTGCGGCTGTCTCGTCCATCGCCGGATACATCAACACGCCGAGCAGTTGCACGCCGAGCAGCCACGCAGAGGGGTGGCGACGGGCAATGGCCAGCCAGCGAAGGGTGGGCGGAATGGGCATGGGCGGGCCTCTCGGAGCGATCGCGGCAGCATACCCATGAAGGGCGTGATGGGGTCATCCAGCCTGGTCACGCACCTCCTGGCTGATCTTCATCGAGCAGAAGAGCGGCCCGCACATCGAACAGAAATGGGCACTCTTGTGCGCGTCCTTAGGCAGGGTCTCGTCATGGAAGGACTTCGCCTTCTCTGGATCCAGGCCGAGATTGAACTGGTCCTCCCAGCGGAATTCGAACCGCGCCTTGCTCAAGGCGTTGTCGCGCACCTGGGCACCGGGGTGGCCCTTGGCCAGGTCGGCGGCATGCGCGGCGATGCGGTACGCCATGATGCCGTCACGCACGTCCTCGCGGTTCGGCAGTCCCAGGTGCTCCTTCGGCGTGACATAGCAGAGCATTGCCGTGCCGTACCAGCCGATCATGGCCGCGCCGATCGCACTGGTGATGTGGTCATAGCCCGGAGCGATATCGGTGGTCAGTGGCCCCAGGGTGTAGAACGGCGCTTCGCCGCACACCTGCAACTGCCTGTCCATGTTCTCCTTGATCAGGTGCATCGGCACGTGGCCCGGCCCTTCGATCATCGTCTGCACATCATGTTGCCAGGCGATCTTTGTCAGTTCGCCCAGCGTGTCCAGTTCAGCGAACTGCGCCGCATCGTTGGCGTCGGCGATACAGCCCGGGCGCAGGCCGTCACCCAACGAGAACGTCACGTCGTAGGCTTTCATGATCTCGCAGATCTCTTCGAAGTGCGTGTAGAGGAAGTTCTCTTTGCCATGCGCCAGGCACCACTTGGCGAGGATGCTGCCACCTCGCGAGACGATCCCGGTCACCCGGTTGGCGGTCAGCGGCACATGGCGCTGTAGTACCCCCGCGTGCACGGTGAAATAGTCCACGCCCTGCTCTGCCTGCTCGATCAGCGTGTCGCGGAAGATTTCCCAGCTGAGTGCTTCCGCCTGTCCGTCGACCTTTTCCAGTGCCTGGTAGATCGGCACCGTGCCAATAGCTACCGGCGAGTTGCGGATGATCCACTCGCGGGTCTCGTGGATGTGCTTGCCGGTTGACAGATCCATCACCGTATCGCCGCCCCAGCGGATCGCCCAGACCAGCTTCTCCACCTCTTCGGCGATGCCCGAAGACACCGCACTGTTGCCGATGTTGGCGTTGATCTTGGTCAGGAAATTACGGCCGATGATCATCGGCTCACTTTCCGGATGGTTGATGTTGTTCGGCAGCACCGCCCGCCCGCGTGCGATCTCGTCGCGGACGAACGCCGGGGTGATGCTCTGCGGAATCGAGGCACCAAAGGCCTGCCCGCGATGCTGCTGCAGCAATCCGGCATCCCGCACCTCCTGCAGCCGCTGGTTCTCGCGGATCGCCACGAACTCCATCTCCGGGGTGATGATGCCGCGCCGTGCGTAGTGCATCTGGGTGACGTTGGCGCCGACGACCGCGCGGCGCGGTGGGTTGCGGGAGCCGAAGCGAACGGCATCCAGGCGCGCGTCGAGCTCGCGCGAACGACCGAAGGCGGAGGTGACGCGGCACAGCGCTTCCGTATCGCCGCGCTCTTCCACCCAGCCCGCCCGCAACGCCGGCAAGCCCTGGGACAAGTCGATGCGCACATCGGGATCGGTGTAGGGACCGGACGTGTCATAGACCGTCAGCGGCGCATTGTCCGCGCCGCCGAACATCGCCGGGCTGGGTGCCAGCGTTATTTCGCGCATGGGCACCTGCACATCGTCGCGGGACCCCGCGACGTGCACCTTGCGGGATCCGGGAATGGGCCGGGTTACGGCGGCGGAGAGCTGCTGTGCCTGCTGCTGCAGGCTGTCATGCGGTGCGTTCATCGGGCATCGTCCAGTAAGGTCAGGGACGAAGCGGCGGCGCACTGGCGCACGCGCACGGACACGCCAGGGCGGACTCCACGCACGGTCGGCATTGCGAAGCTTCCCTACGCCGGTATCAGCCGGATCAGGTTCCAAGGGACTATCTCAACCGCAGCCCTATGGCCGCGGTACCCCCGCTTCGGCGCGCATTACAGCACACAAGCGCTGTCGCCAGCGACACTGACAGCGCCGTGACGATGCAGCACGTACACTGCGCCCGCGCGTTCCTGCGCCTGCCCTCTGGTCCCAACCGCTGGCAATCCGTCTGCATTGCTGGCTTTTCGCTGGCATTGCGCTGCAAGCTTCTGCTCGCTCCCTCATGTCCTGAACGGAGAAGCCCCTTCATGGTGTTTCGAATTTCCATCGCACTGGTCGCCGTACTGGTGCTGCTCGCCGGCCTGATGCCCGGCCCTTTCAATTCCGTCGTACAGACGGTGCTCGCTGAAGTAGTGCGCGGGGCGGGCTGGCTGTACCTGCTGGTCGTGTTCCTTACCCTCTCCTTCCTGCTCTATCTCGCGTTTGGCCGGTTCGGCGCTCTGCGTATCGGCGGAGAAGACGCGGAGCCGGATTTTTCCCGCGCCAGCTGGATGTCGATGCTGTTTGCCGCAGGCATGGGCATCGGTCTGGTGTTCTGGGGCGCTGCCGAGCCGGTATCGCACTTCGTCAAGCCACCGGAGGGCCTGGAGCCGCTTGGCATGGAGGCCGCACGCGCGTCGATGCGTTACTCCTTCTTCCATTGGGGCCTGCACCCGTGGGCGATTTACGCGCTGATCGGCCTGTCGATGGCGTGGTTCCAGTTCAACCGCAACGGGCGCGGTCTGGTCAGTGACATGCTGCAACCGATCATCGGCCACCACCATCGTGGCTGGATCGGCCAGATCGTCAACATTGCCGCCGTCGTGGCGACCGCCATCGGCGTGGCGACCACGCTGGGCTTCGGCACCATCCAGATCGCCGCCGGGCTGGAGCGGGTGTTCGGCATTCCGGCCAGCATCCCGACCCAGATGGTCATCATCGCCGTCGCCTTCGTGCTGTACATGGCCTCGACCATGAGCGGCGTGGACCGCGGCATCAAGTGGTTGTCCAACTTCAACCTGGGCCTGGCCGCCCTGCTGCTGGCCATGGTGCTGGTGCTGGGCCCGACCGGCTTCATCTTCGATACGTTCACCACCACGCTGGGTTCCTACCTCAACCAACTGGTGACGATGAGCCTGCGCATGTCGCCGTTCTCGGGCAGCACGTGGGTGGCGGACTGGACGATCTTCTATTGGGCGTGGTGGATCGCCTGGGCGCCCTTCGTCGGCTCTTTCATCGCGCGCATTTCCCGCGGCCGCAGCGTGCGCGAGTTCGTCATCGGCGTGGTGATCGCGCCGACCGTGCTCGGCTTTGTCTGGTTCTCCGTCTTCGGTGGCACGGCGTTGTGGTCGCAGTTGTTCGGCCACGTGGACCTGGTGGCGGCATTGGGCAACGGCTACGAGACCGTCCTGTTCACGATGTTCGACAGCCTGCCGATGCCGACGGTACTGGCCAGCGTTGCGCTGGTGCTGCTGATGATTTTCTTTGTGACCTCGGCGGATTCCGCCGTGCTGGTGCTGGCCAGCATGTCGACCGACGAAGCCGGTGATCCGCCGCTGAAGCGGAAGATGGCGTGGGGGGTGGCGATTGCCTTGATCGCCGGGGCCCTGCTGCTGGCCGGTGGGTTGTCGGCCCTGCAGGGCATGATCACCATCGCCGCGTTGCCCTTCGCCCTGCTGATGATCCTGGTGATGATCTCGCTGTACCGCGTGCTGGACCAGGAATGGACACGTGAGCGGCGCAAGGCACAGCGCGCGCGGCACATGATCGAATCCTGGATCGAACGCGAGATGGCCGCACAGGAAGAGACCCGCGAAGAGTCTGCACGGGCCGCAGCGCGCGACTGATCGGTGTGGGGGTGGGTGCCGGGCTTGCAGCCCGGCGGCCCGCTTGAAGCAACGGCCACTGCAAGTGCAACTGCAACTGCTGTGCAGTGCTGCTTGCTGGCGGGGCGGGGTGGGTTGGCGGGGGGCGGCAGAAGCCGCATCCTGCGGGCCTCGTTTCGCGCCATCCATGGCGCGGGTCCACGTCATCGCATTCGCGCTGCCGCTCCCACGCTTTGCTTCGCAAACCGCGGGCCCCGTCTCACCAGCACCCACACCCCGCCGCCTCGCGGCCGCCCCTGACTCAGGGGCCCCCTCCACCCGACGGGTCAACGAGGCCTGCGGTAGCGCCGAGCCGTGCTCGGCGGAATGTCCCCGCCAACGGCCCGCTGCGCTCGCCGACCATGGGTCGGCGCTACCGCTTTTCTCTTTTTTCATACGCGGCGGGCGGCCACGGAATCTGTCAGGGCCGGGTGGGGGAGGCTGGGCGGGGGCGTTGAGTGCCATGGATGGCACGAAACGAGGCACGCATGGATGCAGCTCTTGCCGTCCCCCGACCAGCCTCCCCCAACCGGCCCAAGCTCAGCTGTGGCTCTCCCGCCCGCCACGAGGGGGTCTCACCCGTTCGACGTCAGTAACCCGCCGCCTGCCCGTCCTTGCGGCTCTCCGACGCGCCGTAATACACGCCGGTATCGGGGTCGCGCATGATCGCCTGGTAGCCACCGTACGGACCGTCTGCGAACACGACCCGATGGCCCTTGCGCATCAACGCCCGGATCGTGTCATACGCAAATCCGGTCTCCAAGTTCACCTCGCCCCCGTCGATCATCGCCGTCGCCTGGCCCGTCGGCTCGGTTGACCCTTCGTGCTGGATCCGCGGCGCATCGCCGGCTTCCTGCAGGTTCATGCCGAAGTCCACCAGGTTCATCACGATCTGCGCATGGCCCTGCGGCTGCATCGCACCGCCCATCACCCCGAAACTGGCGTACGGCTTGCCGTCCTTGGTGATGAAGCCCGGAATGATCGTCTGGAAGGGCCGCTTACCCGGCGCATACCCGTTGGGATGGTCCTTCTGCAGCACGAACATCTCGCCACGGTCCTGCAGGATGAACCCCAGTCCCGGCGGGGCCATGCCGCTGCCCATTCCGCGGTAATTCGACTGGATCAGGGAGACCATCATCCCGTCCGCATCGGCGACGGTCAGATAGATCGTATCGCCTTCCTCCAGTTGCTTCGGCGTGCCCGGCTGTACTTCCTTCAATGCCTTGTCCATCGAAATCAGCGCGCGTCGCTCGGCCGCGTACTCCTTGGAAATAAGCCTGGCCACCGGTGCGGCGGGCTGGAATGCCATGTCGGCATAGAAGCGCGCGCGATCGGCGAACGCCAGCTTTTTCGCTTCGACGAACAGGTGCACATGCTCGGGCGAGCCAAACGGAATCTTCGAGAAATCGTAGCCTTCCAGCACGTTGAGGATCTGCAGCGCGGCGATGCCCTGGCTGTTGGGCGGCAGCTCCCATACATCGAAGCCGCGATAGTTGCTGCTGACCGGCTCGATCCATTCCCCGTGGTGCGCGGCCATGTCATCGAAGCTCAGGTAGCCGCCGTTGGCCTTGAAATAGGTACCGATGGTGCGCGCGATGTCGCCCTTGTAGAACGCATCACGCCCGCCGTCGGCGATCGTCTGCAGCGTGTCGGCCAGGTTCGGGTTTTTCCACATGTCGCCCTTGCGCGGGGCATGGCCGTCCACCGTGAACTGTTCCTTGAATCCCGGGTACACGGACAAGCGCGGCACGGAGCGATCCCAGTAGTAGGCGATCACTTCAGCGACCGGATGGCCTTCGCGCGCGTAGCGGATCGCCGGCGCCAGGTTGTCCGCCATCGGCTTGCGGCCGAACCGTTCGTGCAGCGCGAACCAGCCATCCACCGCACCCGGGACCGACACCGGCAACGGACCCGTGGCCGGAATTTCCTTCAGTCCACGGCGCTTGAACTCCGCCAAGGTGAGTGAACGGGGTGAACGCCCCGAGCCGTTGTAACCATGCAGTTTCTGCGTTTTCGGATCCCACACGATCGCAAACAGATCACCGCCTACCCCATTGCCGGTGGGCTCCATCAGGCCCAGCGCGGCATTGGCCGCAATGGCCGCATCGACGGCGCTGCCGCCGTTCTTCATCACATCCAACGCAATCTGCGTCGCAAGCGGCTGCGAGGTGGCGGCCATCGCGTGCGGGGCGATCACCTCCGAGCGGGTGGCAAACCCCTGGCCGGTAATGCGATCAGCCGCCAACGACAGTGTCGGCAAGGCAGCGAGCAGGGCGGCGGCGAGCAGGCCGCGGGCAATTCGTCGGGTCACGTCGGGGGCATCCATGAGGAAGATGATCGATAGTCGCGCGTCTGCGCGCTGCTGCCTATGCGGCATAGGTCACCCTGGGAAGGTGGGCGCTGGGGATATCGCGCGGATGACGCGATCGACGTTTGCGAGACCATGGCTCACAGGTCGTTTCAGGCGCAACAATGCAGGCCCGACAAGGGTTTCGCATGGATGCACGGGTAACCAATCCGCGTGTTCCGCGAAGGGTTGACAGACCCCGTCGCGCATGTTTTCCTCGAACCCATGTTGCAGCGCCACACGCCACCGCCGACGAACTCCGAGCCCGCCATCACCGGCGCCGCCTCGCTGCGTTCGCTCCTCGTACTCGTACTTATTAGCCAGCCCACCGGAGCGGGACGAGCCAGCGTGTAAGCAACAGACACACAGGTACTCGATCAAAACCCGCACCGGTCCCGGCGCGGGTTTTTTCGTTTCAGAACATGGCAACACCCTCCCTCCTTACCCAACACCTCTGCAAGGAACCACCACGATGAGCACCAACGACCTGCCCCAGACCAAGATCGCTGTCGTCGGCTACGGCAGCCAGGGCCGCGCGCATGCGCTGAACCTGCGCGAATCCGGCTTCGACGTGGTGGTGGGCCTGCGCCCCGGCGGTCCGACCGAAGTAAAGGCACAGGCCGATGGCTTCACCGTCAAGGCACCGGCGGAGGCCGTCAAGGACGCTGACCTGGTCGCCGTGCTGACCCCGGACATGGTGCAGAAGAAACTCTACGAGGACGTGCTGGCGCCGAACATGAAACAGGGCGCGGTACTGCTGTTCGCGCATGGCCTGAACGTGCATTTCGACATGATCACCCCACGCGATGACCTGGACGTGGTGCTGGTCGCGCCCAAGGGACCGGGTGCGTTGGTCCGTCGCGAATACGAGATCGGCCGCGGCGTACCGTGCATCTGGGCCGTCCACCAGGACCGCAGCGGTAACGCCGCCGCGCATGCGTTGGCCTATGCCACCGGCCTGGGTGGCGCACGCGCCAATCTGATCCAGACCACGTTCAAGGAAGAGACCGAGACGGATCTGTTCGGCGAGCAGGCCGTGCTGTGCGGCGGTGCCTCGGCGTTGGTGCAGGCAGGATTCGAGACGCTGGTGGAAGCCGGCTACCAGCCGGAGATCGCGTACTACGAGGTGCTGCACGAGCTGAAGCTGATCGTCGACCTGTTCTACGAAGGCGGTATCTCGCGGATGTTGGAGTTCATCTCGGAGACGGCGCAATACGGTGACTACGTCAGTGGCCCGCGGGTGATCGATGCCGGCACCAAGGAGCGCATGAAGGAAGTCCTGAAGGACATCCAGGATGGCACCTTCACCAAGAACTGGGTGGCCGAGTACGAAGCGGGCCTGCCGAACTACAACAAGTTCAAGCAGGCCGACCTGGATCACCCCATCGAAAAGGTAGGCAAGGAACTGCGCGCCAAGATGGTCTGGTTGCAAGGTCAGGCCGCGTAACCCGCGCGGCCCTCCCCCACCCGCTCTGCAAGGTTTCCCATGAACAACCCCGCACCACGCAGCGCGCCGCCCAACGGCGCGCGCTGGCTGACCCAGGCCCTGGAGGCCGAAGGCGTGCAGACGCTGTTCGGCTACCCCGGTGGCACCATCATGCCGTTCTACGATGCACTGGTGGATTCGCAGCTGAAACACGTGCTGGTCCGCCACGAACAGGGCGCTGCGCTGGCTGCCAATGGCTTCGCCCGTGCCAGCGGCCGCGTCGGGGTGTGCATCGCCACCTCCGGACCGGGTGCGTCCAACCTGATCACCGGCATCGCCGATGCGATGCTGGATTCGGTCCCGATGGTCTGCATCACCGGCCAGGTCGCCACGCCGCTGCTGGGCACCGACGCATTCCAGGAACTGGACGTGTTCGGGCTGACCCTGCCGATCGTCAAGCACAGCTGGCTGGTCCGCAGCGTCGATGATCTGCCGCGCGTGGTCGCCGATGCCTTCCGCATCGCCCGTGAGGGTCGCCCCGGGCCGGTGCTGATCGACCTGCCCAAGGATGTGCAGGTCGCCGACGCCAGCCATCTGCCGGCGCACGTGCCGGCCGCCGTGGAGCCGCCGCCGGCTCCCGCCGAGCAGGCCATCGCCGACGCCATTGCCGCGATCGCCGCGGCGGAAAAGCCGGTGATCTATGCCGGCGGCGGCATCGCCCTGGGTGATGCGGTGCAGGCCCTGCGCGATTTCGCCGAGGCCAGCGGCATCCCTGCCGTGCTGACCCTGCGCGGCCTGGGCGCCCTGCCCGCCGGCCATCCACAGTCGCTGGGCATGCTGGGCATGCACGGTACCCGGGCGGCCAACATGGCCACCCAGGAAGCCGATCTGCTGCTGGTGCTGGGCGCACGTTTCGATGACCGCGCCACCGGCAAGCTGGGGGAGTTCGCACCGTTCGCCCGGGTCGTGCACATCGACGCGGACGCCTATGAAATCTCGAAGCTGCGCACGGCTGACATCGCCGTGCCCGGCAACGTGGCCCATGCAATCCGTGCCCTGCACGCGGCCTTCCCGGCGCCGCTGGCCAACCACGCCGCATGGCGCGCGCGCTGCGCGCAGAACCGCGAGAAGTTCATCGCGCGCTACGACGCCCCTGGCAAGCACATCTACGCTCCGGCGCTGCTGAAGCGGCTGAGTGAACTGGCGCCGGCCGATGCAGTGATCGCCTGCGATGTCGGCCAGCACCAGATGTGGGTCGCCCAGCATTGCCGCTTCAACCATCCGCGCAACCACCTGACCAGCGGCGCCCTGGGCACGATGGGCTTCGGCCTGCCGGCGGCAATGGGCGCGCAGTTCGCCTGCCCCGACCGCACCGTGGTGCTGGTGTCCGGTGACGGCAGCTTCATGATGAACGTCCAGGAGCTGACCACCATCGCCCGCTGCCGCCTGCCGGTGAAGATCGTGCTGCTGGACAACAGCTCGCTGGGCATGGTCCGGCAGTGGCAGGAACTGTTCTTCGCCGAGCGCTACAGCGAGATCGACCTGTCCGACAATCCCGATTTCGTCGCCTTGGCCAAGGTGTTCGGCATTGCCGCCACACGCATCGATGCGCGTGACGATGTCGAAGGCGGCCTGGCCGCGCTGCTCGCCGAGCCGGGCCCGGCGCTGCTGCATGTCGGCATTGATGCGCGCGCGAATGTCTGGCCACTGGTGCCACCGAACACCGCCAACAGCACGATGCTGGAATCCAACCCCGCCCATGTCAGCCAGGAGACCCCCAATGCAATACCGGCTTGATCTGGTGCTGCACCCGGCCGAAGGTGCCCTGCTGCGGGTGATCGGCATGGCCGAGCGCCGTGGCTTCGCACCGCGCGCCATCCATGGCGCCCCCGATGCGCAGGACCAGGGCCGCTGGCACCTGCAGTTGGTGGTGGACGGTACGCGCCCCCCGGAGACGCTGTGCCGCCAGATCGAAAAGATCTACGACTGCGTATCGGTGCAGGTCACCGCACTGGGAGTCGCCGCATGAACGCCCGCACCTCCAATGGGGTGCTGGCACGGGGGCGTCTTCTTCGCCGCCCGCCGCCGTCACCGTTCGCGCCGCGCGTGGATCGTCATGCCCGCCCCTGACCGCGCTGCCAGCGAGCCCGACGTAGGCGATGTAACCGTCGCCGACGTGCTGGCCGCGCAGGCCCGCCTGCGCCGCTTCCTGCCGCCGACGCCGCTGCACCATGCAGAACGCTTCGGCACCTGGCTGAAGCTGGAGAACCTGCAGCGCACCGGTTCCTACAAGGTGCGCGGCGCACTGAACGCGCTGCTGGCCGGGCGCGAGCGCGGCGACGCACGGCCGGTGATCTGCGCGTCGGCCGGCAACCATGCCCAAGGCGTGGCGTGGGCCGCTCACCGGCTGGGCGTACAGGCGATCACCGTGATGCCCCATGGCGCACCGGCCAACAAGATCGCGGGCGTGGCCCATTGGGGCGCCACCGTCCGCCAGCACGGCGACAGCTACGACGACGCGTGGGCGTTCGCCGTGGAGCTGGCCAAGCAGCACGACTATCGCTTCCTGTCTGCGTTCGACGACGCCGATGTCATCGCCGGTCAGGGCACGGTCGGCATTGAACTGGCCCCCTATGCACCGGATGTGGTGATCGTCCCCATTGGCGGCGGCGGCCTGGCCTCCGGCGTCGCACTGGCACTGAAGTCGCAGGGCGTGCGCATCGTCGGCGCACAGGTCGAGGGCGTCGATTCGATGGCCCGCGCCATGCGCGGTGACATCCGCCCCATCGCACCCGTTGCGTCACTGGCTGACGGCGTGCGGGTGAAGATCCCCGGCTTCCTGACCCGCCGCCTGTGTGCCTCCCTGCTGGACGACGTGGTGATCGTGCGCGAAGCCGAACTGCGCGAGACCTTGGTGCGGCTGGCCCTGGAAGAGAACCTGATCGCCGAAGGCGCCGGTGCGCTCGCGCTGGCTGCTGGCCGCCGCGTCGCCGGCCGACGCAAATTTGCCGTCGTCTCCGGCGGCAACATCGATGCCTCCGTGCTGGCCGGCCTGCTGACCGACGTGCGCCCACGCGCGCCGCGCAAGCCGCGCCGCCGTCGCCCTGAAACCCTGCGAGCGCCTGCCATGGCCGTCGCCCTTCCCCCTTTGAAACCTGCTGCTTCCCCTTCCCATTTGAACGCCGCACTGCCCGTTGTCGAGGAGACCTCCCCATGAACACGCCGACCATCGAACGAATTACCCCGCCGCGCATCCGCATCTTCGATACCACCCTGCGCGACGGTGAACAGTCCCCGGGCTGCAGCATGAGCCCGCAGCAGAAGCTGGTGATGGCGCGCGCGCTGGACGAGCTGGGCGTGGATGTGATCGAAACCGGCTTCCCGGCCAGTTCGCAGTCCGACCGCGAAGCAATGACGATGATCGGCCGTGATGTGCAACGCCCCATCCTGGCCGTGCTGTCGCGCTGCCTGGCCGCTGACATCGAAACCTCGGTACGCTCGCTGGATTCGGCGGCGCATCCGCGCCTGCACGTGTTCCTGTCCACCAGCCCGCTGCACCGTGAGCACAAGCTGCGCATGACCCGCGAACAGGTGCTGGAGTCGGTGCGCAAGCACGTGGCGCTGGCGCGCTCGTACATCGACGATGTCGAGTTCTCCGCCGAGGATGCAACCCGCACCGAACTGGATTACCTGATCGAGGTATCACGCGTCGCCATCGCCGCCGGGGCCACCACCATCAACCTGCCCGACACCGTGGGCTTCACCACCCCGGAAGAGATCCGCGCGATGTTCCAGCAGGTCATCGCCGGTGTAGCCGACGTCACCGGCGCCGACCGCGTGGTGTTCAGCACCCACTGTCACAACGATTTGGGACTGGCCGTGGCCAACTCGCTGGCCGCCATCGAAGGTGGCGCACGCCAGGTGGAGTGCACGGTGAACGGCATCGGCGAGCGCGCCGGCAATTGTGCCGTGGAAGAAATCGCCATGGCGCTGAAGGTGCGACAGGCCTTCTACGAGCAGGACACCGCGATCAACACCCAGCGCATCGTATCCACGTCGCAGCTGCTGCAGCGGCTGGTCGGCATGCCGGTGCAGCGCAACAAGGCCATCGTCGGCGCCAACGCGTTCGCGCATGAATCGGGCATCCACCAGCACGGCATGCTGCGTCATCGCGGCACCTACGAAATCATGCGGCCCGAAGACGTGGGCTGGGAGGATTCGCAGATGGTGCTGGGTCGCCACAGCGGCCGCGCGGCCGTCGAGCAGCGTCTGCGCGCACTGGGCTTCTGGCTGGAAGAAGACGAGCTGAAGCTGGTGTTCGAGCAGTTCAAGGCGTTGTGCGAGCAGCAGCGCGTGGTCACCGACGCGGACCTGCAGACGCTGATGCAGGGCGGTGCCAGCGCCCCCGGCTATCGCCTGGCCTCGATGACCATCAGCGATGTCGGCAGCCGTGCCAATGCCCTGGTCGAACTGTCCGACGCCGATGGCAACCGCGTGGCCGAGACCGCCCAGGGCGACGGGCCGGTGGATGCACTGTTCGGCGCGCTGTCCTCGGCCACCGGCGTCAGCCTGCAGCTGGACAGCTACCAGGTGCACAGCGTGGGCATCGGCGCCGACGCGCGCGGCGAGGCCAACCTGAGTGTGCGCAACGGCGATGAGGTCTTCGAGGGGACCGGCACCAGCCGCGACATCATCGAAGCCTCCGCCCTGGCGTGGCTGGACGTCGCCAATCGACTGCTGCGCCAGCGCGATGCCGTTGTGGCCAGCAACGAAGCCCCCCACCCCGCCACGGCCTGAGGACACTTCGATGAACGCTTTCGACACCGCCGCGCCACCTGTGGATGCCGGCCAGCGCTGGAACGCGCAGGACTACGCCATCGATGCCGGGTTCGTTCCGGTGCTCGGCGGTGCCGTGGCACGCCTGCTCGATGCGCGCAGCGGCGAACGCGTGCTCGACCTGGGCTGCGGGGACGGCGTGCTCAGTACCGAACTGGCGCTGACCGGCGCCCGGATCACCGGCGTCGACGCATCGCCCGAGCTGGTGATCGCCGCCCGTGCACGTGGCCTGGACGCGCAGGTGATGGACGGCCATGCCCTGACATTCGACGGAGAGTTCGATGCGGTGTTCAGCAATGCAGCACTGCACTGGATGCGCGAGCCGGACCGCGTGCTGGCTGGCGTGCGCCGCGCGTTGAAGCCCGGCGGACGCTTCGTCGCCGAATTCGGGGGACAGGGCAACGTGGCCACCATCGTCGGTGCCATCCAGGCCGCACGCGTGGCCCACGGTCATGGCGAAAGCCCGTTCGCCTGGTACTTCCCTACCGCTGACACCTACAGCGACCGCCTGCGCCAGCATGGATTCCATGTGCAGTTCGCCGAACTGATCGAGCGCCCCACGCCCCTGCCCACCGGCATCGAAGGCTGGTTGCGCGTGTTCGCCAGCCCCTTCCTGGATGACCTGCCGCCTGGCGCCGCCGCGCGCGTGCGCGAGGGCGCCGCCGCACTGCTCAGCGAACTGCCCCGGGATGCGTCCGGACAGCCGTTGGCCGACTATGTGCGCCTGCGGGTGCTCGCGCGTCGCCGCTGACCTTGACCGCTTCCCGTTCTGCCTTGATGTTCACCACCGTATCAACCTGCCAGGCCATCGCATGACCCCCGCACCCCGCACCCTGTACGACAAACTGTGGGACACCCACGTGGTCGTCCCCGAATCCGACAGCGCACCTGCCGTGCTGTACATCGACCTGCACCTGATCCACGAAGTCACCTCGCCGCAGGCATTCACCGAGCTGCGCGAACGCGGTCTGTCGCCGCGCCGGCCCGACCTCACCAAGGGCACCATGGACCACTCCACGCCGACGCTGCCCGCGCGCGCCGATGGCTCCCTGCCCTACGCCAGCGCCGCCTCCGAAGCCCAGGTGGCGATGCTGGCGCGCAACTGCGCCGAGTACGGGGTTGAACTGTTCGACATGGCCTCGGCCAGCCGCGGCATCGTGCATGTCATCGCGCCGGAACAGGGCTTCACCCAGCCCGGCATGACCATCGTCTGCGGCGACAGCCATACCTCCACGCACGGCGCCTTCGGTGCGCTGGCCTTTGGCATCGGCACCAGCGAAGTCGGCCACGTGCTCGCTACGCAGTGCCTGCTGCAGCGCAAGGCCAAAACGATGGCGATCACCGTCGAGGGCGCCCTCCCCCCCGGCGTAGGTGCCAAGGACGTGGTCCTGCACATCATCGGCGTGATCGGCGTCAACGGTGGCACCGGCCACGTGCTGGAGTTCCGCGGCAGCACCATCGCCGCCATGGACATGGAGCAGCGCATGACCCTGTGCAACATGTCCATCGAGGCCGGTGCACGCGCCGGCATGGTGGCCCCGGACCAGATCACCTTCGACTGGGTCGCCGCCACCCCGCGCGGGCCCAAGGGGGCTGATTTCGATGCCGCCGTGGCGCGCTGGTCGCAGTTGCGCAGCGATGAAGGCGCACGCTTCGATGCCGAGGTGTCGATCGATGCAGCGGACATCCGCCCCACGTTGACCTGGGGCACGCATCCCGGCACGGCCATCGCCGTGGATGCACCCATTCCCGCCGCCCACGATGCCGCCGCGCAGAAGGGCCTGGACTACATGCAGTTCCATGCCGGTGACACCCTCGAAGACACGCCGGTGGACGTGGTCTTCGTCGGCTCCTGCACCAATGGCCGCCTGAGCGACATGCGCGAAGTCGCGCACGTGCTGCAGGGCCGTCGCGTGGCCGACCGCGTGCGCATGCTGGTGGTCCCCGGTTCGGAGATCGTCAAGCGCCAGGCCGAAGCCGAAGGCATCGACGCGATCGTGCGTGCGGCCGGGGCCGAGTGGCGCGAGCCAGGCTGTTCGATGTGCATCGCCATGAACGGCGATCTGGTCGCGCCGGGCCAACTGGCGGTGAGTACCAGCAACCGCAATTTCGAGGGCCGCCAAGGGCCGGGCTCGCGCACCCTGCTGGCTTCGCCGATGACCGCCGCGTGGGCGGCGGTGAACGGCCACGTTGCCGACGTCCGTGACCTGTTCACCCAGGAGGTGGCGTGATGCCCGGCTTCCGTACCCTGAGCTCGGCCAGCGTCGTGCTGCGCCAGACCAACATCGATACCGACCAGATCATCCCGGCGCGCTTCCTGTCCACGACCGAGCGTGCCGGCCTGGGCCGCAATGCCTTCAATGACTGGCGCTGGACCGCCGACGGCACGCCCAATCCGGATTTCGCCTTCAACCAGCCAGAGAATGCAGGCCGCAGCATCCTGCTGGCCGGCCGCAACTTCGGCTGCGGCTCCTCGCGCGAGCATGCGCCGTGGGCCCTCACCGATCTCGGCCTGCGCGCGATCATCAGCAGCGAGATCGCGGATATCTTCCGGGGCAACGCGCTGAAGAACGGCCTGCTGCCGGTAGTGCTGGACGAGGCCGACGTGCAGGCGCTGATGCAGCGCCCGGACGATACCCTGACCCTGGACATCGCCGCGCGCGAGGTCCGCACCCCCGATGGTCGCGTCTACACGTTCCCGCTGGACGGCTTCTCGCAGACCTGTCTGCTGGAAGGTGTCGACCAGTTGGGCTACCTGCTGGGCCGTGTCCCCGACATTGAACGTTACGAGAGTGAACATGCACGCTGAGATCGTCGTATTGCCCGGTGATGGCATCGGCCCGGAAGTAGCTGCTGCCGGTGTCGCCGTGCTGGAAGCCATTGCCACCCGTTTCCATCACAGCTTCAGCTTCAAGGAACACGACATCGGCGGCATCGCCATTGATCGCCATGGCGCGCCGCTGCCGGCCAGCACCCTGGATGCCTGCCGTGCCGCCGACGCGATCCTGCTGGGTGCCGTCGGCGGCCCGAAGTGGTCCGATCCCAACGCCACCGTGCGACCCGAGCAGGGCCTGTTGGCAATCCGCAGGGCGCTGGGCCTGTACGCGAACCTGCGCCCGGTACGCACGCACGAAGCCGCGCTGCACGCTTCGCCGATCAAGCCCGAGCTGCTGCGCGGCGTCGACTTCGTGGTGGTTCGCGAGCTGACCGGCGGCATCTATTTCGGTGAGAAGACCCGCACCGCGGATGCGGCCAGCGACCTGTGCAGCTACAGCGTGGTGGAGATCGAGCGCGTGCTGCGCAGCGCGTTCCAGCTGGCACGCCAGCGTCGCGGCAAGGTCACGTCGGTGGACAAGGCCAACGTGCTGGAAACCTCCCGCCTGTGGCGCGACGTCGCCACCCGTCTGGGCCGCGACGAGTTCGCCGACGTGTCGCTGGAGCACCAGCTGGTCGATTCGATGGCCATGCACCTGCTGGCCAAGCCGCGCGAGTACGACGTGATCGTGACCGAGAACATGTTCGGCGACATCCTGACGGACGAAGCGTCGATGCTGGCCGGCTCACTGGGCCTGCTGCCGTCGGCATCGCTGGGTGAACCCGGCGCGGTCGGCATCTACGAGCCGATCCACGGCTCGGCACCGGACATCGCCGGCAAGGGCATCGCCAATCCCTACGCGACGATCTTCAGCACGGCGATGCTGCTGCGCCACTCGTTGGGGCTGGACGCGGAGGCCGCTGCGGTGGAAGCGGCGGTGCACGCGGCGCTGGATGCCGGTGTGTTCACGGCGGACCTGGCAGCGGCCGGTGCGGCGGTGTCGACGCAGCAGGCTACGGCGGCGGTGGTCGCACGACTGCAGGGCTGAGGGGGTTGCCGGGCTGCGCCCGGCACCCGCAGAGGCAACTGCAAGTGCAACTGCAACTGCAAGTGCAACTGCAACTGCAACGTCAACGTCAACGTCAACGTCAACGTCTGCAGGGTCGTGGGTTGGTGGGGCGGGGTGGGTTGGCGGGGGACGGCAAGAGCTGCATCCATGCGGGCCTCGTTTCGCGCCATCCATGGCGCTCAACGCCCCCGCCACCCCACCCCACCCCACCCCACCATTGACAGGTCCATGGCGGCCACGGAACGTTCGGGCCTGCGGCCATCGGTAGCGCCGAGCCGTGCTCGGCGGAATGTTCCCGCCAACGGCCCGTTGCGCTCGCCGACCATGGGTCGGCGTTACCGGTGACAGTAAATCGTCTGGTGGGGGGAGCCCCTGAGTCAGGGGCGGCCGCGAAGCGGCGGGGTGTGGGTGATGGTGAGACGGGGCCCACGGTTTGCGCAGCAAAGCGTGGGAGCGGCAGCGCGAATGCGATGACGTGGACCCGTGCCATGGATGGCACGAAACGAGGCACGCATGGACGCAGTTTTTGCCGTCCCCCGCCCAGCCCCACCACCCGGCCCACCCGCAGATGCAACTGAACGTAGCCAACCGCGAGGGGGCTCAGCCCGTTCGACCGTCTTCCTTCCGCACCCGGAACCACGCCGCGTACAACGCCGGCAGGAACACCAGCGTCAGCACCGTGCCGACGATCAGTCCGCCCATGATCGAAATCGCCATCGATCCGTAGAACGCGCTGCGTGACAGCGGAATCATCGCCAGCACCGCCGCCAGCGCGGTCAGCACGATCGGCCGGAAACGGCGTACCGTCGCGTCCAGGATCGCATCCCAGCGGTCATGCCCGGCGTCGATGTCCTGCTGGATCTGGTCGATCAGGATCACCGAGTTGCGCATGATCATGCCCGCCAGTGCGATCGTACCGAGCAGCGCGACGAACCCGAACGGCACCCGGAAGATCAACAGGAACAACGTCGCGCCGATGATGCCCAGCGGTGCGGTGACCAGCACCATCGCCGCGCGGGAAAAGCTCCGCAACTGCAGCATCAGCAACGTCGCCACCACTACCAGGAACAACGGCATGCCGGCCTTGATCGAGTCCTGGCCGCGTGCCGAATCTTCCACCGTACCGCCGGTTTCCAGCAGGTACCCACTGGGCAGCTCGCTGCGCACGTCATCCAGGGTGGGCAGGATCTGCTGCACCACGTCCAGCGGCTGCATGCCATCGCCGATGTCGGCGCGCACCGTCACGGTCGGCAGGCGATCGCGGTGCCAGATGATGCCGTCCTCGAAGCCCTGCTCCAGCGTCGCCACTTGCGACAGACTGATGCTGCCACCGCTGGCGGTCGGCATCGACAGGCTGGCCAGCAGCGCCAGATGGGCACGCTCGTCGGCCGGGCCGCGTACCAGCATTTCGATCTGCCGGTTGCCCTCGCGGTACACGCTCACGCTCTGCCCGGCCAGTGAACTGGCCAGGAACTGGCTGACCTGCGCACTGCTCACCCCCAACGCGCGGGCGCGGTCCTGATCGATCACCAGCCGCACCACCTTGCTCGGCTCGCTCCAGTCCAGGTTGACGTTGATCGTATGCGGATTGGCGCGCACCTTTGCCTCGACCTGGCGGGCCAGCGCTTGTACCTGGGCCACATGTTCGCCCGACACACGGAACTGCACCGGGTACCCGACCGGCGGACCGTTCTCCAGCCGCGTCACCCGCATCTGCACGTCCGGGAACTGCGGAATCACCTCGTCCATCAACCAGTCCCGGGTGGTTTCGCGCGCTTTGGTGTCGTTGGCCAGCACGACGAACTGGGCGAAGTTGGTGGCCGGCAGTTGCTGGTCCAGCGGCAGGTAGAAGCGCGGTGAACCGGTGCCGACATAGGCCACGTAGTTGCGGATGCCCTCACGACCCGCCAGCAGTTTCTCCAGCTTGATGGCCTGGTCGCGGGTAGCGTTCAACGACGCGCCTTCGGCCAGTTCGATGTCCACCATCAGCTCCGGCCGGGTGGAATCCGGGAAGAACTGTTGCGGCACGAAGCGGAACAGCACCAGCGAGCCGACGAACAGCAGCGCGGTGGCGGCGATGACCCACCAGCGGTGCCACAGGCAAGCGTCGAGGAAGCGACGGAAGCGCACATAGAACGGCCGCTGGTAGGGATCGTGGTCGTGGCCGTGCTGCGGCGGCGCGACCAGGTTCGATACGGCCGGCCAGCGGTCCGCCCACGCCTGCCGGCGTGCATGCCAGCGCGCGGTGAAACTGCCCGGTTTCGGCGGCTGGCGGTTGAACAGGTCCGGCAGCATCTTGTCGCCGAGGTAGGGAATGAACAGCACTGCTGCGATCCACGACACCACCAGCGCGATGGTCACCACCTGGAACAGCGAACGGGTGTACTCGCCGGTGCTGGAGGCCGCCGTCGCGATCGGCAGGAAGCCGGCCGCGGTGATCAGCGTCCCGGTCAGCATCGGGAAGGCGGTGGACTCCCACGCAAAGCTGGCCGCACGCAGGCGATCGTAGCCCTGCTCCATCTTGGTGGCCATCATCTCCACCGCGATGATCGCATCGTCCACCAGCAGGCCGAGCGCCAGCACCAGCGCACCCAGCGAAATCTTGTGCAGGCCGATGCCGAAGTAATGCATGACGAAGAAGGTCATCGCCAGCACCAGTGGAATGGTCACGCCTACCACCAGCCCGGTGCGCAGGCCCAGCGAGAAGAAACTGACCAGCAGCACGATCACCACCGCTTCGGTCAGCACCTGCACGAACTCACCCACCGACTCTTCCACCGCCTTGGGCTGGTCGGACACCTTGCGCAGCTGCATGCCCGCCGGCAGGGTCTTCTGCAGTCGTTCGAACTCCGCATCCAGATGCGCACCGAGGGCGAGGATGTCACCGCCGTCCTTCATCGCCACCGCCAGACCGATCGCATCGGCGCCCATGAAGCGCATCTTCGGCGATGCCGGATCGGCGAAGCCCCGCTTCACCTCGGCGAGGTCGCCCAGGCGCACGGTACGTTCACCGGCACGGATCGGGAACGCGCGTATCGCCTCGATGCTGTCGAACTGCCCGCTCACCCGCAGCTGCACGCGGTCGGTGGCGGTTTCGAAGAAGCTGGTGCCGGTGATCGCGTTCTGGTCGGCCAGCGCCTGCTGCACCTGCTGCATCGACACACCCAGCGTGGCCAGCTTGGCGTTGGACAGCTCGATCCAGACCTTTTCATCCTGCAGCCCGACCAGGTCGACCTTGCCCACGTCCGGCACCCGCTGCAGCTCCAGCTGGATGCGGTCGGCGTAGTCGCGCATCACCGCATAATCGAAGCCTTGGCCCGTCAGTGCGTAGATGTTGCCGAAGGTATCGCCGAACTCATCATTGAAGAACGGACCGACGATCTCCCGTGGCAGCGTGGCCTGGATGTCGCCCACGCGCTTGCGTACCTGGTACCACAGGTCTGGGATCTGCTTGGAGCGCAGGTCGTCGCGGGCCATGAAGATCACCTGCGATTCGCCGGGGCGCGAATACGAGCGGATGAACTCGAACTCGCCGGTGTTCATCAGCGCTTTTTCGATCGGCTCGGTCACCTGCCGCGACACCTGCTCGGCCGTGGCACCGGGCCACAGCGTGCGCACCACCATCGCCTTGAACGTGAAGGGCGGATCTTCGGACTGACCCAGATGCTTGTAGGACCACACCCCGATCAGGGCGAAGGCCAGCATGGCGAACAACACAAGCGGGCGGTTGGCCAAAGCCCATTCGGAAAGATTGAAACGGCGCACGGGCTTACTCCTTGCCCTTCGGCGCAGGGGCAGGACCGCGGACGGCCGGCTTCAGGACCGGCTGGTTCTGCCGGTCCACGGCCACCACCGGTTGTCCGGCGCGCAGCAGATGGCCACCGGCGGCAACCACCCAGTCCTGCGCGGTGATTCCGCTCGACACGGGCACGCTGTCGCTGCCGTAGGCACCGGTGGTCACGCTCACCGCCTTCAAGGTGGCGGTGTCGGGATCCACCACCCACACGCTGGCACGGCCGTCGGCACCGCGCTGCAGCGCGGCCAGCGGCAGCTGCAGGGCGCCGGCACCGGAGCCCGAAGGCGCCACATGCACGCGCGCGCTCTGCCCCAGGCTCACGTCGGCCAGCGCATCCGCCGCCAGGCTGACGCGCGTGGCATAGGTGCGCGACTGCGGATCAGCGGCGGCGGCGATCTCGCGGATGGTGCCCGGCAACATCGCCCCGGCACGGTTCCACAGGTCCACCTGCACGGCCTGGCCCACGGCAAAGTCACGCAGCGTGGCTTCCGGCAGATCGATCAATACCTCGCGCCCCCCATCGGCGGCCAGGTTGAAGATGGTCTGCCCGGCCGTCACGACCTGCCCGGCTTCGGCCTCGCGGCTGGCAATCACCCCGTCCGTCGGCGCGCGCAACTGCGCATAGCCGGCCTGGTTGCGCAGCACATCCAGATTGGCCCGCGCCGCATCCGCCTGGCCCTGCGCCGCTTTCAACGCAGCGGACTGCTGGTCCAGTTCGGAGCGGCTGACCAGCTGCTGCGCGGCCAGTGCCTCATAGCGCCGATGGTCGTCGCGTGCGCGCACCAGGTCGGCCTGGGCGGCGGCCAGCTGGGCCTGCGACGCACGCGCCTGCAGGGCGAAGTCGGCCACATCGAGCTCGGCCAGGACCTGGCCTTTGCTGACGCGTTGGCCGGCATCGACGTCGCGTTTGACCAGGTTGCCGCCCACCCGGAACGACAGCGCGCTTTCCTGCCGCGCGCGGACTTCACCGGGGAACACGGTGCCGCCCTGACCGGTCACCACGCCAGGATGCACGACGAGCACCGGGACGGCAGCCACCACCTCCTCCTTGTTGCCCGAGCAGGCAGCGAGCACAGCCACACCCAAGGCAAGTCCCATCCAGCGCACGATCTTCATCGATAGTCGTCCTGATAACGCGTTCAAAGTGGTGGCGGCCACGCGGTGCGGGGCGCCGGGCGATTAGTAAACCCGGCGGTATAGTATAAATATCGAACCGATTGGTCTAGTATTAGCGTGATGATGTGTCCCTTCTCCCCCAAGCGTGCCGCGAAACCTGCTGGCAAGACGGCCGGTCCCGGTCGTCCCAAGGACCTGGGCAAGCGCGCCGCGATCCTTGATGCCGCCAAGGCGCTGTTCGTCGAGCAGGGCTACACCGGTGTCAGCATGGATACGATCGCCGCCCAGGCCGGTGTCTCCAAGCTCACCGTCTACAGCCATTTCGGCGACAAAGAAGCCCTTTTCACCGAAGCGGTGAAGTCCAAGTGCATCGAGATGTTGCCCGATACCCTGTTCGTGGCAGACGCCGAAGGCCCCCTGCGCGACCAGTTGCTGGGGATCGCCCACGCCTTCTTCGACATGGTCACCTCCGATGCGGCGGTGTCCGTTCAACGGGTGATGATGGCGCCGGAGACCGACGACCGGCTGCGCGAAATGTTCTGGCAGGCGGGCCCGAAGCGCACCACGGATGCGCTGGCCGAGTTCCTGCGTGCCCGCG
Organism: Stenotrophomonas sp. CFBP 13725; assembly: GCF_014841935.1. NCBI lineage: Bacteria > Pseudomonadati > Pseudomonadota > Gammaproteobacteria > Lysobacterales > Lysobacteraceae > Stenotrophomonas > Stenotrophomonas sp. CFBP 13725. The sequence goes on along the minus strand of NZ_JACYUV010000004.1, from coordinate 424,823 downwards.
CGACGGGCGGTGAGCTGGAGATCGACGACTTCCCCACGGCCGCGCTGCAGTTGATGACGCTGGTCAAAGGTGAGCTGCATACGCACCTGATGTGCGGCCTGATGCCGGCGCTGGCGGCCTGCGATGCCCGCACCCATGTTGCGGCCAGCGTGGACTTCTTCCTGCGTGCCTACGCGCCGCGCCCCGTGGCCGCGGCACCCGGCGGTGGCTGATCCGTACAACCTGAACAAGCCGGAGGTCGCGATGACTTCCGGCACTGCGTCCCCGGCCGCCCTGAATACATGCTCTGGGCGCGCCGACGGCCTCCGGCACCGGTAAAATGGCCGGCCCACTGCGCTGGATTGGAACCTCATGACGATTGACTACGCACACGCCCGTGAACTGATGGTGGAACAGCAGATCCGTCCCTGGGACGTGCTGGACATCAAGGTGCTCGACGTCCTGGCCCGCCTGCCGCGCGAAGCCTTCGTGGCTGAAGCGCACCGCGCGCTGGCTTATGCGGACATCGAGCTGCCGCTCGACGGCGGGCAGAAGATGATGAAGCCGGTGGTGGAAGGCCGCACGCTGCAGGCGCTGGATCTGCAGCCGGGCGACGAAGTGCTGGAAATCGGCACCGGCAGCGGCTACCTCTCGGCCTGCCTCGGCGCGCTCGCGCGCGACGTACTGAGCCTGGAGATCGACCCGGAGCTGGCTGCCACCGCGCGTGCGCGACTGGACAGCACCGGGCTGGGCACCAATGTGCGCGTGGAAGTGGCCGACGCCCTGGCGTGGCAGACCGAGCGCCGCTTCGATGTGATCTGTGTCACTGGCGCAGTGGACAAGGTGCCGTCACAGTTCGCCTCGTGGCTGCGTCCCGGTGGTCGCCTGTACATCATCCACGGCCGTTCGCCGGTGATGGAAGCGATCCTGGTCAACGCCGATGGCAGCACCGAATCGCTGTACGAAACCGATATCGATTACCTGCGCGGTGCCGCGCCGGCCCCCCAGTTCCACCTCTGAGTCCAAGGAAGCCGCAATGATCCGCCGAACCCTCGCTATTGCGCTGGCCACCGTCCTGCTGCCGTTGTCCGCCCATGCCGCCGACCTGCTGCAGGTCTACGAAATGGCCCGCAATGGCGATCCGCAGCTCTCGGCTGCCGAGTCCACCCGGTTGTTCGACAAGGAAGGCGCCGTGCAGGCACGCGCCGCCCTGCTGCCGCAGATCAACGGCGTCGCCTCGTTGAACCGCTCGCGTACCGAAGACCGGGGCAACAACACCGGCACCTTCGAAAGCCGTCGCCGCACCTACACCATCGATGGCAGCCAGACCCTGTTCAACTGGAGCCAGTTCAGCACGCTGCGTGCGCAGCGCGAGCTGAGCAAGGCGGCTGATTTCACCCTGGATTCGGCCAACGACAACCTGATCGTCCGCACCTCGGCCGCCTACTTCAACGTGCTGGTGGCGATCGAATCGCTGAACGCGGCCAAGACCAACGAAGAAGCGGCCAAGAAGCAGTTCGACTTCGCCGACAAGCGTCTGGAAGTCGGCCTGGCGCCGATCACCGACGTGCATGAAGCGCGCGCCCAGTACGACCAGGCACGTGCCAACACCATCGTCTCGCAGAACACCCTGGCCGATGCCTACCAGGCGTTGACCGAACTGACCGGCCAGCCGGTGACCAACCTGCGCGGCCTGCCGGAAGACTTCCGTCCGGAAGTGCCGGCCAACCGCGGCAACGTCGACCAGCTGGTACAGAGCGCCGTCGCGCAGAATCCGGCGCTGAAGGCGCAGGAACTGCAGGTCAGTGCCTCCGAAGCCAGCGTGCAGTCCGCACGTGCCGGCCACCTGCCGACGCTCGCGCTGGGCGCCAGCGTGGGCCAGGGCGCAACGTGGGGTGACAGCGTCGGTTCGGGTGGCCTGAGTCCGGACACGCGCACCAACAGTGTTGGCCTGACCTTGAACGTACCGATCTTCTCCGGCGGCGCCACGCAGTCCGCGGTGCGCCAGGCGCTGGCCCAGCGTGACATCGCCCAGGACGGCTACGAGCAGCAGAAGCGCGCGCTGGACCGCAACACGCGCAATGCCTACCAGACCCTGGTGGCCGGCATCAGCGAAGTGGAAGCGCGGCGTCTTGCCGTGGTGTCCGCGCAGAGCGCGTACGACGCCTCGCAGGTCGGCCTGGAAGTGGGTACGCGCACCGTGCTGGACGTCATCCAGAACCAGCGCATCCTGTTCTCCGCGCAGCTGGACTACGCGAACGCGCGTTATACGTTCCTGCAGAACCGCCTGCTGTTGAGCCAGGCCGTGGGTGGCCTGGACATCGCCGAACTGCAGGAGATCAATCGCCTGCTGACCGTCGATGCCGGCAACCCGAGCACCACCGTCGGCAACTGATCACCGCTGCGGTGTGAACACAGGAAAGCCACCCGCATGCGGGTGGCTTTTTTCGTCATGACGGCCGCGGGCCGTCAGCCCATCACCAGACCATGTTCACCGCGACCTGCGGCACGACCACCGCACTGCTGTTGCGTCCGGCAAGCGACACCTGCGCGCCGGCCACCAGGGCGACATTGTCGTTCCAGTGGTACTGCACCGCCGGCACGACCGAGAAGCGCCAGCTCGACGGGTCACGCCGATGGAATTCCTCGCGCCCCGCGGCTGCCGGCTGCGTGCCATGCAGACTGCTCTCACTCTCACGCTCGTGCAGCAGTTCGCCCGCCAGCACCCAGGTGCGTGACAGGCTGTACTCGGCGGCCAGCAGGCTGGTCATCGCCGCACCCATCCGCACCCGCCCATCGAAACCGCTCGGGGTGCCGAAGGCGCTCTGCCCGCGCACACCGGCGTTGGCACCGGGCGTGCGCCACAACGTGCTGGCGCGCAGGCGCAGATGGCCATCGACGAAATACGCCTGGCCGTGCAGACCGAAACTGGTGGCCCCCACGCCGGTACCACTGGCCACCGAAATGGGGCGCTCTTCCAGGCGGTCGTGATGGCCGGTGGCGATGCTCTGGCGCACCGCGAGGGTCAGCGTCGGGCGGTTCGGGCCGTCGCCTTTGTACAGCCCGATCAACGCCGACAAGGTCGTATCGCCGATGTCGAACGCACGCGAGTGATCGCCATCGCGGTTGTACGACGCGTTGAAACTCGCGGCGACGGTGACCCGCTCATGCAGGCCGTACTGCACCGGCACGGCCAGGTACCACCCGTCGGGGCCACTCGCATCGTGTCGATCGCCTTGCCCGTCATACACACCGCGCAACTGGCTGTTGATCAGGTACGGCTCGATGTTGAGCATGCCCACCGGCAGCGGGGGCGCAGGACTCAGCAGAGGACCGGCGAAACGGGGCGACGATTCGGCGAAAGCGGCAGGCGTCGTCATGACGCTGCCCAACAGCAGCAGGCAGGCGCGTGACACGTGCTGCCGGGTGGTTCGTTCGTGCATGGTGTTCCTCTCTCCAAATCAGGCGTTTTTGCCTGCGCTGACGACGCTAGAGCGCGAGGCGCCGGGCGGACATGGGGAAAGTTGGAATATGAAAATACGAACTCTATCGAAAGGCACTAAACCGAACGTCACCGCTATCGACGGCATCCCACAGCGCAGACAGCATCGCGCTGCCATGTCGTATATGACGCCTCGCGACAGGTGGCAGTGGCCTGCCATTACGCAGATTCGTGCCGCATCGCACGGATATGCGCGCTTTGCAGGGATTCCGCTTGACCTCCGCGTGCCCGCCTGTCCACCATGCGCGCACTTCATCGCCCCGGGGGCCCCTGCTTGGACAGTCACAGTAGATTCTGCTTTTACTGAGCGGATCCGACACTGCCAGGCAGGTCGCGTCCGCCAGGACGAGGCCCTGCGCCGTCCCTTGCCGACGGCCTGATCTTCGAACATCGCATTCTTTACCTTCGGCCCAAGTGGGAGCCGCTGGCGTATCCGTTTTGTTTTCCGGAGTACGACCATGCGCTTCACCTCTCTTCGCCTTGCCCCGCTGTGGGCGACCCTCACCGTCAGCGGCCCCTCGCTCGCTGCGGCCAGCCTGCTGGTGGACGACGCCGGCACCACGCCCGAATCCAGCTGCCAACTGGAAAGCTGGATCCGCAACAGCACCGGCCATAGCGAACGCACCGCCGTGCCGGCGTGCACCGTGGCAGGCACGGAGTGGTCCTTCGCGCTGAGCCATCTGCGCGGTAGCGGTGATACCCCGTGGGCCATTGGTGCCAAGCGCACGCTGCGCGGTTGGCACGCTGACCGGATCCAGTTGGCCGGTGCCCTCCAGACCGGGGGTGACCTCCGCCACGGTGGGGCCCGCGGGTGGGCAGTCAATGTCCCGTTGAGTATCGCGGTGGATCGGCAAGGCGACGTGTTGATCCATGCCAACACGGGCTGGGTGCGATCACGCACCGAACGCGGGCTGACCTTCGGTGCCGGCACTGAAATCCGGATCGCACCCCGCTGGTCCGTGCTGGCCGAGCAGTACCGCGATGCCGCTCGCCAACGCAGCAGCCAGCTCGGCGTGCGCCGCCTCCTACGCAACGACGCCTCGCTGGATCTGCTCGTCGGCTACCCGCACGGCGCGGCTTCTGATTCGTGGCTCACGGTGGGTCTGAACCTGCCACTGAGCCGATAACCCTTCCCCATCAACGCCGCTGTTCGCGGCTACCTGCCTATCGCACCCTGTCCAGGAGACTTCCCATGAACCGCGAAGAGATGATGTTCGCCGTCCGCCGTTTCGCCCACGCCCCCGATCGCGCGGGCTTCGCCAAACTGGTCCGCATCTGCCACCCGTCCGATCTCGCCGATGCCCTGCAGGCGATCGGCGTCCGCCCTGCTTCGACCTTGCTGCAGCTTCTGGAGACGCCACAGCGCGCGATGCTGTTCTCGCACTTCGACGCCGAACGGCAGGATGCGCTGGTTGCCGTGCTGCCGGCCAAGGCGCTGTCGGAGCTGTTCGCGCAGATGCCAGCCGACGACCGCGCCGACCTGTTCAACCGGCTGGATGCCCCGGGGAAATCCGGGCTGTTGGACGGCCTGGATGAGATCGAGCGCGATGACGTCCTGGCATTGTCCGCCTACCCGGAATCCGCCGTCGGCTCCGCGACGACATCGGATTTCGTGGCCATCGGCAGCAGCATGACCGTCAGCGCAGCACTGGACCATATCCGCGCGACGGCGCCGGACAGCGAAACGGTGTATGTGCTGTACGTGCTCGATGCCCAGCGGCACCTGCAGGGGACGGTGTCCCTGCGCGACCTGGTGGTGGCGAAGGCCGACACCCGCGTGGCCGAGCTGCTGCGGCCGGATGCGGTGTTCGTGCGTGCGGCGTGGCCACGCGTGCAGGCCGCTGACCTGATCCGCCGTTATGACCTGCTCGCGGTACCCGTGCTGGATGACAAGGACCGCATGATCGGCATCGTGACCGTGGACGATGCGATGGACATCGACAAGCAACAGGATGCCAATCAGCTCGCACGCTTTGGTGGCACGTCCACCGGCAAGGGGGGCGACCTGGATGTGATGACCACCCCCCTGCGCAGGATGTTCAGCGTGCGCGTGTTCTGGCTGGCCGTGCTGACCTTCTTCGGCATCATCACCAGCACCTTCGTCGCCGCCCAGGAGGAACTGCTGAGCCAGGCCATCGTGCTGGCCGCCTTCATCGCCCCCATTGTCGACATGGGCGGCAATACCGGCAGCCAATCCGCCACGCTGGTGATCCGCGGCATGGCGCTGGGTGAGCTGGGATTGAACTGGCGCCACGTGGGGTTCGTGATCCGCCGTGAACTGCCGGTGGCGGCCATGCTCGGCATCACCATCGCCCTGCTGGAAGCCGTGCTGGCGTACTTCAGCAAGGGCGTGGGCACGGACGTACTGCTGGTGGTGGGCCTGAGCATGCTGGTCTGCACCGCACTCGGCGGCGTCATCGGCGCACTGCTGCCGTTCCTCGCGCGGCGCTTGGGCACCGATCCGGCGACGCTGTCCTCGCCGCTGATCACCTCGGTCATGGACCTGATCGGCGTGTTCGTCTACTTCGGCTTTGCGTGGGCGTTCCTCGGTGACCAGCTGACCGGGGCGGCGGGCTGATGCGCCTGTTGCAGCACCTGGACGTTACCGCCACGCTGGATACCGTCACCAGCCTGTCCTTGGCCTTCCTGCTGGGGGGCCTGGTGGGCCTGGAGCGGCAGTACCGGCAACGGACTGCCGGCCTGCGCACCAACGTGCTGGTTGCCGTCGGTGCGGCGCTGTTCGTCGACATCGCGATGCGTTTCCACGCACATTACGGCGGTACGCCGAACCCGCTGCAGGTGGTGGCCTATGTCGTATCGGGCGTGGGCTTCCTGGGGGCCGGCGTGATCATGCGCGAGGGAGGCAACATCCGCGGCATCAATACCGCCGCCACGTTATGGGGGTCGGCCGCGATCGGCGTGGCCGCAGGCACCGGCATGCTGGCAGAGGCCGTGCTGGGAACGGTATTCGTGCTCGCCGCGAACACCCTGCTGCGGCCGATCGTCAACGCGATCAACCGCCGTCCACTGGATTCGGACACGGTGGAAGTGACCAACATCGTGCATGTGATCGTAGGACGCCACCGCCAGCGCGAACTGATGGCAGCGCTGGAAAGCGCGCTTGAGCGGCACGCCTATCCGGTCACCGATCTGCAGGTGACCGCGTTCGGCGAAGAGGACGTGGAGATCGAAGCCGTCCTCACGGCAACGTCCGTGGATGCCGATGCCATGGACGGCATGGTGCATGCGTTGCAGTCGCTGCCTGGCGTGCGCCAGGCATTCTGGAGTCCAAGCACGAGTGGCTGATGGGCGCCGCGCCGCTACCTTCATGGCAGCGGCGCGGCCGGCATGGCCGGGGTCAGAACGCGACGTTCAACGCAACCTGCGGCGCCACGATGGCACTGGCGTTGCGCCCGGCAACGCCCAACTGGACGCCCCCGATGACGCCGACCTGGTCGCTGAAGTGGTACTCCACCGCAGGCAGTACAGACAGCCGCCATGAGGTGGGATCCCGCCTGTCCAGCGCTTCACCCTCGGCCATCCGTCCGCTTACATGCGCGCCACGATCTTGTTCGTACAGGGCCTCGGCCACCAGGGTCCAGCGCGGATGCACGCTGTATTCGGCTGCGACGCTGGAGCTGAAGGTGCTGCCCAGCCGCGCCGAACCGCTGAATCCGGCGGCAGTACCGTATACGCTCTGCCCGCGGATGCCGGCGCGGCTGCCTGGAAGGCGCCAGCCTGCCACGGCGCGTGCGCGCAGCATGCCGTCCAGGAAGTAAGCCTGGCCCTGCACGGAAAGCGCCGTGGTCTGCGCACCACTGCCACTGCCTGCGCGGTCGGTGTACTGCAGGCGATCATGGCGCCCGGTGGGCAGGCCACGCTGCGCGGTAACCGCCCACGCGGTGCGGTGGCACCCTGTACTGGCATACACCGCGTACTGGGCTTTGACTGACGTATCGCCAATGACCAGATCACGCCGTCCATCAGCGCCCTGATCGTACTGGCCAGCGAGGGTGGTGCCGAGGGTCAGTCGATCGGTGACGCCCACGTTCATCGGCACGACCAGGTCCCACTGCGCGGGCGCATCACGGTCGAGCCGATGACCGTCCGCATCGAAGCGGGACGACGATGTGCTGTTGATCAGATAGGGTTCGATGTTGACCATCCCTTTCGGCACCGGCTGGCCGCCACTGGCCAAGGGACCGAGGAATCGGGGGTGTGCGTCGTCGTTGCGATCCTGCGCCAGCAGTGAGGCGGGCAGCAGCAGGGCAGACAGCACGCCGATACGGACGTGCGACACGGGTGAGAGGTACATCGGCTTCTCCGGGAGACGCAGCCGGTGGCTGCTCTCCCGAAGCTAGGCAGGACGCGTGGACCAGAAAATCGGAAAAAGCCTAAAAACGCGGTAATCGAGCCGATTACAACTCAAGTGCTGGCGGCAGGTGGGGTTCCACCAACGCGATCGTCCGCTTCAATGCACCGCGTCCATTGCTCACCAACGCACAACCGGCCTGCGCCATGTCTTCACGTGCCGCCGCGTCAGCCAACAGGTGATGCAGGTGATCACCCACCGCCTGCGGGTCATTGCCGACAAGCAGCGCGCCGGCTTCAAGCATGCGCCGCGATATCTCGGCGAAATTGTGCAGGTGCGGCCCGGTCACCGCCGCTGTGCCCATCGCGGCCGGCTCCAGCAGATTGTGGCCGCCGATGGCCTGCAGGCTGCCGCCGACGAAGGCCACCTGCGCGCACGCATAGAAAGACATCAGCTCACCGAGTGTGTCGATGACGAAGACGTCGTCGCCTCCGCCGGGCCACTGCTGCGCGCGGCGGGTGGTCACCTGCCAGCCCTGGTCGCGGGCCAGCGTTTCCACCCGGGCGAAACGCTCTGGGTGGCGCGGGGCCCAAAGCAGCAACAGCCCGGGATGCTGCAGGCGCAACTGTCTGTGCAGTTCGATCACGGCCTGCTCTTCGCCCTCGTGCGTGCTTGCCGCGATCCACACCGGCCGATCACCGGCAACGGACTGCTGGAAGCGTTCGACGAATGCCTGCACGTTGGGCGTGGCGATATCGAACTTCAGGTTGCCCAGCGCCTGCACCTGCGACGGCGACGCGCCCAGCTGGATGAAACGCTCTGCATCGTCATCGGACTGGGCTGCAACGCAGGTGACCGTGCGCAGCGCGCGGCGGATCAACGCCGCCAGTACCCGGTACCCGCGCAGCGAACGCGCCGACAGCCGGGCGTTGAGGATGTAGACCGGAATGTCGCGGCTGCGGCAGCCGAACAACATGTTCGGCCACAGCTCGGTCTCCAGGATCAGCGCCAGGCTCGGCTGGAAATGATTGAGGAAGCGGCCCACGCTGCCCGGCACGTCGTAGGGCAGATAGACGTGGTCCACCGCCTCGCCCCACAGCGAGCGCACCCGCTCCGACCCGGTCGGCGTGATGGTGGTGATCACCCAGCGGATGTCCGGGCGCAGCGCCCGCAGCGCATTGACCAGCGGCGCCGCCGCGTTGACTTCCCCGACCGATACCGCGTGCAGCCACACACGGGGCTGGCAGCTGGAGTGGGGATAGGAGGCATACCGCTCGTCCCAGCGCCGGAAGTACTCGCGGACCCGGAAGCCGCGCCAGACCAGGTGGTACACGGTGATCGGCAGCAGCAGGTAGAGCACGGCCGAGTACAGGCCGCGCAGGATCCATTCGACGGGGTCTTTGCGCATCGCCAAAGGATACGGGAGCCCTACCGGAAAGACACGCAGCGCGCCCGCAGCGCCTTGCTAGAATGCGGGTCATGTCTGATGCCACCACCGCCCCCCGTCCGTCGCTGCGCGAACCGCGCAACTGGCCCATGTTCGCCGCCATGTTCGGTGCCTTCGCGATCGCGCGGCTGCCGTGGTTGCTGCAGCGTGCGCTGGGCCGCGGCGTCGGCTGGGTGGCCTGGCGGCTGGCCGGCAGCCGTCGGCGCGCGGCCGAAGTGAACCTCGCCCTGTGCTTTCCCGAAAAAGATGCGGCGTGGCGCCAGCGCCTGCTGCGCGACAGCTTCGATGCGCTGGGCGTGGGCATCTTTGAATTCGCCCGCGCCTGGTGGGGCAGCATCGATGCGATCCGCCCGCGCGTGCACGTGGAAGGGGTTGAACACCTGCATCGGCTGAAGGCCGAAGGCCGCGGCGTGCTGCTGGTGTCGGGACACTTCATGACTCTGGAGATGTGCGGTCGCCTGCTGTGCGACCACGTCGAGCTGGCCGGCATGTACCGCAAGCACCGCAATCCGGTGTACGAGTGGGCGGTGAAGTTCGGCCGCCTGCGCTACGCCAGCGCGATGTTCGCCAACGAAGACATCCGTGCGAGCGTGCGCCACCTGAAGAAGGGGGGCTTCCTCTGGTACGCACCGGACCAGGACATGCGGGGCAAGGACACCGTATTCGTGCCGTTCTTCGGCCATACCGCCTCCACCATCACGGCCACCCACCAGTTGGCGCGGATGACCGGCTGCGCCGTGGTGCCGTACTTCCACCGTCGCGAAGGCGGCGATTACTACCTGAAGGTGGGCGCGCCGCTGGAAGATTTCCCGACCCAGGACGTCGAGGCCGACACCGCGCGAGTCAACCAGGCCATCGAACAGATGGTGCGCGAAGCACCCGACCAGTACCTGTGGATCCACCGGCGCTTCAAGCGCCAGCCGGGCGGCCGCAGCGATTACTACCAATCATAGGTAGAGCCGACTTCAGTCGGCTGTCTCCGCCAATGCAGCCGACTGAAGTCGGCTCTACCAGTGCATTCCGCGCATCCCGCGCAACCAATGCGTTCCGCGCATTCCGCGCAGCCGCGAGCAGCCGACTGAAGTCGGCTCTACCCCGCCCGCCCGCCCGCCGGCTCTACCGTGCGCTTGGCGCCTCTTCGTCCCGTGCCAGCAGGCTGCCGGCATACAGGGCCGCGAGCAGCACCGTCAGGCCGCCCCAGAACGTGGAGTGGAAGGCCAGGTGGGTGTTCAAGGGGAACACGGTAACCGCCAAGGCCAGCATGGCCGGGCGCGCCCGTTCGCGCGCCTGCGGTGGGGCAAATCGCCACGCGCGCCACGCCTGCGCGAAGGCGGCCAGCCACAGCAGCAGGCCGATCACACCGGTTTCGGCAAGGATTTCCAGGACGATCTGATGGGCGTGCAGGGCCGGACCTTCGCCCCAGACGCCCTGCGTCCCGGCCTGCGGATCACAGGCGGGATAGGCATCGCGGAACCCCCGCGCGCCGACGCCGTTGATTGGATGCGCCCGGATCATGCAGCCCGCCGCGGACCATATCCGTCCGCGCCCGGACAGCGCCTGCTCCACGCCATCGTCGTTGCCTTCCCAGGCCTGCGCGGTGCGCACCACGCGGTCGCGCAGCTGCGGCACGCTGTACGCCAGCCCCGCGGCCAACACCGCCCCCAGCGCACCCAGCAACACCAGCTGTCGTCCGCCCAACACGCGCCAGCCGCTGTACACAGCGACCAGGCCGAAGGTGATCCATGACGCACGCGACCCGGCCAGCAGCAGCACGATACCCACCGCGCCTGTGGCCAACAACCAGCCGGGACGCCCGAAACGCGCAGCGACCGGCAACAGAAGGAAGGCGGACAGACTGGCCAGCACCTGGCCGAACTTCAGATTGCAGGGACCCAGTGCACCGCTGAGGCGGTCGGCCAAGGCCGCTTCCGCCGGGCTGCACAAGCCGTGCCCGCTGACCAGCTGCTTCACCTGGTCCAGCGACCAGAACCACGGGCTGGTACCGGCCACTGCCTGCACCACCGCATCCAGCGTCCACGCCGCGGTGATCACGGCGAGGCCACCGAGGGTCAGCGCGCGTCGTTGCGGACTGGCCACGGCAATCGCCACCAGCCACATGAAGGGGAGATAGCGCAGCCCGGCGGCCGCCTTGGTCCAGGCCGCGGCGGGGTCCACGGCATCCGGTGCGGAGATTGCCTGCGGCAGCCAGTACCCCAGGAACAGGATGCTGGTCAGGGCCCATGCCGCTGTACTGAGCAGGTGCGGTTGGCCGCGCAGGCGTCGCATCACCATCCGCGTGGCGGCGTAGATCGCCCCCAGCGCCAGTACGCCTTCGGCGATGCCGGGCAGCGGCCACAGGGCCACGAACGCCAGCACCACCCACGGGGCCCAGCGACCGGCGCGGTCGTCGATCAGGGCAAAGCGGGAGTCAACCGGCGAGGTCGGCATAGAGTCGGAGCGTGTCGCGTTGCATGGCCTGCAGCGTAAACGGGATGCGGCTCGGCAGCGACGGGGGCTGTGCAAGCAACGCAAGCGCGCGTTCACTCAATGCCTGCGCGTCACCCAGCGCGACCGCGCCTGAGGGCTGAAGCTGACGCAGGAGTTCGCCCACCCCGCCGTGGTCCCAGCCCAGCACTGGCCTGCCCACTGACAGGGCTTCCACCACGGTGCGACCGAACGCTTCGGGCTTGTCCGACAGCTGCAGGACCAGATCGCAGGCGGCGTAGGCCTGGGCGATGCGCGAGGTGGGCGGGCTGATGTGCAGCGCCGCCTCCACGCCCAGCTGCTGGGCCTGTGCACGCAGTTCGCTCAGATACGATTCGCGCCCGGGTTCATCGGTCCCCAGCATCCACAACCGTGCAGGCACGCCGGCCGCGCGGATCCGCGCCAGCAACGCCAGTGCATGGACGTGGCCCTTCAGGCGGGTGCCCCGTCCCGGCAGCAGCAGCAGGGGGCCCTGTTCTTCAAGCAACCACGGGACGTCCTTCGCCAGCGCCTGGCGGGGCCGCAGGTCGTTGCGCGCCACGCGCGGAAACTGGGCGGTATCCACACCGCGCGGTATCACCTGCAGGCGTTCGGCCGGCACCGCGGGGTAATGCTGCTGGACGAAGCGGCGTACGGTGTCCGATACACAGATCACCCGCTCGCCGGTGGTCATCACCGCGCTGTAGCGACCCGGCGTGTTGAGCCCATGCACCGTCGTTACCCAGTGCGGGCGACGGTCCACGGGCAGGCCGCGCACCGCATGCAGCCCCAGCCACGCCGGCAGTCTGGAGCGCGCATGGACGATGTCCGCGCCTGTCTCGGCGAACAACCGCCGCAGGGTCGGCATGTGCCGCAGCGTCAACAGCGACTTGCGGCCGATATCCAGGGTGAGATGTTCGGCGCCGCTGTCCAGCAGCGGCTGCACCAGGCGTCCTCCCGCCGACACCACCACGGCGCGGTGGCCGGCGGCGACCAGCGCGGCGGCGATTTCCAGCGTAGAACGCTCTACCCCGCCGGAGTGCAGCGCCGGCAGCAACTGCACCACGGTCAATCGACGCATCGGTGCGCGCTTCCGCTCAGTCGGCCAGCACGAAGACGGCGCCGCAATAAGCGCACTTGGCCTCGCCGTTGGGCTCGTCTTCGATCGGCAGGTAGACGCGCGGATGTGAGTTCCACAGCGCCATCTCCGGGGTCGGGCAGCTCAGCGGCAGGTCGCCGCGGTGCACGGTGTAACGCTTTTCAGCGTTGGCGGGAGCAGTGGCGGTATGGCTCATGGCAGGCATCGTGAAGGGAAGTACGAGGACGATGATTCTAGCATCCGCGTCGGCGCGAGGCCGTCCCGCTTGCCATGCGGTCCGCAACCCCGAATCGAAACATGGATCGATCCATATGGCGCGCCGCAGCATCCGCTTGAAACAGCAACGCAGCGATTTGGATCGAACCAAATGCACTTGTCAGCGCCAACTTGCCTGTAGCAGGATGGTCCGCGTTGCTCTGGGAGGAGAACGCAATGCCCCTGTCTGTGCCCCACCGTGCGCGCCGTGCGCCCCTGTTCGTTGCACTGGCCCTTGTGCTGGTTCCGGTGGCTCACGCTGCCCCGTTGTTGACCTCGTTCGAGCCCGGCCAGCCATCGCTGGTGTCCGGCCAAGCCGGTCCGCTGCAACTGCGTGTCGGCGCGGGCCCCCGCGATCCGTACGCGGCCAAGGCCGGAATGGGCTACACCGGGCTGCACGCAGTGCACTACGCCAGCCCCGGCGGCGCGGCGCGGCAGGTACTGCTGCAGACCGACCAGGTGATCGAGGCGGACACCACGCTGAGTTGGCTGGTGCTGCCGGAGATCGTCGACGGCGACACGGTGTCTTCCACCTACGCGTCGCTGGACCTGCTGTTGGACGATGGCCAGCGTGTATCGGCCAGCGCAGCGCGGGACCAGCATGGGGTGGCGCTGGGCGCGCGTGCACAGGGCGACTCCAGGACGTTGTATCCGCAGCAGTGGGCGCGCAAGGCGGTGCGGTTGGGCGATGTGCCCGGCCTGCAGGGACGCCGCGTGGTCGCCGTGGAGCTGGAAGTAGCCAGCGCCGCAGGTGCGCCGGTGTCGGGCTGGATCGACGACGTGCAGCTGGCGCCGCAGCCCATGCGGGCCCCGCAGCGCCCTTCGGACTGGGTCCTGACCACGCGCGGCACCCAATCGAACGGCCGGTTCTCGCGCGGCAACAACATCCCCGCGACGGCGGTACCGCACGGCTTCAACTTCTGGACGCCGGCCACCGATGCCGGCGTGATCAACTGGCTGTACCGCTGGAACGAGCACAACGACACCGACAACCGGCCCCGCCTGCAGGCCCTGTCGCTGAGCCATCAGCCCAGCCCGTGGATGGGTGACCGCCAGACGTTCCAGGTGATGCCGTCCGCCAGCCGCGGTGTGCCGGAGGCAGACCGCCGCAAGCGCGCGCTGGCCTTCAGCCATGACCAGGAAACGGCGCGCCCGCATCGCTATGACGTGCGCTTCGACAATGGCATCGGCGCGTCCATCGCGCCGACCGACCACGCGGCCCTGTTCCGCTTCGAGTTCCCTGCAGAGGGGGATGCCAATCTGTTGTTTGACAATGTGGATGCGCGCGGCGGGTTGACGCTGGATGCCGCCACGCAGACGCTTACCGGCTACACCGACGTGCGCAGCGGGCTGTCCAACGGCGCCACGCGGATGTATGTGGTGGCCAGCTTCGACCGGCCATGGCGCAGCAGTGGGGCGATTGAAACCGGACGTCCCACCGGCTACATCAAGTTCGATCCGGGCAGCGAGCGGCGCGTGCACATGCGCATCGCCACGTCGTTGATCTCGGTGGAGCAGGCGCGACACAACCTCGCCCTTGAACTGGCCAGCGACGATGACATCGAGCGCGTGGCCGGACGCGCGCAGGATCTGTGGGATGCACGGCTGGGCGCCTTCGACATCGGCGATGCCAGTGCGGACCAGAAGACCACGCTGTACTCCAACCTCTACCGGCTGTACCTGTACCCGAACTCGGGCCACGAGAACGTGGGCAGTGCGCAGTCGCCGGAATGGCGTTACGCCAGCCAGGCCAGCGCTGCGGAAGACAATACCGATGGCAGCGCGGTGCGCAGCTTCGCGCCCATCCGCGATGGCCGGGTGTACGTCAACAACGGCTTCTGGGATACCTTCCGCACCACGTGGCCGGCCTACGCCCTGTTCCGCGCCGACGACGCCGGCAACCTGGTGCAGGGGTTCCTCGAACAGTATGCCGCTGGCGGCTGGGTGGCCCGCTGGTCTTCTCCGGGCTATGCCGACCTGATGGTCGGCACCAGTTCCGACGTGGCCTTCGCCGACGCCTGGCTGAAGGGCGTACGCGGTTTCGACGTCGATCAGGCCTATAACGCGGCGCTGAAGAACGCGACCGTCGTTCCGCCGGACCGCCATGTCGGACGCAAGGGCATGGACCGCTCCACGTTCCGTGGCTTCGCCAGCAGCGATGTGCACGAAGGCATGTCATGGACCATGGAAGGCGCGCTCAACGATTTCGGCATCGCCAACATGGCGAGCGCACTGGCGACGTCTGCCAGCACGCCAGCGCAGCGCGAACGCCTCGCCACCGAAGCGGACTATTTCCGCCACCGCGCGGCAGGCTACGCGACGATGTTCGATGCCACCGCAGGTTTCTTCCAGGGCCGCCGTGAGGATGGCAGCTGGCGCGTGCCATCGAAGGACTACGATGCCCGCGTCTGGGGCCACGATTACACCGAATCCAACGGCTGGACGTTCGCGTTCACCGCCGCGCACGATGGCGAAGGACTGGCTGCGTTGTACGGTGGACGCGAAGCCCTTGCAGCGAAGCTGGATGCATTCTTTGCTACCCCGGAGACTGCGGATCCCGCCCTGGTCGGCTCGTACGGCGGCGTCATCCACGAGATGACCGAGGCCCGCGATGTACGCATGGGCATGTACGCGCACAGCAACCAGCCTTCTCACCATATCCCCTGGATGTACCTGTACACCGGGCAGCCGTGGAAGACGCAGAAGCATGTGCGCGAGATCCTTGCACGCTTGTACGTGGGTAGCGAGATCGGCCAGGGCTATCCGGGCGATGAAGACAACGGCGAAACCTCCGCGTGGTACCTGTTCGCCTCGCTCGGCCTGTATCCGTTGCGCATGGGTGCGCCGGAGTATGCGATCGGCTCGCCGCTGTTCCGCCATGCGAAGGTGACGCTGCAGGATGGCGCGGTGTTGACGGTGAATGCCGCCGACAACTCACCGGAGAACGTCTACGTGCAGTCGCTGAAGGTCAACGGCAAACCATGGACGAAGACCTGGCTGCCGCATGATGTCATCGCTGCCGGCGCAACGCTGGACTTCCAGATGGGCCCGCAGCCCTCACGCTGGGGAACCGGCGCGGGCGATGCGCTGCCCTCGCTGACCCCGCGTGGTGCCCGCCCTGCCCTGCTGCACGACCTGCTGGCACGTGGTGCGAAGGCCGCGCTGGAAGACGGACGCGCGCTGGACGCCCTGCTGGATGATGATGCCGGCACCGCGGTTCCGCTGGGTGCGAAGGCGTCCGTGGTGTTCACCGGTGCGGCAACGGGTGTGCCGTCGATGTATACGCTGACCAGCGGTGACGGCGCGATCCGCGGTGGTGAGTGGACACTGGAAGCGCGTACCACGAACGGCCGCTGGACCACGCTGGACGCGCGCAAGGCGGAAGATTTCGCCTGGGCTCGACAGACCCGGCCATTCCGCATCGCCAAACCCGGTCATTACGCCGAGTACCGGCTGCGCATCAACGCACCCGGTCGCCTGCAACTGGCCGAGGTGGAACTGCTGGCACCGGGAGCCACGCCGTGATCCGCGTCGCGCGTGCTGCCCTACCGCTCAGTCTGGCTACGTTGGCCCTGTTTGCCTCTGGGGCTGCGTACGCATTCGAGGCGACCCAGCGCCAAGGCGACGTGACCCTGCACTATCAGGACGCCAGCGACGCTGTTCCGGAGGGCGTCCGCACGCGGATCATCGATACGTTCTTCAAGGCGTATCTGCCGCAGCGCGCGGACTTCCATCCGCACGCCGCCTCCGAGTTGGCAATCGTCATCGATCCGGCTTACGACGGCATCGCCTACGTCGGCGAGAAGGCCAAGGCGTCGACGATCACCCTCAATCCGGCCTGGCTGTCCAAGCATCCGGGTGACACTGATCTGGTCACCCATGAAGCCATGCACATCGTGCAAGGCTACCCGGAATACGCCAACGCACGCGTCCCGGGCTGGCTGGTGGAAGGCATCGCCGACTACGCGCGTGACCGCTACGGGGTCGACAACGCCGCCGCCGGATGGGCACTACCGCTGACGGTGAAGGAAGGACAGACCGCCGAGACCGGTTACCGGGTGACGGGCGCCTTCCTGAAGTGGAGCGAAGCCGCCCACCCCGGACTGGTGAAGGCCCTGGACGGCGCACTGCGCAGCGGGCGCTACACCCCCGCCCTGTGGCAGACGCACACCGGCCACACCCTGCCGGACCTGTGGACCGCGTACGCCAAGGCGGCCACGCGGTAGAGCCGACCGGTAGAGCCGACTTCAGTCGGCTGCGCCCAGCGGACCGAATACCTGAAGCCAGCCGACCGGTAGAGCCGACTTCAGTCGGCTGCGTCCAGCGGATCGAATACCTGAAATCAGCCGACTGAAGTCGGCTCTACCTTCCCCGTCCAGCGGATCGAATACCTGAAGCCAGCCGACCGGTAGAGCCGACTTCAGTCGGCTGCGTCCAGCGGATCGAATACCTGAAGCCAGCCGACTGAAGTCGGCTCTACCGGTTCCGCTGCGAAAAAGGCCGTCAGGCCTTTTTCTCGGCTTCCAGCTGCTTGCGGATCTGTGCATCCACCGCCGCAATCGCGGTCATGTTGAGGATGCGGCGCGAGGTCGCGCTGCTGGTCAGGATGTGTGCCGGCTTGGCCACGCCCATCAGGATCGGGCCGATCGCTACGCCGTCGGTGAACACGCGAACCAGGTTGTAGGCAATGTTCGCCGCTTCCAGGTTCGGCAGCACGAACAGGTTCGCACGACCGGTCAGCGTGGAGCCCGGCAGCAGCTTCTGGCGCAGCGCTTCATCCCACGCGGTGTCGCCCTGCATCTCGCCATCCACGTTCAAACGCGGGTTGCGCTTGAGCAGCATCTCGCGGACCTGGCGCATCTTCAGCGCGTCCTTCGAATCGTGGCTGCCGAAATTGGAGTGCGACAGCAGCGCGACATTCGGCTCGATGCCGAACAGCTTCATGCGGTAGGCCGCCTGCAGCGTGGCTTCGGTCAGCTGCTCGGCCGTCGGATCTTCCTGCACGTGGGTGTCCACGAAGAAGAACACGCCCTGCTGGTTGATCACACCGGTCATCGCCGAGGTCGAGGTGACCTTCGTTTCCAGCGGCAGCACGCTGCGCACATAGCCCAGCTTCTTGTGGAAGCGGCCGACCACGCCGGTCAGCAGCGCATCGGCTTCACCGCGCGCCACCATCACCGCAGCGATCAGCGTCGGCCGCGAGCGCATCAGGTTCTTCGCCGCCGCCACGGTCACGCCACGGCGACCCGTCAGCCCGTGGTAATACTGCCAGTACTCGTTGAAGCGCGGGTCGTCATTGATGTTGGTGACCTGGATGTTCTCGCCGATCTTAAGGCGCAGGCCCAAGCGCTGGATACGCGCCTCGATGACGTCCGGGCGGCCGATCAGGATCGGGTGCGCCAGGTCTTCGTCCACCACGTTCTGCACGGCCTGCAGCACGACTTCTTCTTCGCCTTCGGCGTACACCACGCGCTGCTTGTCGGTGCGCGCGCGGTCGTACACCGGCTTCATCATCAGGCTGGTGCGGTACACGAACTCCGACAGCTTCTGCCGGTAGGCGGACATGTCGGCGATCGGCCGCGACGCTACACCGGAATCCATCGCGGCCTGGGCCACCGCGGCGGACAACTCCACCAGCAGGCGGCGGTCGAACGGACGCGGGATCAGGTACTCACGGCCAAAGCTCGGCGTTTCACCGCCGTACGCCGAGCCCATGTCGGTGGCGGCACGGCGTGCCAATGCGGCGATGGCGCGCACGCAGGCGATCTTCATTTCTTCGTTGATCGCGGTGGCGCCCACGTCCAGCGCACCGCGGAACAGATACGGGAAGCAGAGAACGTTGTTGACCTGGTTCGGGTAATCCGAACGGCCGGTGCCGATGATCGCGTCGGCGCGTACCGCGCGCACGTCTTCCGGCATGATTTCAGGCGTCGGGTTGGCCAGCGCGAAGATCACCGGATCCGGCGCCATCGTCTTGACCATGTCGGCAGTGAGGATGCCCGGCGCCGACAGGCCCAGGAAAATATCCGCGCCGTTGACGATTTCAGCCAGCGTGCGCTTGTCCGTGTCGCGCGCATAACGCAGCTTTTCCGGATCCAGGTCGGTACGACCGGTATGGATCACGCCCTCACGGTCGAAGGCCAGGATGTTGTCCGGCTTCAGGCCGAGCTGCACCAGCATGTTGACGCACGAGATGCCAGCCGCGCCCATGCCCGTGGTCGCCAGCTTCACTTCTTCGATCTTCTTGCCGGTGATCGCCATGGCATTCAACACCGCTGCACCGACAATGATCGCGGTGCCGTGCTGGTCATCGTGGAACACCGGGATCTTCATCCGCTCGCGCAGCTTGCGCTCGACGATGAAGCACTCCGGCGCCTTGATGTCTTCCAGGTTGATGCCACCAAAGGTCGGCTCAAGCGAGGCGATGATGTCGACCAGCTTGTCCGGATCCATCTCGTCCACTTCGATGTCGAACACATCGATGCCGGCGAACTTCTGGAACAGCACGCCCTTTCCTTCCATTACCGGCTTGCCGGCCAACGGGCCGATGTTGCCCAGGCCGAGCACGGCGGTGCCGTTGGAAATCACAGCGACGAGGTTGCCGCGCGCGGTGTACTCGCTGGCCATCGCCGGATCGGCCTTGATGGCTTCGCACGCATACGCGACGCCGGGCGAGTAAGCCAACGACAGATCACGCTGGGTCAGCATCGGCTTGGTCGCCGTGACCTTGATCTTGCCCGGCGGCGACATGCGGTGGTAATCGAGGGCGGCCTGCTTGAAATCTTCGTTGGACATCGACGTTGGGCACATGAATGGGCAAGAGGGACAGGGGATCATACCCCCGTTGTACGTTGCGGACCTGTCGCTGGGCTGTCGCTGCGGATGCTGCAGCGCACCACCCAAGGGATTCTGCCCGCATGCCGCGCGTGGTCCGGCGCGGCGGGTCAGCTCTGAAAAAAACGGCGGGGCCACGTCATCACTGACGGGCCCCGCCTCCTGACGTGGAAGGGGTCAGATGTTCGCGGTCACGGCGGGCAGGGGCGCATCCACCGGCGGCGGCAGCTCGCTTTCGCGGCCGTCCAGCGCCAGTTTCAGGCGGTCGCGATCCAATGCGCCTTCCCAGCGCGAGACCACTACCGTCGCCACGGCATTGCCGATGAAATTGGTCAGCGAGCGACACTCGCTCATGAAGCGGTCCACCCCCAGGATCAGGGCCATGCCGGCCACCGGCACTTCCGGCACCACGGCCAGCGTGGCCGCCAATGTGATGAAGCCGGCGCCGGTAACGCCTGCGGCGCCCTTGGAGCTGAGCATCGCCACCAGCAGCAGGGCGATCTGGTGACCCAGGGTCAGTTCGGTATTGGTGGCCTGCGCGATGAACAGCGCCGCCAGGGTCATGTAGATGTTGGTGCCGTCCAGGTTGAACGAGTAGCCCGTGGGGACCACCAGGCCGACCACCGACTTGCTGCAGCCTGCACGTTCCATCTTTTCCATCAGCGACGGCAGCGCCGACTCGGAAGAAGACGTGCCCAGCACCAGCAGCAGCTCGGCCTTCAGGTAACGGGCCAGCTTGAATACCGAGAAGCCGCACAGGCGCGCCACCGCGCCCAGGATCACCGCCACGAACAGGAACGCGGTCAGGTAGAACGAACCGACCAGCCAGGCAAGGTTGATCAACGAGCCGACGCCGTACTTGCCGATGGTGAACGCGATGGCGCCAAACGCACCGATCGGGGCGGCCCGCATGAGGATGTGCACCAGCTTGAACACCGGGGCGACCAGCGCTTCGAGGAAGGACAGCACCGGCTTGCCTTTCTCACCGACCAGGGCCAGTGCGATACCGAACAGCACCGCCACGAACAGCACCTGCAGGATGTTGCCATCCACGAACGCGCTGACCAGCGTCTTCGGGATGATGTCCATCGCAAAGCCCACCAGGGTCAGGTCGTG
The DNA here is from genome assembly GCF_014841935.1 of Stenotrophomonas sp. CFBP 13725. Lineage (NCBI taxonomy): Bacteria > Pseudomonadati > Pseudomonadota > Gammaproteobacteria > Lysobacterales > Lysobacteraceae > Stenotrophomonas > Stenotrophomonas sp. CFBP 13725. Next base: position 403,816 of record NZ_JACYUV010000004.1, on the reverse strand, counting down.
CGACTTTTCCACATAGCTGTTGACCGCGCTCTGGTCCAGGTCGGCCGGATTGATGTTCATGCCGGCACCGGGCTGCACCACGTGCGCCACGATCATGCCCACCACCAAGGCCAGGGTGGAGAAGAACATGAAGTACGCCATCGCCTTGGCGAAGACCCGGCCCACGGTGCGCAGGTGGGTCATGCCGGCGATGCCGGTCACGATGGTCAGGAAGATGACCGGCGCGATGATCATCTTCACCAGGTTGATGAACGCATCACCGAGCGGCTTCATCTTTTCGCCGACCAGCGGCTCGTAATGGCCAAGAACGGCGCCCAGGACGATGGCGACCACCACCTGGAAATACAGTTGGCGATAGAACGGCAGCGGCTTGGTGGGCACCGGTGTGGCGGTGGGAACGTGCATGACGAGCTCCGGTAGGTGAAAATGGCGCTTCCGGCACGTTGCGTGCGTGGCGCGGCATCTGATGGCGCTCTTTGTACGCGCCCGGGGCCCGGTAGCAGATAGCCTATTGGTACTACCCCCCCGGTTCAGGAAGATTCCCTGCCGGTTCTGCCCCTACACTGCGCCGGTCGCGACGTACCCGCCCACGCGGATGACGTGTTGTTCCACTTCCCGAATAGAGATCCGCCGTCCCATGCGAATGACCCCTACCCTGCTTGCCCTGTCCTTGGCCGCGAGCCCCCTGCTGGCCAACGCGGCCGGCTTTGACAACTGGCCGACCAAGGTGGCGTTCGCTGACGGCACCGAGTTGGCCGCCACCGGCAACATCGCCTACGACTGGAACAACTTTTCCGGCGACATCGAAAACGCCGACGCCGTGCGCCGCAAGGAATTCGGCGCCACGCTGAAGAAGAAGGGCGTGTACGACGCCATGGTGTACTACGACTTCCAGTCCGACACCTGGCTGGACGTGTTCCTGCGCGTGGAAAGCAAGGCCTTCGCTGGCCAGGATATCGGCAAGTTCCGGGTCGGTTACATGAAGACGCCGGTCGGCCTGGATGCGGTGACCAGCTCGCGTGCCGGCAGCTTCATGGAGTACGCGATGCCGGTGCAGGCGTTCTACGCCGGCCGTCGTACCGGTCTCGACTGGGTGCTGGAACGTCCCGCCTACCTGCTGCAGGCAGGCGTGTACGGTGGCAAGGATCTGCAGGGCGACAACCCCGGCACGATGCAGGCCGTGCGTGCGGTGTGGACGCCGGTGAAGGCCGAAGCCAACGTGTTGCACCTCGGCTTGGCGCTGTCGCAGGAAAACCCGCGCGGCTGGCGTGATGGCCGTGATGTGCACCATGAGGCCACCGCCCGTTTCCGCGCGCGTCCCGAGGCGGGCCTGACCGATCTGCGCCTGGTGGATTCCGGTGCGCTGGTCACGGCGGACAAGGTCAATCGTGCAGGCCTGGAAGGCATCTGGATCCGCGGACCGTTCTCGGTGCAGGCCGAGGCGCTGCAGGCCACGATCACCCGCGAGGGCAAGCCGGATTACACCGGCAACGGCCAGTACGTGATGGGCAGCTGGGTGCTGACCGGCGAGTCGCGCCCGTACAGTGCCGGCAGCGTGTCCAACATCAAGCCGGCGCGCGAATACGGCGCGGTTGAACTGCTGGCGCGTTACAGCCGACTGGACCTGGACGATGCCGACGTGCTGGGTGGCCGTGAACACAACTGGACCATCGGTGCGAACTGGTACCTCACCAGCCACTTCAAGTTCCAGGCCAACTACGTGAAGGCCGATGCCAGCCGCCGTGGCGTGCACACCACCCCGGAGATCTTCGAAGTCCGCGCGCAGATGCATTTCTGATCCGATGCCGACGGGCAGGTCGGGTCAACGACCTGTCCTGCCCGTAGACTCGGCACATGTACCGGCTCACCCGCTACCGCAAGCTGGCCATGACCCTGCTGGTGCTGATCGGTGGGACTGTGCTGTGTGCGGTCTCCGCCGGCCATTTCGCAGGCCAGCGCGCGCTGGCGGGCGAAAGCGCGCAGGTACAGCGCCAGCTGCAGTTGTACGCCCAGGGCCTGCAGCAGCGGATCGATCGCTTCGGCACCCTGCCGCAGGTGATGGCGCTGGACCCGGATCTGCTGGACGCGCTGCGCCACGCGCCCGACGATGCAGACCGCCAACGGCTGAACCTCAAGCTCTCGCAGGCCAACCAGGTCACCCGCGCGTCGACGCTGACCCTGGTCGGCCGTGACGGCGTGGCGGTTGCAGCGAGCAACTGGGACCAGCCGTCCAGCAATGTCGGCGAAGACTACAGCTACCGGCCGTATTACCGGCAGGCCATGGCCACCGGACACGGCCGGTTCTACGGCATCGGCATGACCACCGGGGTGCCGGGCTACTTCCTGTCCCACGCCATCGACGATGCAGACGGCATCCGGCTGGGCGTGGTGGTGATCAAGATCGAACTGTCCGCGCTGGAACAGGAGTGGCTGACTACCTCCGATATCGTGCTCGCCAGCGACAACCATGATGTGGTGTTCCTCGCCAACCAGGACGCTTGGCGGTATCGCCTGCTGCGTGAGCTGGGGCGCGGTGAGCGCAGCGAAATGCTGGCCAGCCGACAATATGCCGACCGTGCGCTGCAGCCGTTGCGCGCGCGTACCGAGCGCGTGCTGGACGACGGCGGCCGCATCGTGCGCATGGCCGACCCGGCCATGCCGCGCTCGCTGCTGTGGCAGACCGTCGACCTGCCGGAAGAAGAGTGGCACCTGCACCTGCTGCATGACGCCAGTGCGGCCAGCGCCGTGGCCCGCAGTGCCGCGATAGGCGGCGGCGCGGCCTGGATGGCGCTGGGCTTCCTGGCGCTGTTCATCCAGCAGCGACGACGCCTGTCCGCGCACCGCCAACGCAGCCGCCGCGAACTGGAGACCCTGCTCAAGCAGCATGCGCAGGAGCTGCGCAGCGCGCAGGACGGGCTGCTGCAGGCGGCGCAGGATGCCGACCGCGGCTTGAGCCGCAGCCTCGAGCACTTGCCGCAGGGTGTGGTGATCATCGACCGTGAGCAGCGTCTGGTCGCCTGGAACTCGCGCTATCTGGAGCTGTTCCGCTTTCCCTCCGGGCTGATCCAGGTGGGTCGCCCCATTGAAGAAATATTCCGCTTCAACGCGCGTCGCGGCCTGCTGGGACCAGGCCCGATCGACGAAGCCATCGAACGCCGGCTCAACCACCTGCGCAGTGGGCGGCCGCATATGCGCGAGAGTGAAAAGGATGACGGCACCGTGCTGGAAATCCGCGGCAACCCGCTGCCCGACGGCGGCTTCGTCACCAGTTACGCCGACATCACCAGCTACAAGAACGCCGCACGCGAGCTGCGATCGCTGGCCGACGCCCTGGAGCATCGCATCGTCGAGCGCACGCACGACCTGGACGAGGCGCGCCGCGAGGCGGAACAGGCCAACCGCTACAAGACCCGCTTCGTGGCCTCCGCCGTGCATGACCTGCTGCAACCGCTGAACGCCGCGCGCATGTTCGTGTCGGTGCTGCGCGGGAAGCTGGCGGACGCCGAGCAACACCAGACCGTTGATCACATTGAAGCCGCGTTGTCGGCACAGGATGCGATCCTGGTCAGCCTGCTGGACATCTCCCGGCTGGAATCGGGAAGCCTGCAGACGCGGGTACGCTCCTTTGCGCTCAATCCCCTGCTGGAAACCATGGCACGCGAGTTCGGCATCGCCGCCGAAGGCCGCGGGCTGCAGCTGCACTGGGTGCCCACCCGCGCCGTAGTGGTCAGTGATGAAGACCTGCTGCGGCGCATCCTGCAGAATTTCCTGTCCAACGCCCTGCGCTATACACCGCGCGGCCGCGTGCTGCTGGGATGCCGCCGCGACGGCGCGCGGCTGTGGATCCAGGTGCATGACCAGGGCCCGGGCATTCCGGAGAGCCTGCACAAGGAGATCTTCGAGGAGTTTCGACGGCTGCATGACGGACAGGAGCGCGGCACCGGGCTGGGCCTGGCCATCGTGGAGCGCATCGGCCGCCTGCTGGGGCATCCGATCCGGCTGCGCTCGGCACTTGGCAGCGGCACGATGTTCGAAGTCGCGGTGCCGTTGGGCCACTCAGGCGATGCCGTGGAATCGGCGGTGACCCGCGCGCCGGTGGTGCTGGAAACCACCGCAGACAGTCCTCTGCGCGCACGTCGTGTGTGGGCCATCGATGACGATGCGCATGTCAGCGCCGCTACCCGCGCGCTGCTGGAGAAGTGGGGCTGTGAGGTGGAGCAGTCCGACGGACCGCAGGCGGCGCTGGAGGCTGCACGCGCGGGGCACGCGCCGGAACTGCTGCTGCTGGACGTGCGGATGGGCGAGTTTCATGGGCCGCACCTGTACGAAGCGCTGTGTGAGCGGTGGGGCAGCCGCCCCCCCGTGGTACTGGTCACCGCCGAGCGCGATGATGCGCTGAAGGCGCTGGCGTCGGCGAATGGCTGGGGGTTCCTGTCCAAGCCGGTGCGCCCCCCTGCGCTGCGCGCCCTGATGACCCAACTGCTGCTGCGGCACCAACGGTAGCGCCGCACCATCGTCGTCCCATTTCTGGCGCGGGAACGGACGGTTTCCGCCGAGCATGGCTCGGCGCTACCACGGCATCAGGCATCAGCTTCCCCGGTAGCGCCGAGCCATGCTCGGCGAGCGCGCAGCGCGGCGTCAGGCATCAGGCATCAGCTCGCCCGGTAGCGCCGAGCCACGCTCGGCGAGCGCGCAGCGCGGCGTGTGCCTGCACCCTGCACGCCCCTACACCAGGCTGGCGTCGCCTTCCGGCTCCAGCGCCTTCACCAGCACGGCAGCCTGCGTGCGGCTGTGGCACTCCAGCTTTCTCAGGATCGCGGTGACGTGTACCTTCACGGTGTTCTCGGCCAGACCCAGGGTGTAGGCGATCTGCTTGTTCAACAGGCCATCGGCCAGGCACAGCAGCACCCTGAACTGCTGCGGCGTCAGCTGGGCCAATCGGCTGGCCAGCAGTGCATCGGCATCGGAGCGCTCAGCGGCCATTGCCGGAAACCATAAGCCGCCATCCAGGACGGCCACTACCGCTTCGCTGATCGTTTCCGGCGGCACCGACTTGGGAATGAAGCCCGCTGCACCGAACTGCTGCGCCCGCCGGATCACCCGCGGATGATCGTTGGACGACAGGATGACCACCGGGATGTCGGGGTGCGAACCGCGTACATGCAGCAGCGCCGAGAAACCGTGCGCGCCCGGCATGGTCAGGTCCAGCAGCACCAGGTCAACGTCCGGCTGCTGATCCAGCGCCTGTTCCAGCGCCTCGGCACTGGCCACCTCGCGCACGTTGACGTGCGGCATCCCCTGCCGCAGCGAATGCACCACAGCGGCACGCAGCAGGGGGTGGTCATCGGCCACCAGCAGGTTCAGTTCGCTCATGCCGCCATTGTAGAGCCGACTTCAGTCGGCTGCCTCCACAGGCTGCCTGCAAAGGCTCCCTCCAAAGGCTGCAGTCAAGGACTGCCCCCAGCGCATCGTCTACCGCGCCGGACGCACGCTGCTGTTCCATGCATCCAGGAACTGCCGGCGCTTGAGCGCGTCCAGGTACACCAGCAGCCCGGGGCCGAGCTGGATCGGCCGCAGGCTGCGCTCCGGGCTTCCATTGCCGATGCCGCCGCCGCGCACGATGGGCATCAGCCGCGCCTCGCGGGACAGCACCTGCTGGCCGCGCGGCGACAGCAGATAGTCCAAAAAGCGGCCGGCCTCGGCGCTGTTGCGTGCGGTGCGCGGGATCAGCGCGGTGCGCAACATCACCAGGGTGTAGTCCTCCGGCTCGACAATGCCGAGCGGCTGGCCATCGTCGATGCGCGCCTGCGCGTAGGACCCCAGCACGTTGTAGACCAGCGACAGTTCGCCGCTGCTCACCTTGTCCAGCAACACACCGGTGCGTTCTTCCAGCACGACGCGGTTGTCACCCAGCGCACCCAGCAGCGCACCGGCGATGCTGCCGCGCTGGGCATCCTGCGTGGCCAGCAGATAGCCCACGCTGCTGCGGTTGATGTCATAGGTGCCTACCCGCCCGCGCAGTGGCGCATCCGGCGCGCGCAGCAGGTCCAGCAATTGCCGCCGCGTGCGCGGCACGCGCGATGCAGGCAGCGTGCGGGTGTTGTAGACGATCGCCACCGGCTCGTAGCTGATGCCGAAGGCTTCGTTGCGCCATTTCGACCACGCGGGAAGTGTGTCGGCCTGCGCCGAACGATGAACCAGCGCGTGGCCGTCGTTCACCAGCTTGGCCTGCAGGTCCATGCCACTGGAAATCAGCAGATCGGCGGACGGCGCGCGCGTGCGCTCACCCAGGTAACGCGCGTGCAGGTCCTGGGTGATGATGTCTTCGTAGATCACCTCCGTGCCCGGATGCAGGCGCTGGTAATCAGCGATCACCACGGCGAACACCTCGATGTCCGTGCTGCCATGGATGCGCAGGGCCGCCGTGGCAGGCCCGGTCGCCGGGAAGCGCTGCACGTCCCCCGGCTCGGCGTGCGCGGCAAGGGGGCTGAGCAGCAGCAACAGGGCAGCCAACAGACGGCTCATGCATGACTCCGGGGCAGGGTGATGGTGGCGACCAGCCCGCCTTCGCGGCGGTTGGCCAGGTCGATGTGGCCGCCATGGGCATCGACTACCCGCTTGACGATGGCCAGGCCCAGCCCGGCACCACCCGCGGCAGCGCCTTCCCCGCGGGCGAAGCGCTCGAAGACCCGCTTTGCATCGGCAGCGGCGATGCCGGGGCCATGGTCGGCGATCGTCAGCACAGCACTGTTGCCTTCGGTCGTCAGCGCCACCTGCAATGGCGCGGCCGCACTGTACTTGATGGCGTTGTCGATCAGGTTCTTGATCGCCTCGCGCAGCAGCAACGCATCGCCCTGCACCCACACCGGTCCAGCGGTGACCAGCAACTGCACCCGCGGAATCGGATCCACCTGTGGCACTGCCTCATGCAAAGCCTGGTGCACGGTCTCGGCGAGATCAACCGGCGCGTAACGCTGCAGGTTCGACCGGTGGATGACGCTGGCGTCACTCAGCAGCTGGTTGAGCAGGCGGCTCATGTGGCTGGCGTTGCGCTCGATGGCCTGCAGACTCCGACGCATGTCTTCCGGGTCGTCATCGTCCAGCGCCAACTGCGCCTGCGCGCGCAAGGCGGCCAGCGGCGTGCGCATCTGGTGGGCGGCCTCGGCCATGAAGGAGCGCAGCGTTTCGTTGCTGCTGGACAGGCGTTCCATGAAGCGATTCAGCGCCGCGACCATCTGGTCCATCTCGCGCGGCACGTGCGCATCCAACGGTCTCAGGTCGGAGGGCTCCCGGCGCGACAGTTCGCGCTCCACGCGCACCAGCGGACGGAATGCACGGTGTACGCCTACGCCGACCAGGGCCAGGGACAGCAGCGACAGCACACTGATGGCCAGCAAGGCACGGTTGACCATTTCCTGTGCCAGCGCTTCGCGCGCACGCCGCGTCTGCCCTACCTGCACGCGTACTTCTCCCTGCGCGGACGGCGAAGACAGGGTGCGTGCCACCACGGCGAAGCGCACGGTTTCGCCGCTATAGGGGGCATCGAACAGCTGCGGCGCCGGGCCTTCCCGCGTGGCACCGCGTGGCGCCGGTGGCAGGTCGCCGTAGCCGGTGATAAGGCTGCCGCGGCTGTCGGCCACCCGATAGAACACCCGGTCTTCCGGTGCCATGGCCAGCAGGTCCAGGGCGGCATAGGGCAGGTCGACCTGCCACTGGCCATCCACCAGCGCCACCGAATCGGCGATGGACAGCGCCGAGGACACCAGCAGGTGATCGTAGGATCGATTCGCTGCGCGTTGGCCGTAGTCACGTGCAGCAAACAACAGGGCCACGGCGAACACCCCCAGCAACACGCCCAGGTACAGCGTCAGCGTACGGCGCAGCGAAGGCGGCGCCGTACGCTCACGGCGCTTCATCGATGTCCCCGGTGGCGGACTGGGCTGCCTCGAGCATGTAGCCCACGCCGCGCACGGTGACGATCCGCAGCGGCGCGGCCGCCAGTTTGCGGCGCAGTCGTCCGATGTACAGTTCGATGGCGTTGGGTCCGGCTTCGTCGTCGAAACCGAACAACCCGTTGCCGATTTCGTCCTTGCCCACCACTTGGCCCCTGCGCCCGACCAGGATCTCCAGCAGGCGGAACTCACGGTTGGGCAGTTCGATGAGCTCGCCGTCCAGGCTTACCCGGTGCGCGGCGTTGTCGAACTGGAAGCCGCCGATCTGCACCAGTTCGCTGGCCTGGCCGCGGCCCCGTCGCAGCAGGACGCGGCAGCGGGCCTCGAACTCGCGGAAATCGAACGGTTTGCCGAGGTAGTCATCGGCGCCCACATCCAGTGCCTGCACGCGGTCTTCGATGCCATCGCGTGCGGTCAGCATCAGCACGGGCGTGCTGTCGCCGCGTTCTCGCATGCCCGCCAGCACGCGCAGTCCGTCCAGCTTGGGCAGGCCGATATCCAGCACCACCAGGTCGAAGGCCTGGTAGCGCAGGACGCTGGCCGCGGCCAGGCCGTCAGCCTGCCAATCCACGGCGTGCCCGTTGCGGCGCATGCGGCGGATGATGGCATCGGCGAGGTCCGGGTTGTCTTCGACCAGCAGCAGGCGCATGCGGTTGTCGGGTGCGGGGGAGTTGAGATGCTAACGCACGGGGAGTGGGTCGAACGGGTGAGACCCCCTCGCGGCTGCCCTGAAGCTGGACTACGGGTTGGCGACGGGCGGGGTGGCTATGCGGGGCACGCGCAAGTACGTCCATGTAGCTCTTCGCGGCTCCTGCCGCTCAAGGCCCCGCATACCCACCCCGCCCGTCGCCCTGACGGTTTCCCGGTTGCTGCCGGCCGCGTATGAAGAAATGAAGAAAAGCGGTAGCGCCGAGCCGTGCTCGGCGGCGCGAATGCGGGGAGTTCGCTGCACTGCACAAACCGCTGACAGGCGCATGACAGCTTGCGGGGAAGAGACTGCGGCCTTGCACCTGTTTCGGGTGCCCACGTTGGCCGCGCGCCGGGCGCGCACCTGGGAGGGTTTGTGGAAGAGTTTTCTGTTCGTTGGGCGGGCTTCGGTTGTCGTGCGCTGGTCGGGGCGGCGTGCTTGTCCGCTGCTGCACCGGTGTTTGCTGCGGATGATGAGCGCCCGGTCACCGCTGGGATCGGTGGCCGTCTGCACCTGGATTTCGCCACGTTCGACAACGATGGGCGCGGCACGCCGAACAAGGACGACACCGAAGTGCGGCGCGCGTGGATTGACGTGTCCGGCAAGTTCTTCGTCGTCGATTACAAGATGGAAGCCGACTTCTCCGGCGACCGTGTCGAAGCCAAGGATGTCTACGTGAGCCGCGGCTTCGGCGATGCCGGCCGGCTCACCGTCGGTCAGTTCAAGCAGTACTTCTCGCTCGATGACCGCACCGGCTCCAACTACGGCAGCTTCCTGGAGCGCGGCAACGCGGGCACCTCGCTGGCGCCGTTGTATCGCCTGGGCGCGTCTTGGCAGGCCAATCCGGGTGACTTCACCTGGGCGGCCAGCCTGTACAGCCTGGAGAGCATCGACGCGTGGCAGGTCAAGGGTCGCGCCGCCGGCGGCCGTGCCACGTGGGCGCCGAGTCCTGCGGCCGGCGACGTCCTGCACCTGGGTATTTCGCTGGCGCGTGAGCTGTACGACAACCCCGGTGCCAGCGGCGCCCCGGGGCTGCGCATCCGCCCACGCCCGGCAGGCCACCTGTCCGATGAAAGCCGGTTGACCCTGGTCGACTTCTCCGCCGGACGCGATACCGATGTGGACAAGTGGTCGCTGGAGTATGCGCAGGTGCGCGGTCCGTGGTCGTGGCAGGGCGAGTTCAGCGGGGCCACGTTCGACGACGGCCTGCAGCACGGCAAGGTGCTGGCCGGCTACGGGATGGTGAGCTGGTTCGTCACCGGTGAGTCGCGCGGCTACGACCGCAAGACCGGGCGCTTCGCGCGCATCCAGGATATCCGGCACAAGGCCGGCGCGTTCGAGCTGGCACTGCGCTATGACCAGATGCGGGGTGACCAGCATCTCATCGGCTTGCCCGACCTGCGCGATGGCAGCACCGAGGCATGGACGCTGGGCGGCAACTGGTACCTGCGCGACAACCTGCGCTTCATGCTCAACCTGATCGAGAGCCGCAACCGCGATCACCTGGCCGACGTCACCGTCGACCGTACGCGCGCGGTTACCGGGCGCCTGCAGTTCGACTTCTGACCCCTCCCCTTCCCTTCCCCTCCCGCCCTTTTCCGCAAGGAGTCCGCAGATGATGCTCAGCATCCTCGGCTTTGGCATGGTCATTACGTTCATGTACTTGATCATGAGCAAACGACTGTCGCCGCTGGTCGCCCTGATCACCGTCCCGATCATCTTCGCGTTGCTCGGTGGCTTCGGTGCCGGCATCGATGAAATGATGCTCGACGGCATCAAGAAAATCGCGCCCACCGGCGTCATGCTGATGTTCGCCATCCTGTACTTCGGGGTGATGATCGACGCCGGCCTGTTCGATCCGCTGGTCCGCATCATCCTCAACGTGGTGAAGGGTGATCCGCTGAAGATCGTCATGGGCACGGCCGTCCTGGCGATGCTGATCTCGCTCGATGGTGATGGCTCGACCACCTACATGATCACCGTCTCGGCGATGCTGCCGCTGTATCGGCGGTTGGGCATGAACGCATTGAACATGACCTGCGTGACCATCCTGGCGGGCGGCGTGATGAACCTCACCCCGTGGGGCGGCCCGACCGCACGCGCCGCCACCGCGCTGCATGTCGACCCGGCCGATGTGTTCGTCCCGCTGATCCCTTCGATGGTCATCGCCTGCGCCGGCATCCTGGTGCTGGCCTGGTACCTGGGCATGAAGGAGCGCCGCCGCCTTGGCGTGGTGTCGCTGCCGCAGGGCGGCTCATGGATGGATTCCAGCGTGTCCGATGATGGCGATGCGCTGCCCACTGTTGAAGACGCCGAAGACATCAAGCGGCCGAAGCTGTTGTGGGTGAACTTCGGTCTGACCGCCGCGCTGATGGCCGCCCTGATCATGGGCCTGCTGCCGATGCCGATCCTGTTCATGGTGGGCTTCGCCATCGCCCTGGTGATCAACTACCCGAACCTGGCCGAGCAGCGCCGCCGGGTGGTCAACCACGCAGGCAACGTGCTGTCGGTGGTGTCGCTGATCTTCGCGGCCGGCATCTTCACCGGCATCCTCAACAACACCGGCATGGTGGAAGCGATGTCACACAGCTTCCTGGCGATCATTCCGGAGAGCTGGGGGCCGTACCTGGCGGTGATCACCGCGCTGGCCTCGATGCCGTTCACATTCTTCATGTCCAACGATGCCTTCTACTTCGGCGTGCTGCCGATCCTGTCCGAGGCCGCCGGCAACTACGGCATCACGCCGGTCGAAATGGCCCGCGCTTCGCTGGCCGGCCAACCCGTACATCTGCTCAGCCCGCTGGTGCCCTCGACGTACCTGCTGGTGGGCCTGGCCAAGGTGGAGTTCGCCGACCATCAGAAGTTCACCCTGAAATGGGCGGTGTTGATTTCCCTGCTGCTGATGGCGGGTGGCCTGTTGTTCTCGCTGTATCCGCTGTCCGCCTGAGGCGGCCCGTATTCCGCAACCTGGAGAAACCAATGACGCTTCGCATCGCATACGTCACCAGCGGCATGGGCAGTGTCGGCACCGCGATCTGCCAGACCTTGGCACGCTCGGGCCACACGGTGGTCGCAGGCTGCGCGCCGAACTCGCCGCGCAAGGCCGGTTGGTTGCGTGAACAGCGCGACCTCGGCTTCGATTTCATCGCATCGGAAGGCAATGCCACCGACTGGGCCTCCACCGCTACTGCGTTCGACAAGGTGCGAGCCGATGTTGGCGCGGTGGACGTGCTGGTCAACAACTCGGGCGGCAGCCGCGATGTGCTGTTCCGGCAGATGAGTGCCGATGACTGGAACGCGGTCATCGCGTCCAACCTCAACTCGCTGTTCAACATCACCAAGCAGGTCGTCGACGGCATGACCACGCGCGGGTGGGGGCGCATCATCAACATCGGCTCGGTCAGCGCGCACAAGGGGCAGATCGGCCAGGTCAACTTCGCCACCGCCAAGGCCGCCATGCACGGCTTCAGCCGTGCACTCGCCGCAGAGACCGCAGCGCGCGGGGTCACGGTCAACACCATCTCGCCCGGCTATATCGCCAGCCAGGCGATCAGCAGCTTCCCGCCCGATGTGCTGGACCGGCTGGCGGCCTCGGTGCCGATCCGCCGCCTGGGCAAGCCGGAGGAAGTGGCGGCGTTGTGCGGCTGGCTGGCCTCGGACGACGCCGCGTACGTGACCGGGGCGGACTATCCGGTCAACGGCGGTCTGTACATGGGGTGATGCGTTTTGGGTAACAAGCAGGTGGGTGACGACGGGTGGTCGTCACGCCCTTGCCGCTGCGCTCACCGAGCATGGCGCGGCGCTACCCTTGGTGCCAGCGTGCGTTCCCGTTGCATAAAGCGAACAGCGTCGCAGTTACCACGAACGTTCGCTTTACCGTCAAAAAGCCGTCATTTCCGCTTTGCATAGTGGTCGGTGACCTGCAGCACGCAGGCCTTCCCCCATGCAACGGACCGACATGCAGACCCGACACCTGACGATTGCCGTGGCGATCGCGCTTTGCGCCGCCAACGCCCACGCCGCCGGCGAAACCCTCGCCGATACCGCCGTCACGGCGCAGACCCTGGACGCCGTTTCGGTGATCGGTCAAGGCGAAACCCGCCAGGTGCAGCGCATCACGGCCGTGGACAAGCAGGTACTGCCGCCCGGCACCAGCGGACAGAAGATCCTGGATCGCCTGCCCGGCGTGTCGGTGCAATCCAACGATGCGTTCGGGGCCAATGAGGAATCACAGACCATCAGCCTGCGCGGGTTCGACAAGAGCCGCCTCGGTTACACGCTGGACGGCATCCCGCTGGGCGACAACAGCTACGGCAACTACAACGGCCTGAGCATCGCCCGCGCACTGATCGCCGAGAATCTTGCCGGCGCCGAGCTCTCGCAGGGCATCGGCTCGCTGGGGGTCGCGTCCACCAGCAACCTGGGCGGCGCCATCCAGTATTTCTCGATGGACCCCTCCACCGAGTTCGGTGGTCGCGCCAGCATCACCGCCGGCGATGACAACCAGCGTCGCGGCTATCTGCGCGTGGACACCGGCGACCTCAACGGTTTTTCCGCCTATGTGTCCGGTGTGCACCAGGACGCCGACATGTGGGCCGCACCGTATCAGAACCAGACCACGCGCCAGTTCAACGCGAAAGCCGTATGGCAGGTCGGTGACAACCGTTTCGGTGCCTTCGCGGCGACCTCGCGCGCCAGCCAGGCGAACTATGCGTACCTGTCCAAGAGCATGCTGGAACGTGGCTTGGGCTATGACTGGAACATCTACGCACCGGACTGGGACCGCGCGGTTGCCGCCGCCTACTGCGCACCGGCCACGCGCGATCCGGCACGCTGCGCCTTCAGCGGCGGCGTCAACAGCATCGACGATGCGTACTACCAGAGCCGTGCGCTGCGCGACGACAACCTGTACGCGCTGGATGCCGACGTCAAACTGGGCGACGCGGCCGGGTTGAAGCTGCTGGCCTACCACCACGAGAACCGCGGCCAAGGCCATTGGTGGGCACCGGGCCAGCCCTCCCACCCCGGCACCGATCGCGCGCTGCCGATCTCGATCCGCAGTACCAATTACACCATCAACCGCCAAGGTCTCACTGCGGCGCTGACATGGCGCGTGGGTCTGCATGAGCTGGAGGCCGGCCTGTGGTACGAGAAGAACGACCACAACGTTGAACGCAACTTCTACTACATCGATGGCCCGTTCCTGGACGACACGTACCTCAACCATCCGGATCGCCGCCTGTTCGACCAGGACTTCGACATCCGCACGCGGCAGTTCTACGTGCAGGACCGCATGCGCTTCATGGACGATCGCATGACCGTCGATGTCGGCATCAAGAGTCCGAACACCCGGATGACTGCACGCGCCAAGCCGGGCACCGAATCGCTCTATGCCTCCGGCACGTTGACCGCAAAGGAATCGGTGCTGCCGCAGGCCGGCATCAGCTTCAAGCTGAGTCCCCAGCAGGAAGTGTTCGCCTCGTATGCAGAGAACATCGCAGCCTTCGTCGGCGGCGGCAGTGGCGGTCCCCTGCAGGTATCCCCGGAGTCCTTCGCTGCCAGCGTGGATGACCTGGAGCCGGAGAAGTCACGCACGTTCGAGGCAGGGTTCCGTCGCTTCGGCGAGAAGTACCAAGCGTCCCTGGCGGCCTACCACGTGATGTTCGACAACCGCCTGCTGTCGCTCAACCCGTGCACCAGCATCGAAGTCGGCACGCGGCCGGAATGCATCACGCGCTTCATCAACGTCGGCTCGGTCAAGAGCCAGGGCGCCGAGTTGACCTTGATCTTCAAGCCGATCGACGGCCTGCAGTGGTACAACGCGCTGTCCTGGAACAAGACCACTTACGAAGACGACTACACGTCCGGCGGCGCCATCGTGCCGGTGGCCGGCAAGATCACCGTCGACACCCCGCAGCGCATGGCCTCCAGCGAACTGAGCTGGAACCGCGACGGCTTCTTCGCCAGCGTACGTGCCAAGTACACCGGCAAGCGCTACTACACCTACACCAACGACCAGTCGGTGCCGGGCGTGACCACCTTCGATGCCGGACTGGGCTATTCCTTCGGACCGGGCATGGGCCTGCGCGACATCAAGGTATCGCTCAACGCGACCAACCTGACCAACAAGCGCTATGCCGGGCAGTTGAGCTCGTTCGCCCCGACCGATCCGAACGGCACCCGCTACGCGATCCACGCCAGCGCACCGCGCCAGGTGTTCATGACAGTGGGTGTGGATTTTTAACCTTCGGCGGGTGTTTGGTTTCGTGGGTTGAGGCGGGGCGAGGGAACCATGCAGGACACGCCGCAAGTACGTCCATGTAGGCTCCTTTCGCCCCGTCCGGGGGCTCAAGGGTCCTGCATGGCTCCCTCGCCCCGCCTCCGGACAGTGGGCCGCCCCCGCCGGGTTGGGGGAGAGAAGAGCAAAAGCAAAAGCCGCCGAGCATGGCTCGGCGCTACCGCTTTTCTTTCTTTTATTACGTGGGTGGCGGCCACCGGAACCTGTCAGAGGGCCGGGCGGGGAGGCTGTGCGGGGCCTTGAGCGGCAGGAGCCGCGAAGAGCTACATGGACGTACTTGCGCGTGCCCCGCATAGCCTCCCCGCCCGGCCCCACGGCTGCAGCTCTGAACCAGCCACCCGCGAGGGGGTCTCACCCGTTCGCCGCACTCACTCCGGCAACAGCTGATCCATCCGTATCCGATTGGCGAACAGGGAAAACGCCAGCATCCCCGCCAGCCCATTGGCCCGGCTCACCCACTGCGGCAACCAGCGCGGTGGCTGCAGGATGCCCGCCTCGAACAACGGTGCGAAGGTGATCGCATCGGTCAGCGTCATCTTGCCAGCGAACAACCACCGGCAGACCTGCAGGCGATCCTCAGCCAGCATGTGGCGGAAGAACGTGTGCACCGACACCAGCCCGCGCAGGTACACCGTGTCCTTGGTGAAGGCCATGCCACCGCTGGGCGGTACACCGCGGAACACCCGCTGCGCAGAGGCAAAGCTCTCTTCCGCGTTCTGCCCCGCCGCGCAGAAGTAACGGTAGACCTCGATGAAGTCCGCGCCCTCCCGTGCCATCGCAATGGCCTCCGTGCGCAGGCTGATGCGCTTCAGGCGCTGGATGTCGATGCTGCCGGTGATCTGCTCGGCAAAGGTCGCCAGGCCTTCCTGGGTGGCGGTGACGCGCGGCGAGGACAACGCCAGGCTGGGCAGCACAGATTGCTCACGCCCGTTGAGCGCGGTCAGTGAATGCACCAGCGCTTCATGGTGGAACAACTGCGCACGGTCGTAGGCACTGAAGCGCGCACTGGTACGCAGGCGGAGGCGGGTAGCACCGGCAGCGGCCTTGGAAACCAGCTGCGGATCCAGTTGCACCTGGATGATGCGCGACTCGAAGAAGGCATCCAGATCGCCCTGCAGCTGCAACTGCAGCGCCGTCGCCGAGACCGGCACCTGCTCTTCCGGCGCCAGCAGTTCGTGATCCAGTTCAGTGGCGATCTGGATGAAATGTCGGGCCGCGTCGCGGGTGCTCGGTCCGTTTCCCGGCAGCGGCTGCTCGGGCGATCCGAACAGCTGCACCGAGCAGGCATCGACCGCGGCCGTGCCCAACCCTTCCAGCAGCTGCGCGGCAACATCCCAGCTCTGCGCCGACTCGGCGACATAGCGACCCAGCGGATGATCGGCATCGCACTCGGCGGTCAGCGCGGCCAGCGTACGTCGCGCATCGCTGAAATCCAGCGTGGGATACTCCACGTGCGGCAACCGCGGCTGGCCACTGGCCATGCTCGCCAGGAACGGGGATTGCAGGGCGGCGGGCCAGCTGGTGAGGCTCAGCAGCCGGATGCCACCGACGGCCTCGACCAGCCGCGCATCAAGCGCAGCGTGGTGGGCCACTTCGCGATCCAGCGTCGTGCTCTGGTCCATGAGCAGACTATACGGCAGTGATGGCCGCTGGCCATCAACAGGAGGGGCTGACGGCCAGCGGCCGTCACCATCCCAACGGGCGTCAGCGCCGGCGTGGTTTGCCGGCGCCGCGGCGTGCGGCCGTACGTCGTTCCTGCGCCGTCTCCGCTTGGCGTACCGCCAGCTTGGCGGCGGCGGCAGCCACTTCGTCCTTCAGCTTGAAGTAGTTCAACACGCGGGTTTCTTCGATCGTGCCGTCCTCGATCGCCGCGCGTACCGCGCACCCGGGCTCCTGCTGGTGCAGGCAGTTGCGGAACCGGCACTGCTCGGCCAGGGCCTCGATATCGGCAAAGCCCCCTTCGGCCAGCGTCTCTTCGCCGGTCGGCTTGAGCTCGCGCATGCCAGGCGTATCGATCAGGCAGGCGCCCATCGGCAGCGGCATCAACGCGCGGTGCGTGGTGGTATGGCGGCCGCGCGAGTCATTGGAACGCACGCTGTTCGTCTTCATCCGCTGCTCGCCCAGAAGCGTGTTGGTCAACGTCGACTTGCCGGCCCCGGAGGACCCGACCAGCACCACCGTGTGGCCCGCGCCCAACCACGGATGCAGCGTGGCGACACTGTCCGCATCCAGTCCGTTCACCGCACGCAGGGCGATGCCCTGCGCTTTAAGTTCATCCAGTACCGCCAGCGCATCTTCGCTGTACTCGGTCTGGTCGGCCTTCGTCAGCACCACCACCGGCACGGCCCCGCCGCCACCGACCAGCAGCAGATACCGTTCGATACGGCGTGGATTGAAATCCGAATCCAGTCCGCAGACGATGAACACCGTATCGACGTTGGCGGCGATGACCTGCTGGTGATAATGCTCGCCTGCCGCGCCGCGCTTGATCGCGGTGCGACGCGGCAGCAGCGCGACGATGCGCACCCCCTCCAGCAGGACCCAGTCCCCAACGGCAGGCCGCTCATGGCTGGGGAAGCGCGGGCGCTGCCATTCGGGAAGCGATTCGGCCTTGATTGACGCATCGGGACCGTCTGCCACCACATAGTGCGTCCGGTGCTGCTCGATCACACGCGCCGGCCGCGCCTGCGGATGCGCCTCCATCGCGGTGTACCAGTCGGCCTGGTCGTCCGCCGTGGGTGCTCCCGGCCAGGGCCAGCCAATGGTCTGCAGGGCGTTGTAGTCAGGGGTCTCGGTCATCCTGCGCATTCTACCGGCAGCGGGGCATGCGGGCGCGGCGTCAGGCCCCACGCCCCCTTGCCATGCGCTGCAGCAATTCAGCTAGTATGGGCTTTCCATGCCCATTGACGGCCCGTCTGCCATGTCCACCCCCACGCCCAAGCCCCTGGCCATCCGTGAACGCCTTTCCGAAGTGCGCTACGAGATCCGAGGAGAGCTGGCGCGACGAGCGCGGGAACTGGAAGCGCAGGGCCGCACGCTGATCAAGTTGAACATCGGCAACCCGGGCAATTTCGGTTTCCGTGCACCGCAGCACCTGCAGCGCGCGATTGCCGATGACATGGGCCGCACCGACCCGTATACCCACCAGCAGGGGCTGCCTGTGGCCCGTGAGGCGATCGCCGCGGCCTACGCCCGCCGTGGTGCACCCGATGCCCACCCGGACCGCGTATTCGTCGGCAACGGCGTCAGCGAACTGATCGACCTGTCCCTGCGCGCCCTGCTCAACCCGGGCGATGAAGTGCTGGTGCCCTCGCCGGACTATCCGCTGTGGTCGGCCGCCACCATCCTCAACGACGGTCGCCCGGTGTATTACCGCTGCGCGCCGGAAAACGGCTTCCAGCCCGATCCGGACGAGATCGAAGCCCTGGTGTCTTCGCGCACCCGCGCCATCGTGCTGATCAACCCGAACAACCCCAGCGGCGCGAGCTATCCGCGTGAGCTGCTGGAGCGCATCGTCGCCATCGCGCGCAAGCACAACCTGCTGCTGATGGTCGATGAAATCTACGACCAGATCCTGTACGACGACGCGGTCTTCCAGCCGGTGGCCCCGCTCGCCGGCGACCTGCCCTGCCTCACCTTCAGCGGCCTGAGCAAGGTGCATCGCGCCTGCGGCTGGCGGGTGGGCTGGGCGATGCTGTCCGGCGAGGCGGAACGGCTGGGCGACTTCCGTGCGGCGATGGACCTGCTGAGCGCGTTGCGCCTGTGCGCGAACGTGCCGGGCCAGTATGCGATCGACGCGGCCGTGAACGGGCCCGATACGATCAGCCCGCTGTGCACGCCGGGCGGCCGCCTGTACGAAACCCGTCGCGCGGTGATCGACGCCTGTGCCGCCAGCGAGCATCTTTCGCTGGTCGCTCCCGCCGGCGCGCTGTATGCCTTCCCCGCCATCGTCGGTGATGCTGCGAAGGGTGTGGATGACCATGAATTCGCGCTCGACCTGATGAACAATGAAGGGGTGCTGGTGGTACCAGGCTCCAGCTTCAACGTGCCGTACCGCCATCATTTCCGGGTCACCCTGCTGCCGGAAGCGGCCGTGATGCGCGATGTATTCGCGCGAATTGATCGCGCCCTGGCGCGCCGTGCAGAGGCCAACCGCAAGGTCGTGCCGCTGAAGCCGCGTCGTTCGGCGGTCGCCTGACCGTCATGACGATGCGCTGGCTGGCCTTGGGTGATTCCTACACCATCGGTGAAGGCATACCGGTGGCCGGTCGGTGGCCGCAGCAACTGGCGGCGCTGCTGCGTGCCCGCGGGATTGCGCTGACCGATCCGCATACCATCGCCACCACCGGCTGGACGACCGACGAACTGGATGCCGGCATCGATGACGCTGCGCCCCGTGGTCCCTTCGACTTCGTCAGCCTGCTGATCGGCGTCAACAACCAGTACCGCGCGCGCGCCGTGGATGCGTACGCGGTGGAGTTCACCGCGCTGCTGCAGCGCGCGCTTGCCTTCGCCGGCGGCAACGCCGGGCGGGTGCTGGTGCTGTCGATCCCGGACTGGGGCGTCACCCCGTTTGCCGAGGGCCGCGACCGCGCGGCGATCGCACGGGCGCTGGATGACTACAATCGTGCGGCCGAGGAGATCTGCAACGCGCACGGCGTGGTTTTCGTGGATATCACCGACCTGTCCCGCCAGCACGGGGCCGAACCGGCCATGCTGGTCGACGATGGGCTGCATCCTTCCGCCGAGCTGTATGCGCTGTGGGCGCAGCGCGCCCTGCCGCTGGCCGAGCGCCTGCTCGCCCGCGACGCCTGATCGGGTGACCGGCGCGCCGTCCTCCGCAGCGCACCTGCCCTCGCCGTTGCCGCCGTCGCAGGCACGCATGATCGCCACCGCCTTTTTGCCCGACAGCCGCTGGGGCAACCGCAGCCGCTATTACTACGTGCAGGCCAAGCTGCGCAGCGACCCGCTGTATCACGGCGTACTGCAGGCCTTGCCGACCGATGCGTTGCCCGTACTCGACCTGGGCTGCGGTCTGGGCCTGCTGGGCCACGTGATGCGCCTGCAGGGTCATGCGCAGGGCTATGTCGGGCTGGATGTCGATGCGGGCAAGATCCACCACGCCCACCAGGCGCTGCAGCGTGCCGGACTGGTCGACGCCCGTGTCGATCCGCTGGACCTGCGACGCCCCCTGCCAGCGCACTGCGGGCACGTCGCCGTGCTGGATGTGCTGCACTACCTGGACGCGCCGTCGCAGACCCTCCTGCTGCGTGCGGCCGCCGCGCGGGTGGCCGCAGGCGGACGCCTGCTGCTGCGCACGCCGTTGGACACAGGCGATGGCCGTGACCGCACCACCCGGCTCACCGACCGGATTGGATGGCTGTCAGGCTGGATGCGCACCCGGCCGCGCCACTACCCCCGACCGGAGGTGTTGACCGAGGTACTGGTCGAGGCGGGTCTTGAGGTCGAGCGTCCGCGCTCCCTGCATGGGCGAACACCGTTCAACAGCTGGCTGCTGGTGGCCCAGCGCCCCGCCGGCTGACGGCCGGAAGGCGCTGTGGCGGGCGGGCCCATCATTCCGCAGGCAGACGGGCCTTCAGTCCACGCGCGTCCAGCGCCTGCAGCACGCCTTCGATGATCGTCAGGTTGTGCCCATGCGCACTGCCCTCGTGCAGCAGCACGATCGCCCCTGCCCGCAGATCAGGCGCCAGCCGCGCCAGCACCTGCGCCGGCGTGCAGGACACGCCGTCGAAACCGCGCGCGCTCCAGCCGACGCGGGTCAGGCCATGCTGCCGCAGCAACGGGGCGACGAACGGATTGGTCATGCCGACCACCGAGCGGTACCAGCGCGGCGGCTGCCCGGTCAGCGCCTGCAGGGCGTACTGGCACCGTCCCAGCTCGGCTGCCATGGCCGTCGCGCCCAGACGCCAGAAGCGCCGCTCCGGGTGCGTGTGGCTGTGGTTGCCCAGGTCGTGCCCGCGCGCCACGATCTCGCGTACCAGCTCCGGCTGGGCCAGTGCGCGCTCACCGACCAGGAAGAAGGTCGCCCGTGCCTGGTGCCGGTCCAGCAGGTCCAGCACGCGGCGCGTATCCGGTCCCGGTCCATCGTCGATGGTCAGCCAGACCGCGTCGACCGCAGCCGGCAGCCGGCTGACGACCGGGGCGTAGAAGCGGCTGTTCGGCAGGAATACCGGCAGCAGGAACAGCGCATGGCTGGCCAGCAGCAGGCATAGGCCCCAGGCCCAGCCAGCCCACAGCCACACCCCCAGCGCCAGCACCTGGGACACGGCGAACGCGGCCAGGGCATGCCATGGCCAGCGCGGGGGGCAATGCAGCGTTTCCACAGCGGTCATGCCCCATGATGCCACGGGGGGTAGAATCAGCGGTTCGATATCACCGGATTTCAACCGCCATGTCCCTCGATCCCGCCCTGCGCTCGCGCATCGACACCATTCTCGCCAACGACCGCGTCGTGCTGTTCATGAAGGGACAGCCGGCCATGCCGCAGTGTGGCTTCTCGGCCAAGGCCGTGGGCGCGCTGCAGGATCTGGGCGTGGAGTTCGGCCACGTCAACGTGCTCGCCGACCAGGACATCCGCGAAGGCATCAAGCAGTACGGCGACTGGCCGACCATCCCGCAGCTGTACATCGATGGCGAACTGGTCGGCGGCAGCGACATCATCCTGCAGATGGCCTCCAGCGGCGAGTTGAGCAGCGTGCTCGGCCTGGCCGCGCCGGATCGCACCCCGCCGTCGATCACCGTCACCCCGGCTGCCGTGGAGATGTTGAAGGGCGCACTGGCCGATTCGCCCGGCGCGTCGCTGCAGCTGGGCATCGATGCCCGCTTCCAGCCGAACTTCCAGCTGGCCCCGTTCGATGCCAATGCCATCGCTGCCGAATCCAACGGCCTGCGCGTGCAGTTCGACCTGGCCAGCGCGCGCCGCGCCGACGGCGTCACCATCGACTGGGTGGACGACATCCGCGGCAAGGGCCTTGCGATCGACAACCCGAACGCCCCGAAGGCGATCACCGAGCTGTCGGTGCGCGATGCCGATGACCTGGTGCGTGCCGGTACGGTCGTGCTGGTCGACGTGCGCCCGGCCGAAGAGCGTGCGATCGCTGCCGTCGGCGTGCCGTTCAAGGTGTTCGATGGCAACGGTCGTGCCGAGCTGGAAGCGTTGCCGAAGGACACCGCGCTGGCCTTCCTGTGCCACCACGGTGGACGCAGCGCGCAGGCCGCCGAACAGTTCCGCGCATTGGGTTTCAGCAAGGTGCACAACGTGACCGGCGGCATCGATGCGTGGTCCGACGACGTGGACAACGGCGTGCCGAAGTACTGAGCCCTCCCCGGCTGGCGGGTCGTTGTGCCCGCCTTTTCAAGGTAGCGCCGAGCCATGCTCGGCGAACCGGGCCACGGCATCGCGGTCGACGCGCCCCTCCTACCCGCTGAAACCGCCCTCTGCCAGATAGTCCAGCTCGTCCAGCGTCGGCATCCGGCCCAGCACCGCATTGCGGTGCGGGAAGCGCCCGAAGCGCTGGATCAGCTCACGATGCAGTTCGGCGAACTGCAGGTACTCCTTGTCACCCAGCACGTCGAACATCGACACCGACCGTTCCTGGTCCTGCGGGTCTTCGGAGTGCTCGAACGGCAAATAGATGAAAGCGCGCAGTTTCGGCACCAGCTGCAGGTCCAGTCCTTCCTCCACGGCCCGCATGGCGTAATGCCTTGCCAGTCCATCGGTGGCATACGAGTGGGCGGTGCCGCGGAAGCAGTTGCGCGGGAACTGGTCCAGCAGGAGCATCAGCGCCAGCGCGCCCTCCGCCGTGGACAGCCAGTACTCGCGCGCCCGTGATGCGGCAGCATGATGCTCCTCAAGGAAAAGACTACGGAAGTGGGCATCGAACGCATCATCGCGCGCGAACCACTTCGCCGGACCGGCTTCGGTCCAGAACGTCACGACCTGTGCTGCCATGTCCATGTCCTGCTCCACCGGTTGGAGGGGGAACTGCGTGCTCTTCATGGGGCGATTCTACGAGACACAACGGGCTGTGCGTGACCCTGCCCGCAGCACCGCGCTGGCGGCGCCAGGCCGAAGGTCACTTGGCAAGCGGCGGTCCACTCCGCTAGCGTCAGCGACCTGCACCACCATGCTTACGGGGACATCATGCACAACCTGCTGCGCGCCGGCATCGGCCTGGCGCTGCTGTCGCTGGCCGCTGCGCCGGCCACCGGCGCTTCGCGCTTCATCCAGGATCCGTATCCGAGCACGTACCAGCCGCGCAGCAGCGAAGCCGTGCTGATCCACAACGCCACCGTCCTTACCGGTACCGGGCAGCGCCTGGACGATGCGGACGTGCTGCTGCGTGATGGAAAAGTGGCGGAGGTCGGCCGCGGCCTGCAGGCCGGCACCGACGTCCGCCGCATCGACGCGCGCGGCCGCTGGGTGACGCCGGGCCTGATCGACGTGCATTCGCACCTGGGCGTCTACCCCAGCCCCGGCGTCAGCGCGCACAGCGATGGCAACGAGATGACCGCCCCCGTCACCGCCAATGTGTGGGCCGAACATTCCGTGTGGCCGCAGGACCCCGGTTTCGCCGAGGCACTCGCCGGCGGCGTGACCAGCATGCAGGTCCTGCCCGGTTCGGCCAATCTGGTGGGCGGGCGTGGCGTGGTGCTGAAGAACGTACCGACCACGACCTACCAGGCCATGAAATTCCCCGGCGCCCCCTGGGGACTGAAGATGGCCTGCGGCGAAAACCCCAAGCGCGTCTACGGCGGCAAGGGCACCGCGCCCGGTACGCGCATGGGCAATGTGGCGGGATACCGCGCCGCGTTCATCGATGCCAGCGAGTACATCGCCAAGAACACCAGCAAGCCGGCCAAGCCCAAGCGCTGGTTCGGTGGTGACAAGGAAGACAGCAGCGGCGACAGCGGCGGCAAGCGCGACCTCAAGCTGGATACGCTGGCGGGCGCCATCCAGGGCGACATCCGCGTGCACATCCACTGCTACCGCGCCGATGAAATGGCGACGATGCTGGATCTGGCCGACGAGTTCGGCTTCAAGATCGCTGCCTTCCACCATGGCGTGGAAGCCTACAAGCTGGCAGACCGGCTCGCCGCAGAGGGCGTCTGCGGCGCGCTGTGGGCGGACTGGTGGGGCTTCAAGATGGAGGCCTTCGACGGTATCCAGGAGAACATCGCGCTGGTGGATCGGCCCGCCAACAGCTGCGCCATCGTGCACTCGGATTCGCCCGAAGGCATCCAGCGCCTGAACCAGGAAGCGGCGAAGGTGATCGCGTCGGCCCGCCGGGCCAACATGCCGGTCATCGCGCCGGAACGGGCCATCACCTGGATGACCTACAACGCGGCCAAGGCGCTGGGTATCGAGCAGCACACCGGCACGCTGGAGGCCGGCAAGAACGCCGACGTGGTGGTGTGGAACGGCAATCCTTTCAGTTCGTATGCATTGGCCGACGAGGTGTTCATCGACGGCCACCGCTACTTCGACCGCGCCGATCCGGGCAGCAAGCCGGTGTCTGATTTCCGTCTTGGCCAGGAGGTGCGGTGATGGGTAGTCGTTCGACCATGGAGATCAAGCGCCAGCGGGCGTGGCTTGCCCCGGCGATGGCGTTCCTCGCCGCGGCCTCCGTGCTGCCGATGACGGTCACAGCGCAGGATCTGCTGATCCGCAATGCAACCGTGCATACGGTGGGTGCGCGCGGCAGCTTGGACAACGCCGATGTGCTGGTCCGTGCCGGGCTGATCCAGTCCATTGGTACGGGCCTGGCCGCACCGGCCGGGGTACCGGTGGTGGAAGCCAACGGCCGCCCCCTGACGCCGGCCCTGTTCGGTGGCATCACCGAGATCGGCATCGAAGAGGTGTCGGGCGAGGAGAGCACCGTGGACAGCACGCTGACTCTCGATTCGCAGCCGCTGCGGCCTGAGTTCGACGTCACCCTGGCCTACAACCCCGCCTCGATCCTGGTGCCGGTCGCCCGCGTGGAGGGCATCGGTTTCACTGCACTGGGTGCCCATACCGGTGGCGGCTTCGTGGCCGGCCAGGGCGGCGTGGTGCGACTGGACGGCAGCGCCGATCCGATCGGCCCCCGTGCGCTGTACCTGCGCCTGGGGTCGGCTGCCGCGGAGCTGACCGGCAAGTCGCGCGCCGCGCAGTGGATGCTGCTGCAGCAGATGATCGACGAAGCGCGTGGCCGGGTCGGCACCGATTCACCGCATGCCCTGCTCACCGCCGCGGGACGCCGCACGCTGGCCGATTACCTGGCGGGCAAGGGCCGCATCATCATCGAGGTGGACCGCGCATCGGACATCCGCCAGTTGCTGCGCTGGTCCGCACGCGAGAAGGTCAAGATCGCGATCGTGGGAGGCGCCGAAGCCTGGCAACTGGCCGCAGAACTCGCGCAGGCACGCGTGCCCGTGTTCGTCGACGGCCTGGGCAACCTGCCCACGACCTTCGACCAGATCGGCGCCACGCTTGAAAATGCCGCCCGCCTGCGCAAGGCCGGCGTGGAGGTCAGCTTCGCGCAGAGTGGCGATGCCTCGCACAACGCGCGCAAGATCCGCCAGTTGGCCGGCAACGCCGTAGCGCATGGCCTGCCGTGGGCGGACGGGCTGGCCGGTCTGACCCGCGTACCGGCCCAGGCACTCGGTGTCGGCGATCGCATCGGCAGCATCGAAGTGGGCAAGCTGGCGGACCTGGTGTTGTGGGAAGGCGATCCGCTGGATGTGGCCCACTATGCCGAACAGGTGTGGCTGGGCGGGCGAGCGATGCCCATGCGTTCGCGCCAGACCGAGCTGCGCGACCGCTACCTGCAGCGCACCGCACAGCCCTGACCCCGACGGAGACGATGCAATGGCGCTGCGCTGGTACTTCGATTTCGTCTCCCCGTACGCCTATCTGCACTGGCAGAAGCTGAAGACCCTGCCGCAGTTCCCGCGCATCCAGCCGGTCCCTATCGCCCTGGGGGCCGTGCTGCATCACCTGGGCAACCTGGGGCCGGCCGAGATCCCGGCAAAGCGGCGCTTCGCCTATCGGCAACTGCTGTGGACGGCGCAACAGGAAGGGGTGGCCCTGCGCTTTCCACCGGCCCATCCGTTCAATCCGCTGCCCGCCCTGCGCCTGTGCATCGCTGCCGGCTGCACCACGGCAGCCGTTGATGCGCTGTTCGACTGGATCTGGGCACAGGGCCGCGCTGCCGATGAGGCGGCTGCGCTTGCCCAGCTGGCGGAGGTGCTGGACGTGGAGGATGTCGCCAGCGCCATCGCCGCGGTAGAGGTGAAGGAGGCCTTGCGCCGGAATACCGATGCCGCGATCGCGGCCGGGGTGTTCGGCGTGCCGACGCTGTCGGTCGATGGCGAACTGTTCTGGGGCAACGATGCGCATCGGTTGATGGCAGCCGTGCTGGACGATCCGGGCCTGCTGATGCAGCCGGACTGGCAGGCCGTGCTGGACCTGCCCACCGCCGTGCACCGGAATCGCTGAACGTCCGGCACGCGCGCGGCCCTCCATTTTGCGATAGCGTTCACGCTTTCAAGCCAGCAAACGCGCCTGGAGGGGGCCTGCGAATGCGTATAGGAATCGTCGTCGACTCGGCCTGCGACCTGCCGCAGGATTTCATCACCCAGCACAGGATCGTCCTGCTGCCCATCACCGTGCGGATCGGTGAAGCCATCCTGGCCGACCACCGTGACGAGCAGGCTACCCTGAGTTTCCTGCATGCCCACGTTGCCGAGCATGGCGCCGAAGCGGAGACCATCCCCTTCAGCGTGCAGCAGATCCGTGACCTGTTCCTGCAGCGCCTGGTCATCGATTACGACCACGTGTTCTGCATGACCATCACCAAGACGCGCAGTCCGATCCACGACAACGCGATGCAGGCCAGCTTCGCCATCCTCAACGATTACAAACCCGTCCGGCAGGCGGCGGGCTTCAACTCGCCCTTCGCCCTGCGGGTGATCGACACGCAGAACCTGTTTGCCGCCCAGGCGGTGACCGCGATCGAGGCCGTGCGCCTGCGTGAAAGCGGCGCCAGCGTGCAGCAGATCCGCGAGCGGCTGGAAGAACTGGCCGGCAACGTGCACGGCTACATGATCACCCGCGACCTGTATTACATGCGCGCGCGGGCCCGGCACAAGGGCGATCGCAGCGTCGGATTGCTCAGTGCGGCGCTGGGTAGCGCGCTGGACATCAAGCCGGTACTGCACGGGTATCGGGGCGAAACCGGCCCGGTGGCCAAGATCAAGGGCTTCGACAACGCCGTGACCAAGCTGTTCGATGTGGTCGGCCAGCGCGTACGTGCCGGGCTGATGACCCCGACCGTGTGCCTGAGCTATGGCGGCGAACTGGACGAACTGCGTGCCCTGCCTGGCTACGCGTCGCTGCGCCAGGTCTGTGGGGACCATGGCGTGGAGGTGTATGAAACGGTGATGAGCCTGACCGGCATGGTCAACGTCGGCAAAGGGGCGCTGACCGTCGGCTTCGCGGATGGTCCGCATCGTTTCGAATGATGAGGCCAGAGCACTCTGCACACGGTTTGCACTTCGCCCCTGCAACGCTTGGCACATTGAACGGAGATCCCGATGACCACGTACTACATCAGCCTGCCTGACCCGGCCAAAGCCCGCGGCAACGACACCGCCCTGTCCTTTCATTCGCAGGGCGCGCAGGGATTTGCTGAAGAACTGCAGGCCGCGTTGACTTCCACGGCACTGTTCGACAAATGGAAGGCAAAGCAGAACGACCCCGATGCCGTCCCCGCGCAGTGGGGCGTGACCGATCCGGGCGCCACCGTGAGCGGCACCCAGGATGACCTGCGGATCAACCTGCAGGTGACCACCAGCATCAACGGCGACGTCTTCCGCCAGCGCATGGGCCTGCTCGCCGGCCACCACTGGGAACTGCGCGAAGTCCGCTGAAACAAAAGGGGACGGAGGGGATTAAGTCGTTTTCGGCCATGCCGCCTGCGCCTTGATCCCCTCCGTCCCCTTTTTGCGGCGGGTGGCCGCAGCGGCGGGAAGGTGCGAAAATCCCCCTCTTTCTGGCCAGCCATTGGCGTCGGCCGCCCCACCGAGGTTCCGTGAAGACCCCCCCAGGCTTGCAGTCGCTGATCGACGACGGCGTTATCGATGAAGTGCTGCGTCCGCTGAAAAGTGGCAAGGAAGCGGCTGTGTACGTGGTACGCAGCGGCGACGACGTGCGCTGCGCCAAGGTCTACAAAGACATGGCCCAGCGCAGTTTCCAGCAGCGCGTGCAGTACCAGGAAGGCCGCAAGGTCCGTGGCAGCCGCGAATCCCGCGCGGTGGGCAAGGCTAGCAAATACGGCCGCAAGCAGCAGGAAACCGCGTGGAAGAACACCGAAGTGGACGCGCTGTACCAGTTGCGCGACGCCGGCGTACGTGTGCCCGAGCCCCACGGTTACTTCCATGGCGTGCTGGTGATGGAGCTGGTGACCGATGCGGACGGCTTCTCGGCGCCCCGGTTGGGCGAAGTCGAACTGGAACCGGACCAGGCCCGTGAGTTCCATCAGGTACTGGTCCGCCAGGTCGTGCGCATGCTCTGCTGCGGCCTGATCCACGGCGATCTGTCGCCCTACAACGTACTGGTCGGCCCCGATGGACCGGTGGTGATCGACTTTCCGCAGGTGGTCAGCGCGGGCGGCAACAATGCAGCCCGGACGATGCTGCTGCGCGATGTGAACAATCTCACCGCCTACCTCGGCCGCTTCGCCCCGGAGCTGCTGGACAGCTGGTATGGCGAAGAGATGTGGGCCCTGTTCGAGGCCGGCGATCTGCTGCCGGACAGCCCGCTGACCGGCATCTTCGTCCATGACGAATCCACCATCGACCTGGACAGCGTGCGCCACGCCATCAACGATGCCCGCGAAGAAGCCCTGATCCGCCAGCAGGGCCGCGAAGCCGCCGAAGAAGACGACGACTGAAGAATGCAAAAAAGGGGACGGAGGGGATTAAGTCGTTTCTGGCCGTCAGGCCGGAAACGACTTAATCCCCTCCGTCCCCTTTTTTTCAGCGGGCGTGGTGGGCGATGTGCTCGCCGATGAAGGTGGCGATGAAATAGTAGCTGTGGTCGTAGCCGGGCTGCATGCGCAGCTGCAGCGGGTGGCCCGCGGCTTCGCAGGCGGCCTGCAGGCGCTGGGGTTGCAGTTGTGCACCCAGGAACTCGTCTGCGTCGCCTTGGTCGATCAGCAACGGCAGCCGCTCGCTGGCGGTCGCGACCAGTTCACTGGCATCCCACTGTGCCCAGCTGCTGCGGTCTTCGCCGAGGTAGGCAGTGAACGCTTTCTCGCCCCACGGCACCTGGCTGGGCGCGACGATGGGAGAAAACGCAGACACGCTGCGGTAGCGGCCCGGGTTGCGCAGTGCCAGCACCAGCGCGCCATGTCCGCCCATCGAATGGCCGCTGATGCCCCGTTGGTCGGTTGCCGGGAAATGGGCTTCGATCAGCGCCGGCAGTTCCTCCACGATGTAGTCGTGCATCCGGTAGTGCGCCGCCCACGGATCCTGGGTGGCATTGAGGTAGAAACCCGCGCCCTTGCCAAGGTCGTAGCTTTCCGCATCGGCCACGTCATCGCCACGTGGACTGGTGTCCGGCGCGACCAGGATGATGCCGTGCTCGGCCGCGTAGCGCTGCGCGCCGGCCTTGGTGATGAAGTTCTGCTCGTTGCAGGTCAGTCCGCTCAGCCAATACAGCACCGGCAGCTTGCGCGTCACCGCCTGCGGGGGCAGGTACACCGCGAACTTCATGTCGCAGCCCAGCACCTCGGATCGATGCTGGTATACGTCCTGCCAACCGCCCGCGCAGGCGCGGTGTTCAATGCGTTCCATCAGGGTGTCTCCAATTGTCCAGGAGGCGCCGGCGCCAGGCCGGCGCGCGCTTCAGAAATGCACGACCGAGCGGATCGATTTGCCTTCATGCATCAGCTCGAAGGCGTCGTTGATCTGCTCAAGATCCATGGTGTGGGTAACGAACGGTGCCAGCTCGATGTCACCCTTCATCGCATCCTCGACCATGCCCGGCAGCTGGCTGCGGCCCTTGACGCCACCGAAGGCACTGCCCTTCCAGCTGCGTCCCGTCACCAGCTGGAACGGACGCGTGGAGATTTCCTTGCCGGCACCGGCGACGCCGATCACCACCGACTGTCCCCAGCCGCGGTGTGCGCATTCCAGCGCCGCGCGCATCACGTTGACGTTGCCGATGCACTCGAAGCTGTGATCAACGCCCCAACCGGTCATTTCCACCACGACCTGTTGGATCGGCGCTTCATGATCATTCGGGTTCACACAATCGGTGGCACCGAACTCGCGTGCCAACTCGAACTTGGACGGGTTGGTGTCGATGGCGATGATGCGGCCGGCCTTGGCCTGGCGCGCGCCCTGGATCACGGCCAGCCCGATGCCGCCCAGGCCGAACACCGCCACGCTGTCGCCTTCCTGCACCTTCGCGGTGTTGTGGACGGCACCGATGCCGGTGGTGACGCCGCAGCCCAGCAGGCAGACCTGCTCCGGGTTGGCGTCCGGGTTGATCTTGGCCAGCGATACCTCGGCCACCACGGTGTACTCGCTGAAGGTCGAGCAGCCCATGTAGTGGTAGATCGGTTCACCGTTGTAGCTGAAGCGGGTGGTGCCATCGGGCATCACGCCCTTGCCCTGGGTGGCACGCACGGCGACGCAGAGATTGGTCTTGCCGCTTTTGCAGAACAGGCACTCGCCGCACTCGGCGGTGTACAGCGGAATCACGTGATCGCCCGGCTGCACGCTGGTCACGCCCTCGCCGACCTCCACCACGATGCCGGCGCCTTCGTGGCCCAGCACGGCGGGGAACAGGCCTTCCGGATCATCCCCGGACAGCGTGAAAGCATCGGTATGGCAGACGCCGGTATGGGTGATCTTGACCAGCACCTCGCCCTTCTTCGGCGGGGCGACGTCGATCTCGACGATCTTCAGCGGCTGGCCGGGGCCAAATGCAACAGCGGCGCGGGACTTCATGGTGGATTCTCCAGAGGACAGGCAAGGACAAGGGTAGGCAGGTGCGCGTTTCGCGCTTGTTTACGAGGGCCCGCGCGGCGGGCCAGGTTCATTTCAGATAGGAACGGATCAGCGCGCTCATGTCGCGCACGCGCTCGGCGCGCTGTGCATCGGACGCTGCCGGCTGACCGAACTCTTCGCGCAGATGCGCTTCCATCACTTCGGACATCAGCCCGTTGACCGCGCCACGGATGGCGGCGATCTGCTGCAGCACGGGCGCACACTCGGCGCCGGCCTCCAGTGCGCGATCCAGGGCATCGCACTGGCCGCGGATCCGGCGCACGCGAGCCAGCACTTTCTTCTTCTCTTCGAGGGAATGCGGCATCGGGGATCCAGACTGATGAACTATACTGGGGGATAGTATACACAGCGACGTGGATTCGGCGCAAAGGCACTCCCGGCGCGCCGAGTCGTCACACCCTTGTCCCCCTGCGTATGCAACAAGTGAAGACATTCCGCGGTCATCGTTGCCGCTATCAGGATCTTCCATGCTTCAGGTCCTGCGCGTTCTCGCTCGCTGGTCACGCCAGCGCCGACGTCTCTGGCGCCGCTTGCGCCAAGCCACCGTCAGAACGCCGATTCAAGTAGAAGAGCCCCTCCGCGCGTCGTTGTTCAACGTTGAGCAGATGGAACGCCACGGCCATGCCCTGGCCCGCTCGCACGCCGTGCACTCGCGCCCCAGCCAGGAACGCCTGCTGGGCCGACTTGCAGAGAACGAAAGCCTGCTGTCCGATGCCTTCAACCTGCTCACTGCCATGGTGCAGGAGGAGATGCGCATCACGCCTGCGGGCGAGTGGTTGCTGGACAACTACTATCTGGTTGAAGAGCAGATCCACACGGCGCGCCGACACCTTCCCACCGGCTACAGCCGCCAGCTGCCTTCGCTCACCCAAGGCCCGTCGGCCGGGTTGCCGCGCGTGTACGCGCTGTCCCTGGAAGCCATCGCGCACGGTGATGGGCGTATCGATGGTGAAACGCTCAGCCGCTTCATCGCGGCGTACCAGACGATCGCGCCGTTGAAGCTGGGCGAGCTGTGGGCGATCCCGATCATGCTGCGCCTGGCCCTGATCGACAACCTGCGCCGGATGGCCGTGCGCGTGGTGCACGACGGTGCCGACCGCAGGCTGGCCAATTCCTGGGCCGCACGGCTGAATCAGGTCGCCGCGACCAGCCCGAAGGACGTGGTGCTGGTGATTGCCGATCTGGCGCGCTCGCGTCCGCCGCTCTCTGGCGCGTTCGTGTCCGAGCTTTCACGGGGGCTGCAGGGCCGCGGCGGCGTGTTCGCGATGCCCATCACCTGGCTGGAGCAATGGGCCGCCGCCGAGGGCCATCGTACTGAAGAGCTGGTCCACCTGGAGAGCCAGCAGCAGGCGGCGGACCAGGTGTCCATCAGCAACAGCATCGGCAGCCTTCGCTTTCTGGCCACGATGGACTGGCGCGACTTCGTGGAAAGCATGAGCGTGGTCGAACGCGGGCTGCGCCAGGATCCCGCAGGCACCTACCCGCTGATGGACTTCAGCACGCGCGACAGCTATCGCCACGTTGTCGAACGGATCGCGCGGCGGGGGCGCATCGACGAGCGCCTCGTCGCCGATTGCGCGGTGGAACTGGCCCGTGCCGCGGCGCAGACGACGCCAGGCGACTTCCGTTCCCATGTCGGCTTCTATCTCGTTGACGATGGAATGCCGCAACTCAAAGCGCGGCTCTCGCAGACCCGGTCGGGGTCCACGCGTCTTCGCATGCGACCGCAGCGGATCCCGCTGGCCGTCTACCTGCTGCCGATCTCCACCATCGTCGGCCTGCTGACCTGGGGCCTGCTGGCCACCGCACTGCCGTTGCACGGCGCGTTGCTGGCCTTGGTGGCCACGCTCGCCGTGCTCGCCTTCAGTGAGCTCGGCATCGTGCTGGTCAACTGGGCCGCCACCGTACTGGCGTCTCCACAGCGGCTGCCCCGCATGGACTACTCGACGGGAATATCGCCGCAGGCGCGCACGCTCGTCGTGGTGCCGAGCATGCTGGGGAGCCTCCAGGAGGTGGACAGCCTCGTCGAAGCACTGGAAGTCCGCTTCCTCGCCAACCGCGATCGCTACCTGCATTTCGCACTGTTGACCGACTTCCTCGACGCCGACCAGGCCAGCCTGCCGTCGGACGCGGCGCTGCTTGAGCGCGCCGCGCACCAGATAGATCAACTCAACCAGCGCTACGTGGCAACCCAAGCCCATGGCGATGAAGACGACCTGTTTTTCCTGCTGCACCGCCCCCGCCAGTGGAATGCCAGCGAACAGCGCTGGATGGGCTACGAACGCAAGCGCGGCAAACTGGCCGCACTGAACCGGCTGCTCCGCGAGGGCGCCACGGAGGACTTCCTGCAGGTCACCGGCAGGATCGCGGTGCTGGCCGACGTGCGCTATGTGATCACGCTGGATACCGACACCCGCCTGCCACGCGATGCCGCGCGGGAACTGATCGCCACCCTGGCGCATCCGCTCAACCAGGCCCAGTTCGACCCGACCCGGCGCCGCGTGGTGCGGGGCTACGGCATCCTGCAACCAAGCGTGGGCACCAGCCTGGGCGGGCGGCGCAGCTCGCGCTATGCCCGCATGTTCGGCAGCGAGGGCGGCATCGATCCGTACACGCGCACCGTGTCGGACGTCTACCAGGATCTCTTCGGCGAGGGCTCGTTCGTCGGCAAGGGCATCTACGATGTCGATGCGTTCGAGCTCGCTCTGGCAAACCGGTTCCCGGACAATCGCATCCTCAGCCACGATCTGCTGGAAGGCTGCTACGCACGGGCAGGGTTGATCAGCGACGTGCGCTTGTACGAGGACTACCCGACCCGTTACGCCGCCGACGTCAAGCGTCGGCACCGCTGGATCCGCGGTGATTGGCAGCTGTTGCCGTGGTTGCTGCCGTGGGTACCGCGCAAGGACGGCAGCTACGAACGCAATCCCCTGTCGTGGTTGTCACGGGGAAAGCTGCTGGACAACCTGCGCCGCAGCCTTGTGCCGATCGCCATGACGGTCCTGCTGGTACTGGGCTGGTTCATCGCACCGGCGCCGCTGGCATGGACGGCATGGCTGATCAGCCTGTGGCTGCTGCCAGTGCTGATTCCTGCACTGCGTGACCTGTTCCTGATGCCCGTGGACATGCCCATGGAGGCCCATCTGGTCCGCCTCGGCCAGGCCACGTCGCAGCAACTGCTGCGCGCGGCGGTCAACCTGGCCTGCCTGCCTTACGAAGCGCTCTTCAGCCTGACGGCCATCGGCCGCACACTGTGGCGAAGCCTGGTCAGCCGTCGCCATCTGCTGCAGTGGAATCCCTCAAGCGAGGTGGAGCGAAGCCTGGGCAATGGCATGCAGGCCGAGCTGCGCAGCATGGGACCGGTTGCCTTGGCATCGCTGGGCCTGGCCGCGGTCATCGCCGCACGGCAGCCTGCCGCGCTGTGGGTCGCCCTGCCCTTCCTTATCCTGTGGGCCGGTGCGCCGCTGATCATGGCGCGTCTCGGTCGACCGGCGTTGCACCGCGACGCGAACCTGTCCACGCTGCAGGTCGCGTTCCTGGGCAGGCTCGCACGGCGTACGTGGGCATTCTTCGAAACCTACGTCCGTGCAGAAGACAACTGGCTACCACCTGACAATGTGCGTGAGCACCCCACCCACGTGGTGGCCCGACGTACGTCACCGACCAACATCGGCCTCTCGTTGCTGGCCAACCTGTCGGCGCACGACTTCGGCTATGTGCAGGCCAGGACGGTGCTGGAGCGGACCCAGCGGGTGTTCTCCACGCTGGACGCGTTGCCACGCCATCGCGGGCATTTCTACAACTGGTACACCACCGACACCCTGCAGCCGCTTCCTCCCGCGTACATCTCCACCGTCGACAGCGGCAACCTTGCCGGCCACCTGCTGACCCTGCGCCAGGGCCTGCTGGCGCTGGCGGATGCGCCGGTGCTCGCGCCTGCGACCTTCGCGGGGCTGGCCGATACGCTCGGCGTGCTGGAGGAAGACCGGCTTTCCGGCCACGCGGACAATGCCGCCCTGTCCACTGCGGTCGGCACGTTCCGTGCGCTGCTCACGCAGGTCCAGCAGCAGCCTCCCGGCACACTGGGCACGGCAGCCGACAGCCTGGCGTCGTTGGCGCGGCACGCCGAGGCGATTGCGGAGGCGTGGCCTGCTGCGGCTCCCGCCGACGTCCCGGTTCCGCATTGGCCCACGGCGCTGGCCAACGCCTGCACCGACGCGTTGGCCGAACTCCAGTACTTTGTCGGCACGGCGATGCCCGCAGACGCGGCACTGCCCAGCCTGCGCGACCTTGCCGCGCAGGTGCTCGACCCGGCCGCCGCCACACGTGCGCGCGAGACCATCCGCGAGATGGAACGACTGGCGCATGTCGCGGGTCAGTTCTCCCTGATGGAACAGGCCTTCCTGTACGACCGGTCACGGCATCTGCTGTCGATCGGCTACAACGTCGACGAACGCCGCCTGGACAGTGGCTGCTACGACCTGCTCGCCTCTGAAGCACGCCTGTGCAGTTTCGTGGCCATCTCGCAGGGGCAGGTCCCCCAGGAAAACTGGTTCGCGCTCGGCCGCCTGCTGACCGAGGTCAATGGCAACGCCACGCTGCTGTCGTGGAGCGGCTCGATGTTCGAGTACCTGATGCCGCAACTGGTGATGCCGAGCTATCCGGATACGCTGCTGGACCAGACGGCACTGCATGCCGTCCAGGCGCAGATCGCCTACGGCGCACAGCACAACGTGCCCTGGGGTATTTCCGAGTCCGGCTACAACACCGTCGATACACGGATGAACTACCAGTACCGTGCCTTCGGCGTACCCGGCCTGGGACTGAAGCGTGGGCTCGGCAAGGACCTGGTGATCGCCCCGTACGCAAGCATGATGGCCCTGATGGTCGCCCCGGAGGCTGCCTGCCTCAACCTGCAGCAGATGGCCGCGCTGGGCTTCAGCAGCGATTTCGGTTTCTACGAGGCCATTGATTACACCCCGGCACGCGTACCGCACGGGCAGGACCATGCCGTGATCCGCGCGTTCATGGCACACCACCAGGGCATGGGGCTGCTGTCGCTGGTGTATCTGCTGAGACAGCAACCCATGCAGCAGCGCTTCGTTGCCGACGCGGAGTTCCAGGCCTCGCTGCTGCTGCTGCAGGAGCGCGTACCACGCAGCGGCATCTTCCACCCGCACCAGGCGGAGGGTGTCGGCGAGCCAGCCATGAACGCGGAAACCGAAACGCACCTTCGCATCTTCCACAACCCCGGCACGTCCAGGCCGGCCGTGCAATTGCTGTCCAATGGCCGTTTCCACAGCCTGGTAACCAGTGCCGGTGGCGGCTACAGCCGGCAGCGCGACCTGTCCATCACCCGCTGGCGCGAAGATGGCACCCGCGATCATTGGGGCACCTTCTGCTATCTGCGCGATGTACAGAGCGGTGATTTCTGGTCGACCTCGCTGCAACCCACCTGCGCGCCGGTAGACCAGTACGAAGCCATCTTCTCCGATGCGAAGGTGGAGTTCCGTGGACGCCGGCAGCGCTACGAAAGCCATCTCGAGATCGCCATTTCGGCAGAGGACGACATCGAGCTGCGCCGACTGCGCCTGAGCAACCGCAGCCGGAACACCCGCACCATCGAGATCACCACCTATGCCGAAGTCGTGCTGGCACCGGCGGCGGCGGATGAGCAGCATCCTGCCTTCAGCAATCTGTTCGTGCAGACCGAGATCGTGCGCGACAAGCAGGCGCTGCTGTGCACGCGGCGGCCGCGCTCGCATGATGAAGTCCCACCGTGGATGTTCCACCTCGTGGCAGTGCACGATGCCGACATCGGCGCGATCTCGTACGAGACCGACCGTGCGCGCTTCCTGGGACGGGGCAACACGCCGCGTGCTCCGCACGCGCTGCTGGCCGTTGACGCGCTGTCGGACAGCGAAGGCTCGGTGCTGGATCCCATCGTGGCGATCCGCTGCCGGATCGAGCTGGCCCCTGGGCAGACGGTGATGGTCGACATGGTGCAGGGCGTTGGCTCCGATCGTGATGCGTGCATGGCGCTGGTCGACAAGTACCGGGATCGGCGCTTGGCTGACCGCGTCTTCGATCTCGCCTGGACCCACAGCCAAGTGGTCCGCCGCCAGATCAATGCCTCGCAGACGGATGCCCAGTTGTACGAGCGGCTGGCGGGGCTGATCGTGCATGCCAACCCGTTGCTGCGTGCCGACCCCGCCGTCCTGCTACAGAACCAGCGTGGTCAGTCGGGGCTGTGGGGGCACGGGATATCCGGCGACCTGCCGATCGCCCTGCTGCAGATCGCGGACGCCGACAACATCGAACTGGTGCGGCAGATGGTGCAGGCGCATGCGTATTGGCGCCTGAAAGGACTGCGTGCGGATCTGGTGATCTGGAACGAGAGCCAGCCGGGCTATCGCCAGCTGCTGCAGGACCAGATCCTGGGCATGATTTCGGCGGATCCAGAAGCCAATGTGCTGGATCGTCCCGGCGGCATCTTCGTGCGGCCGGGTCACCAGATGTCGGCGGAGGATCGCGTGCTGCTGCAATCGGTGGCGCGGGTCATCATCAGTGACCAGCGTGGCACGCTGGCCACCCAGGTCGGCCGTCACGAGCCCGCTGACCGACTGCCGCCTGATCTCGTCATCGACGCGCCGACAAAGACGGCCGACGAGGTGACCGGATGGGTGGATCCGGGCAACACCGCGTCTTACCCTGAGACGGTCATCGGCACGGCGCCGAGCCCCTTCCGCGACGTCGCTGAGGGGCGGCTGCAGGACAACGGCATCGGTGCCTTCTCGGCCGACGGCCGCGAATACATCATCACCCTTCGCGAAGGAGCGCCGACGCCGGCCCCCTGGTCCAATGTCCTGGCCAACGAGAAGCTGGGCACCGTGGTCAGCGAAAGCGCGCCGGGGTACACCTGGTACGAGAACGCGCACGAGTTCCGCCTGACGCCATGGCACAACGATCCGGTGTCGGACAGCGGCGGTGAGGCGTTCTACCTGCGCGACGAAGAAACGGGACATGTCTGGTCGCCCATGCCGCTGCCCTGCCGTGGTCGCGGTGACTACCGTGTGCGCCACGGGTTCGGCTACAGCGTGTACGAGCACACCGAAGACGGCATCGCCTCGGCCCTGTGGATCTATGTCGCCGTGAACGACGCGGTCAAGTATTCGGTGCTGAAGCTGCGCAACGTGTCCGGTCGTGCACGCCGCCTGTCCGCAACGGGGTACGTGGAGTGGGTGCTGGCAGACCTCCGCGGGAAATCACAGATGCACATCGTGTGCGAGCAGGACGCCGAGACCGGCGCACTGACTGCACGCAATCCCTACAACACCGACTTCAGCGGTCGGGTCGCGTTCTTCGACACCGATGCCCGCGACGGCAGCCACACGGCCAGCCGCACCGAGTTCCTCGGCCGCAATGGCAGCGTGGCCTACCCTGCCGCGTTGCGGCGCGAGCGCCTGTCCGATCGCCTTGGCGTTGGACTGGATCCGTGCGCGGCGCTGCAGGCACCGGTGGTGCTGGACGATGGCCAGGAACAGGAAATCATCTTCCGCCTGGGCATGGGCAAGGACCGCGAGGAAGCGCTGCAGCTTGCACGCGCGGTGCAGGGCAGCCGCAGCGCCCACGATGCACTGGACGCGCTGCACACCCACTGGGAGGGATTGCTGGGTGCGGTGCAGGTTGAAACGCCCGACCCCAGCGTGGACGTGCTGGTGAATGGCTGGCTGATGTACCAGACGCTGGGCTGCCGCTATGTCGCACGCAGCGGCTACTACCAGTCCGGTGGTGCATTCGGCTTCCGAGACCAGCTGCAGGACACCATGGCCACCGTGCATGCCGATCCTGCATTGAGCCGCGCCCATCTGCTGCTGTGCGCTGCCCAGCAGTTCCCGCAGGGCGACGTGCTGCACTGGTGGCATCCACCGCAGAACCGCGGTGTGCGCACGCGCTGCTCGGACGACTACCTCTGGCTGCCGTTTGCCGCCTGCCGCTACGTGCAGGTCACCGGCGATCAGAGTGTGCTTGATGAGGTCGTCGGCTTCATCGAAGGGCGTCCGGTCAATGCAGACGAAGAGTCTTATTACGATACGCCGCTGATTTCGCCGCTTCGGCAGCCGTTCTACCAGCACTGTGTGCTCGCCCTGCGCCGCGGTTGCGAGCTCGTTGGCGAACGCGGACTGCCGCTGATGGGAACGGGCGACTGGAACGATGGCATGAACCGCGTAGGCGATGCAGGGCGCGGCGAAAGCGTGTGGCTGGGCTTCTTCCTGTTCGACACGCTGCAGCGCTTCGTCGGCCTCGCCCATGCCCGCGGTGATCAAGCCTTCGCGGACTACTGCAGCACGCAGGCACAGCGCCTGCACGATGCCCTGCAGGCCCATGCATGGGATGGCCAGTGGTACCGCCGTGCGTGGTTTGACGATGGCACGCCACTGGGTTCTACACAGAGCGATGAATGTCGGATCGATTCCATTTCGCAGAGCTGGTCAGTGCTGTCCGGTGCGGCGGATCCGCAGCGTGCCGACACCGCGATGGCCTCCTTGGCGGAACATCTGGTGGATCGCGATGCCGCCCTGGTGAAGCTGCTGGATCCCCCCTTCGACAGGACATCCACCGATCCGGGCTACATCCGCGGCTACGTGCCCGGCGTGCGCGAAAATGGCGGCCAGTACACCCATGCCGCGGTGTGGGCGGCCATGGCCTTCGCGCAGCAGGGCAACGCACGGATGGCCTGGTCGTTGGCCGACATGATCAATCCCATCCACCATGCCGTGGATGCCGAGGCGCTGGCGATCTACAAAGTGGAGCCCTACGTCCTGGCGGCCGATGTCTACGCGGTTGCCCCGCATACGGGCCGCGGCGGCTGGACCTGGTACACCGGCTCGGCCGGCTGGATGTACCGGCTGCTGACCGAGTCACTGCTCGGCATGCAGCGCG
This sequence comes from Stenotrophomonas sp. CFBP 13725, assembly GCF_014841935.1. Classification (NCBI taxonomy): domain Bacteria; kingdom Pseudomonadati; phylum Pseudomonadota; class Gammaproteobacteria; order Lysobacterales; family Lysobacteraceae; genus Stenotrophomonas; species Stenotrophomonas sp. CFBP 13725. The sequence goes on along the minus strand of NZ_JACYUV010000004.1, from coordinate 363,855 downwards.
AAGGAAATCAGTTGCTGCTGGCGCCCTGCCTGCCTGCGGCATGGACGCACTACACCCTGCGCTATCGCTTTGGCGGCAGCCTGTATGTGATTCGGATTGAACAAAGCGAAGATGCGACCACGCAGCTCCTGCTTGACGGCATCATGCAGTCCGACCTGCGCATCGAGCTGCTTGATGATGGCGCTGTGCATGACGCCACGCTGCATTGGTGGCGCCCCGCTGCGGATGTTGGGTGAGCCCGCAACTGCAGCGGAGCGGATTGCATATCACCACGGCTGGCCCATCGTGATGATCTGACAGGGACCGGCACTGTAGTGGGTGACGTTGCCCGTGACGCTGCCGGTGATGGTGGTGCTGCCGTTGGCGGATGTGCTTGTGATCACGGTCCTTTCACCGGACGTGTTACCCATCACGACGGTGTTTCTGGACGTGTTGCTGACGCGTACCTGCACACGCTGCGCAAGGGCCTGCAGAGTCATCTCCAGCGGGGATGCTGGAGGTGGCTGTGGGCCAGGTTGCAGCGCCGCGTGCGGTGGATGCGGCGTGCTGTAAACGATCCGGCTGGCACCGCGGATCGGCCCGGTATGAGCGGTGGTGTGCACGAACAGGTCTACCGGCGCGTCAAACACCAGGCCCCCTTCGACGCGCGCATGCGGCCCGATGACAATACGCGGCAGGCGGCACGACGCGCTCGTCGTCCGGTGCAGGTGAATGCCGCCGTTCACTTGTGAGTCCGCCGCCACCGTCAGGTCAGACGACACCGCATGGATATCTCCCTCCACCTTCGTGGCATGCAGCACGATATCGCCACTGACGGATTTCACATCGCCTTTTATGCGGCAGCCGTGATCTGTCTTGATCGTGCCACTGGTGGACTTGACCCCGTCTTCCACCTCGACATCGAGGCCGAGCGTGATATTGCCACTCACGGTTTCCGCACCACGCACCCAGGCCCTGTTGCCCACCACCAGATCACCACTGATGCTGCCGACCGGCCCCACCGCTGCCTCTTCGTGTACATGGATATCGCCGCTGGTCGTGGTGGCGCCGCCCACTATGGCCCGGGCCGCAATCCTGACGTCGCCACTTACCGATACCAGCTGGCCGTAGCGTCGCCCGGGCTGGGTGCGAAGGTCATCGCTGACGCTGCGCATGGAGTGTGCTGGCGCGTCTAGCGGGGCCAATCCGCGGGTGCGCCCGGCGGTCGCTGCAACAGAATGGGATGCATACATGCGCGTGCTCCTGAAGCGGATGACAGGGTGCCGCTGCGGCGAGCGCGGCAGCAACTAAACTCCACCTTAGCGGCGCCCACGCAGTCTGCCTGCCAGGAATGTGGCATCACCGGCACGTCGTCTGCCGTCCGCTAGCCGCGCACGATATCCACGAACGCGCGCAGCGCCGATGTCATCTGCCGCTGCCGTGGGTAATACAGCACGAACCCCGGAAAGGGCGGACTCCAGTCTTCGAGCATGCTCACCAGCTGTCCCGAGTCCAGCCACGGCCGCGCAGCGTCTTCCAACACGTAGGCGATGCCCAACCCATCCAGCACCGCGCGCACGATGGTGGTCTGCTCACTCAAGGTCAGTCGGCCCTGCACGTCGATCTCGAACGTCTCTGCGCCCTGCTCGAACTGCCACTTGTAGAGGTGCCCACTGGCGAAGCGGAATCGCACGCACTGGTGCTGCAGCAGATCGCGCGGGTGCAGGGGCGCGCCGTGCAGAGCCAGATAGGCGGGCGACGCGACGATCATGCCGCGCAGCGGCGGCCCCAGGGGCACGGCCACCATGTCTTCCGGCACGAACTCGTGCAGGCGGACGCCCGCATCGAAGCCCTGCGCCACGATATCCACCAGACCGTCGTTTTCGGTCACCTCGATGCGCACATCCGGGTGCGCCTGCAGGAAACGGCTGAGGCGTGGACTGAGCTGTGTCGGCACGGCGGCACGTGCGGCATTGATGCGCAGCAGGCCGGCCGGGGTGGCGCGGAACTGGTTCATTTCCTCCAGCGCGTCACTCACCTGCCCCAAGGCGGGCTGCAGGCGCTCCATCAACCGCTGCCCGGCTTCGGTGAGCGATACGCTGCGGGTGGTGCGGTGGAACAGGCCTACGCCCAGCCGCTCTTCCAGCGCGCGGATGGCATAGCTGACCGCCGACGTAGACAGCGCCAGTTCGGCCCCGGCACGGCGGAAGCTGCAGTGCCGGGCCACGGCGGCGAAGGCCGCGAGGTGGGTCAGGTTATCGGTTGCCATTGTGCAGTGCGCCTTGATGAATCATCCCGATCAACGGCCTATGTCGCCCGCCCGAGCCGGCGTATTGTAAAGCGCCTTTCCATAAACCCTGCCAAGGATCCCCCATGTCCCTCGCCAAGTCCTACGCCGTGCATTCCAACACCGCGCCGCTGGTGCCGTTCTCCTTCGAGCGCCGCGCCGTCGCCGCCGGTGATGTGCGCATCGAGATCCTGTACAGCGGCATCTGCCATTCCGACCTCCACCAGGCCCGCGATGACTGGGGTGGCGCAAAGTACCCGATGGTCCCCGGCCACGAGATCATCGGCAAGGTGGTGGAAGTCGGTGCCGACGTCACCACGCTGAAGGTCGGCGACTTCGCCGGCGTCGGCTGCATGGTCGATTCCTGCCGCCACTGCGACGCCTGCAACCACGATCTGGAGCAGTACTGCGCCGAGGGAGCGACCTTCACCTACAACGGTACCGACCGTAAGACCGGCGAAGCCACCCAGGGCGGCTACTCCGACCACATCGTGGTCGAACAGCGCTTCGTGGTGAAGGTATCGGAGAAGCTGGACCTGAAGGCCGCTGCCCCCCTGCTGTGCGCCGGTATCACCACCTATTCGCCGCTGCGCCATTTCAAAGTGGGCCCGGGCCAGAAGGTTGGCGTGATCGGTCTGGGTGGCCTCGGCCACATGGGCGTGAAGTTCGCCAAGGCACTGGGCGCACGCGTGGTGATGATCACCACCACCCCGGAAAAGGGCGCCGATGCCACGCGCCTGGGCGCTGATGAGGTACTGGTGTCGCGCGATCCGGAGCAGATGAAGGCGCATGCCGGCAGCTTCGATTTCCTGCTCAACACCATTCCGGTCGGCCATGACACCAACCCGTACATGGGCCTGCTCAAGCGCGATGCCACCATGTGCCTGGTTGGCGTGCTGACCGAACTGGACCCGCCGCTGACCGGCGTGAGCGTGATCTTCGGTCGCAAACACCTGACCGGTTCGGCGATCGGCGGCATGGCCGAAACGCAGGAGATGATGGATTTCTGCGCCGAGCACGGCATCGTCAGCGACGTCGAAGTGATCAACATCCAGGACGTCAACGAAGCATGGGAGCGGATGGCGAAGAACGATGTGCGCTACCGCTTCGTGATCGACATGGCCTCGATCAAGGGCTGATCGTTGCAGCGAACGGCTGAGCCCCTCGTGGTGGGAGGTGTAGTTGTACGGGTATTGGGCCGGGCGATGAGCTTGGTCGGGGGACGGCAACAGCCGCATCCTGCGGGCCTCGTTTCGCGCCATCCTTGGCGCTCAACGCCCCCGCCCAACCCCACCGCCCGGCCCCCGACAGGTTCCGTGGCCGCCCGCCACGTATGAAAAAAGAAGGAAAGCGGTAGCGCCGACCCATGGTCGGCGAGCGCAGCGGGCCGTTGGCGCAACCATTCCGCCGACCATGGGTCGGCGCTACCGCAGGCACCGTTGACCCGTCGGGTGGAGGGAGCCCCTGAGTCAGGGGCGGACGCGAAGCGGCGGGGTGTGGATGCTGGTGAGACGGGGCCCGCGGTTTGCGAAGCAAAGCGTGGGCGCGGCAGCGCGAATGCGATGACGTTGCCCGTTCGCAGCAATCAGTACGCGAACTCGCGGAACACGTGGTCCACATCCCCGTTCCAGCGGCCATGGAACAGCGCCAGCTTGCGTTCGGCCGGCGTCAAGCCGGACTCGACGATTTCCTGCAGCACATCCAGGTAATGGCTTTCGTCCATGCCGTCGGCGTTCAACGCCGCACGACGCTTCAGGCCACCCACCGCAATCTTGACCGCTTCGCGCGACAGGTCGCGCACGGTGCCGTTGCGGAACGGCAGGTTCATCGCATGCCGGGGCACACCGTCGCGCAGTGCATGGCGCTCCACCAGCGTGAAGTCACGCACCAGATCCCATGCGGCATCCAGTGCTTCATCGTCATACAGCAGGCCTACCCAGAACGCAGGCAGCGCACACAGGCGGCTCCAAGGACCACCGTCCGCGCCGCGCATCTCCAGATACTTCTTCAACCGCACTTCCGGGAACGCGGTGGTCATGTGGTCCGCCCAGTCGGTCAGCGTCGGCAGCTGGCCCGGCAGCACCGGCAGCTTGCCGGCCATGAAGTCACGGAAGCTCTGGCCGCTGGCATCGTGGTACACGCCATCGCGGTAAGAGAAGTACATCGGCACATCGAGCAGGTAATCGACGTAGCGCTCGTAACCGAACCCGTCGTCGAACACGAAATCCAGCATGCCGGTGCGGTCCGCATCGGTATCGGTCCAGATCTGCGAGCGGTAGCTGAGGAAGCCGTTGGGCTTGCCCTCGGTGAACGGCGAATCGGCAAACAGCGCAGTGGCGATCGGCTGTAGGGCCAGCGACACACGGAACTTTTTCACCATGTCCGCTTCAGTGGCGTAATCCAGGTTGACCTGCACCGTGCAGGTGCGCGTCATCATGTCCAGGCCGAGCGAACCGACCTTGGGCATGTAGTTCTTCATGATCTGGTAGCGGCCTTTGGGCATCCACGGCATTTCGTCGCGTGCCCACTTCGGCTGGAATCCCATGCCGAGGAAACCCAGCTGCAGTTCACCGGCGACCTGGGCCACCTCGTTCAGATGGGTGCCGGTTTCCACGCAGGTGTGGTGGATGGTTTCCACCGCGGCGCCGGACAGTTCCAGCTGGCCAGCGGGCTCCAGCGTCACCGATGCGCCATCGCGCAGCAGGGCGATGGTGCGGCCCTGTTCCTGCACGGCTTCCCAGCCGAATCGCTGCAGACCCTGCAGCAGCGCCTCGATGCCGCGCTCGCCATCGAAGGTCGGTGCACGCAGGTCGTCCAGGCGGAAGCCGAACTTTTCATGCTCGGTGCCGATGCGCCAGGCGCTGCGCGGCTTTTCTCCCGAGGCAATCACTTCCACCAGCTGCGAACGATCGGTAATGGGCGTCTGCGCGACGTGGCTGGGGCTCGACAAGGGACAGGACTCGCTGGTGGGGTGGCCGATGGAATGGGGCTGCCGCCCCTTCATCACAAGGGCGCACTATAGCGTGCGGCCTGCCCGCGTCACGCCTCCGTGACGGACTTCAGCATCCCACCCGCGGGGGCTTGACCCTCGTACACTGGGCCAATGACACCCGCGCTTGCCGACCTTGTCGACCTTGCCGATTGCGACAGCAGCGACGTGCTGGCCGACATGGCCAGCCTGGCCGACTGCGCCCGCGCGGAGGGCTACGCCTGCATCACCGCCCTGCGCGAACACGGTGCACGGTCGGTGGAGATCCCCGCGCCGCAGTTCGCGATCCTGCTGGAGGGCGAAAAGCGCGTCCGCACCGCCAGCCAGTCACTGCGCTTCGTGCCGGGCGACATCTTCCTGATCACCCGTCGTTGCCGGATCGATGTGGTCAACGTGCCCGATGCCCGCAGCGGCCGCTATGTCAGTGCGATCGTGCCGTTCTGCGATGAGGCCCTGACGGCTGCACGCACGTTGTGGAATGAGCCGCTGCCTGCCGCAGGCGAGGTACTGGTCCGCTTGCCGTTGCAGGAACACCGCACGCTGCTGCGACGCTGGCGTCAGTCGCTGCAGGATGGCCACTACAGCGATGCGCGGCTGGCCTTGGCGACGTTCGCGATGGCGCTCACGCGGCAGGGCCACGGCAGCCTGCTGCTGCCCCCGCAGCCGTCGCTGGCCGAACAGGTGCGCGACCGCATCGCCGCCGAGCCCGCGCGTGACTGGCCATCGCATGAGGTGGAAGCAGCCCTCGGCCTGAGCGGCGCCACCCTGCGCCGACGGTTGGCGGCCGATGGCACCAGCCTGCGCCAGCTGCTGATCGAGGCCCGCCTGGCCCACGCCATGGGGCTGCTGTACACCACCCGCTTGCCGTTGAAGTCGGTGGCAGCGCGCGTCGGCTACCGCTCGCTGCCCAGCTTCAGCAGACGCTTCGTCGAGCGTTACGGCCTGCAGCCGGCGGACATCGGCCGCGCTTGACGTTGCCGCGAGCGTTGCACGCACCAGCTTGAGCGCATCGCGCACACGACGCACGCCACGATGACGGCATGCGGCCATCGCCGCGCCATCGAGAACGCCCCATGCCCGTCTTCCCTTTATCCCGTGCCGTCCTGCTCGCACTGGCCTCGCTGCCGTTCAGCGCGCTGGCCGCCCCCCACTCCCCTGCCCCGAACGAACAGGTCGCCGGCGTCTACCACCAACGCATCGGCCAGTTGCAGGTCACGGCCCTGTTCGACGGTGTGGTGGCCCTGGGCCGCCAGGAACTCACCGGCATTGATCCCGCCACGGTGACCCGGGCACTGGAGGGGCGCTTCGTACCCGAAAGCACGAAGGGCCTGCAGACCGCGGTCAACGCCTTCCTGATCCGCGACGGTGGCCGCCTGACGCTGGTGGATGCGGGTACCGCCGACTGCTTCGGGCCCGGCCTGGGGCAGGTGCTCGGCAACCTCCGCGCGGCCGGTGTGGATCCGTCCGATGTGGACGATGTACTGCTCACCCACGCCCATCCTGACCACCTGTGCGGGATTCTCGATGCACAGGGCAAGGTCGCCTATCCGAACGCAACGGTGTGGCTGTCACAGGCTGATGCGGATTACTGGTTGGACCCCGCCAGCGAAGCCACCGCACCCCAAGGCGTGCGCTTCGCCTTCGCGCTGGCACGCAAGGCAGCGGCACCCTACCAGGCCAGCAAGCACCTGCGCACGTTCGTGCCGGGACAGCCGCTGCCGGGGCACGCCGTCGCGCTGGATACGCACGGCCATACGCCGGGCCACGTGTCCTACCGGTTCGACAGCGAGGGCGAGTCCCTGCTGGTGTGGGGCGATGTGCTGCATTACCACGCCGTCCAGTTCGCCTATCCACAGGCGTCTTTCGAAGCAGACAACGACCGCCAGGCGGCCGTCGACAGCAGGCGCGCCATGCTGCAACAGGCCGCGGATGGAAAATGGTGGGTCGCGGGCGCCCACCTGCCCTTCCCGGGCCTGGGTCACGTTCGCAGCGAGCGCGGGGCATACGCGTGGGTGCCCGCGGAGTTCTCGCCGCTCTGACCGGGGCGAGGGCCGCGGGCCCGGTGGGCATCGCGCGGTAGTGCCGACTTCAGTCGGCACCGGGTTTCCACAGCCGACTGAAGTCGGCTCTACCCCGTCATTGCCGTCGGCTTACAGGCCCAGCCAGCCGCCGATGATGCCGCGCGCTTCATCCACGCCCAGGCGGCTTTCGCCGGAGAACACCTGCACGCCGACGGTATCGCCGAAGGCCTCGTGCAGCTCTTTCTTGACCTTGTTCAGCGAGATCATCTGCTGGCTGCGGCTGAGCTTGTCCGCCTTGGTCAGCAGCGCGTGCGCCGGCAGGCCTCGCTGTACGGCATAGGTCAGCATCTGCCGGTCGTATTCCTTCAGCGGGTGACGGATGTCCATCACCACCACCAGCCCGCGCAGCGCCTGGCGGGTGCGGAAGTACTGGTCGATGAAGGCCTGCCAGTGCGCCTGCAGGTCCAGCGGCACCTTGGCATAGCCATAACCGGGAAGATCGACCAGATGGGCGGCAGGGGTGACCTGGAAGAACACCAGCTGCTGGGTCCGGCCGGGGGTTTTGGACACCCGGGCCAGCGCGTTCTGGCGGGTAAGGGCGTTCAGGGCGCTGGATTTACCGGCGTTTGAGCGGCCGGCAAAGGCCACTTCGGCCCCCTCGTCAGGCGGCAATTGCCGCATGTTGTGGGCCGAAACGAAGTAATGCGCGCGTTCGATGAGAAGAGACATGCCCATAGGATCGCATGTTGCGACGCCGCGCGCCCGGGGAGCGATTGACCGTAGCGTGAAGCGGCGCTGATAATCAGGTGTATCCGGGCGGAGGGCCTGGCCGGACCAAAACGGAGCTTTAGCATGCGCCACGCTCGCGTTCTTGCCGTTTCCGTACTTGCTGTCTCCGTTCTGGCCGCCGCCGCTTGGGCGCAGACCAGCATCACACCGCTGCCCGACAACGGGCCGATTCAGACCGCGTCGCTGGAAATCGACTTCAGCAAGACCACGTGGGGCGACGCCAAAGCGGGACAGGGAAAGGCGGCTGCCTGCGCGGCCTGCCATGGCGTTGACGGCAACGCCAGCATCGAGATGTATCCCAGCATCGCGGGCCAGAGCGAGCGCTACAGCGCCCAGCAGATGGCCCTGATCGCCACCGGCCAGCGCACCTCCGGTGCCTCGGTGGCGATGGTGCCCTTCGTCAAGGACCTGACCGCGCAGGACATGCGCGATATCGGCGCCTACTTCGCTACGCAGAAGGCGGGTGCCGGCATCGCCGACGACGGCGCGGTCGCCGAGGGCCCCTACAAGGGGCTGAAGTTCTATGAGATCGGCCAGCCACTGTATCGCGGCGGCGATGTCGCGCGCGGACTGCCGGCGTGCATGGCCTGCCACGGCCCGACCGGCGCGGGCAATCCCGGCCCGGCCTATCCGCATATCGGCGGCCAGCACGCCAGCTATGTCGCGCGGCGCCTGCAGGAATACCAGGCTGGGCGCACCGGCGAGACCGACAAGGCCCACTTCCAGATCATGGCAACCATCGCTGCCAAGCTGACCGAGCAGGAGATCCAGGCCTTGGGCAGCTACCTGCAGGGCCTGCATGACCGGGCCGACGATGTGGCCGCGCAGGGTGCACCGCTCGCCGCTCCCTGATGACCGCCTGGCCGCTGCGGTATCCCCCGCGGCGGCCGCCTGAGGTATGTTCATCTCCGCGCCGGCACACCGCTGGCGATCGTTCCTTTGGAGATGTGTGTCGATGAGGTTGATTCCCCGTCTGTTGCTGTCCCTGCTGGCGCTGGCGCCGCTGGCCCTGTCCGCCGCGCCCGCCGCCACCGCTGCGACCGACCTGCAGGAAGGTCGCGATTACGAGCTCATCGCCCAGCCCGGCCCCTTCCAGCCGCTGGCCGGCAAGATCGAAGTGGCCGAAGTGTTCGGCTATACCTGTTCGCATTGCGCGCATTTCGAACCGCAGCTGGTCGCCTGGGTCGCCAAACTGCCCAAGGACGTCCGGTTCACCCCGGTCCCGGCTGCGTTCGGTGGCCCGTGGGACACCTGGGCGGCTGCGTACTACGCCGCTGACCAGCTGGGCGTCGCCAAGCGCAGCCACAGCGCCGTGTTCAAGGCGCTGCACGAAGACCGCAGCCTGCCGATGCAGAACGTATCGCCGGAAGAGCTGGCCACCTTCTACGCGCAGTACGGCGTGAAAGAACCCGCCTACGTGGCGGCGCTGAAGAGCGATGCGGTGCAGGCGAAGGTCAAGGCCGCGCGCGAGTTCGCCCTGCGCACCAAGACCCCCGGTACGCCGACGCTGATCATCAACGGCCAATACCTGGTCAAGGGCACCAGCGCCGCCGACCAGCTGCGCATCGCCTCGGCACTGATCGCCCGGGCACGCAACGGCAAGGCCCGCTGAACCACACACCACCCACACGCGGAGGCAATGCCCCTGCGTGTCATCATTCGTTCCTGGCCGACGCACGCCGTCGGCTTCAACCATGGCTGGAGAAGCTTTGATGAAGACCCGTTTCGCCCTGACCCTGCTGGCCCTGCTGCCCCTCCTTGCCGCCTGCAAGGCGGACGATGGCTCGGCCAACGTGACCGCGCCGACCGAGACCGCCGCCACCGCCACACCGGCTGCCGATACCGCCGCAGCAGCCAACAGCGAACAGGCTGCAGGCACCGAGCAGGCCGCTGGCAGCGAGGCAGCCCCTGTGGCGGCCGATGCGCCCATGCGCCTGACCGGACCGGAGCCGGTCGCAGGCACCGATTACATCGTGATCGAGAATGGCCAGCCCTTCCAGCCGGTCGCAGGGAAGGTTGAAGTGGTGGAGATCTTCGGCTTCGTCTGCCCCGCCTGCGCTGCGTTCCAGCCGCTGGTCGGGCCGTGGAAAGCCGGTCTGCCGGGTGATGTGAACTTCGTCTACGTGCCGGCGATGTTCGGTGGCACCTGGGACGACTACGCGCGTGCGTTCTATGCAGCGCAGACGCTGGGCGTGGAAGAGAAGACCCATGACGCACTGTATTCCGCCATCCACGCCGAGCAGACCCTGAAGGGTGAGCGCGGCCGTGATTCGGTCGAGGACATTGCCGGTTTCTACGCCAAGCACGGCGTTGATGCCAAGCAGTTCACCGCCGCCATGAGCAGCTTCGCGGTCAATGCCAAGACCAATGCCGCCAAGCAGTTCGCCCAGCGCAGCAAGATCTCTGGCACCCCGTCGCTCATCATCAACGGCAAGTATCTGGTGAAGGGCAACTCCTTCCAGGATTACCTGCGCATCGCCGACCATCTGATCGCGCGCGAGCGTGCGGCCAAGGCCGGCAACTGATCCCGGCACAGCGCATCCCGACGTGAACTCCCCCCACGCACGTACCCTGCGTCTGTTGACGGCCAACATCCAGGCCGGCTCCAGCACCCGCCGCTACAGTGACTATGTGACCCGCAGCTGGTCGCATGCACTGCCGGCCGGGCGCAAGCGGAGCAGCCTGGATGCCATCGCCACGCTGGCGCGTGGGCACGACATCGTCGGCCTGCAGGAAGCGGACCCGGGCAGCCTGCGCTCGGGCTTCACCAACCAGACGCATTACCTCGCCCAGCAGGCCGGCTTCAATTACTGGAGCCACCAGCCGAACCGGCGCATGGGCGGGGTGGCGTCGTCGGCCAACGGGCTGCTCAGCAGGCTGGAGCCGGTAGAAGTGCAGGACCACGCCCTGCCCGGCCGGATAGGCGGGCGCGGCGTGCTGCTGGCGAAGTTCGGCGACGGGGCCGAGGGGCTGGCCGTGGCAGTGGCACACCTGTCGCTGGGTGCCGGCTCGCGTCTGGCGCAACTCTCGTTCATCGCCGACATGCTGTCCGACCACCCCAACGCCGTGCTGATGGGCGACTTCAACTGCCTGGCCGAGCGGCCGGAAATGCAGGTGCTGTACCAGAAGACCACCCTGCAGCCCCCTGGCTGCGTGGTGCCGACCTTCCCCAGCTGGCGCCCCGACCGCGCCATCGACCACATCCTGGTCAGCAGCAACCTGCAGCAGCGCAGTGTCGAAGCGGTACCCGCCGCGTTCTCCGATCACCTGGCCCTGGCCATGGAGATCGAAGTCCCCGCCAGCGCCCTCCGCTGAAAAAAGGGGACGGAGGGGATTAAGTCGTTTTTGGCATGCGGGCAGGCCAAAAACGACTTAATCCCCTCCGTCCCCTTTTTTATCTATTGATGATGCGAATCACTCCCATTATCATGGCGCATCGTGACCGCGCAGGACCGTGCGGGACTGCGACAGCTCGCCCCCCCACTCTCCGCTCCGCCCGGCCACCAGGGATTCCCGGCCAGGCGCTTGTAGCGACCTGCCTGGTTGAAGCCGATGACCCGTTCTGCCCCCCTCACCCTGCATCGCCTGCCGCAGGCGCTGCTGGCCGCCCTGTGCACCCTCGCTGCCGCACCTGCGTTTGCCCAGCAGGGTGTCGCACCCGACGGCGCCAGCCCCTCGGCGACCACCCTCGACGGCGTGGTGGTCAAGGGCGAGCGGGCCGAAGGTTATTCGGTGCGCCGCACGTCGGCCGGCACCCGCTTCTCGCTGGCGCCGCGCGAGATTCCGCAGTCGATCAGCATCATCAGCCACCAGCGCATCGAAGATCAGAACCTGGATGACATCCTCGACGTGCTGGCCAACACCACCGGCGTCAGCAGCACCCAGTCCGATACCGAGCGCACCGAGTTCTACGCGCGCGGCTTCTACATCGACAGCTACCAGTTCGACGGCCTGCCCACGCAGATGGTGCAGAACTGGAGCTATGGCGATTCCGGCCTGGACCTGGCCCTGTACGACCGTGTCGAAGTGGTGCGCGGCGCGACCGGCCTGCTGACCGGCGCCGGCAATCCGTCGGCCTCGGTGAACCTGATCCGCAAGCATGCCGACAGCGCCGAGCTGGCCGGCAGCGTGTCGGTCAACGTCGGCAGCTGGGGCCGCACCCGCACCACGGTGGACGTGGGCAGTGCGTTGAATGCCAGCGGCACGGTGCGCGGTCGTGTGATCGGCAGCTACCTGGATACCGAATCGCAGATGGACCGCTACAACCAGCACAAGACGCTGGGCTACGCCGTCATCGATGCCGACCTGACCCCGGACACCCTGCTCAGCGTGGGCTACGACTACCAGCAGAAGCGTGCCAACGGCGCGACCTGGGGTGGCTTCCCGATGCTGTTCTCCGACGGCAGCCCGACGCCGTTCGACGAATCGTTCAGCGCCAACCCGGGCTGGACCTATTGGGACACCACCAGCAAGCGTCTGTTCGCGACCCTGGAACATGCGTTCGCCAACGACTGGAAGGTCAAGCTCGGCGCTACGCATGACACCACCAAGGCCGACGACAAGCTGTTCTACCCCGCCTACAACGACTGGACCACGGGCGCCTCGCTGCTGGACAAGAATACCGGTGCCGGCGTCACGCCCTCGGCCGGTTTCTACAACACCGAGCGCAAGGTCAACGCGGTGGACGGCTTCGTGGAAGGTCCGTTCCAGCTGTTCGGTCGCGAGCACCAGTTCATGGCCGGCCTGAGCTACAACAAGCGCGAGTTCGCCAACTACGGCGACTACCAGGTCGGCTGGGCGCCGCTGGACAACTACCTGGCCGGCGTGGGCAATTTCCCGGAACCCAACTGGGCTGCCACCCTGCCGTTGCAGAGCGAAGGCACCATTACCCAGAAAGCCGGCTACGCGGCTACCCGCCTGTCGCTTGCTGATCCGCTGAAGCTGATCCTCGGCGCGCGCTACACCGACTGGGAGAGCACGGGCGAAGGGGCCGACCGCTCGCACAAGGTCACCACCCCGTACGCGGGCCTGGTGTTCGACATCAACGATACCTACTCCACGTACGCCAGCTACACCGAAATCTTCCAGCCGCAGACCGCACGCGACCGCAGCGGCAGCTACCTGGATCCGGTGGACGGCAAGAGCTATGAGATCGGCGTCAAGGGCGCGTGGTTCGACAACCGCCTGAACGCCTCGGTCGCGACCTTCCGTATCGAGCAGGACAACGTGGCACAGGTCACCAGCGAGCTGATCCCGAGCCGCCCAGGCGAGTTTGCCTACATCGCTGCACGCGGTACGGTCAGCCGTGGCTTCGAGCTGGAGCTCAACGGCGAACTGACTCCGGGCTGGAATGCCACCTTCGGTGCGTCGCGCTACGTGGCCAAGGACATCAACGACGCCGACATCAACACCAACCTGCCGCAGACCACGATCAAGCTGTTCACCAGCTACACCCCGCAGTCGCTGAGCGCGCTGACGGTCGGCGGCGGTGCCAACTGGCAGAACCGCATCTACTATCCGGTGCCCGCCTACGGTCGTATCGAGCAGGAGGGCTATGCGCTGGTCAGCGCGTTCGTACGCTACCGCATCTCGCCGGAGTTCAGCGTGCAGGCCAACCTCAACAACCTGCTGGACAAGAAGTACCTGTCGCAGATCAACGGCTACGGTGCGTTCGGTGACGGTCGCAATGGCTCGCTGACGTTTACCTACAACTTCTGAGTTTCGTTGACTGAAATCGGGGTCAGAGTGCTTTCGCAAAGCGAACGGACTCTGACCCCTTTCTGCATCAGAACCGCAGATCCGCCCTCGCATACCAGAAGCGGCCACGCGGGATGTCATACGTGGACGCGTCATAACCGTTCAACGAGCACGACAGGCAGATCGGTGGATCCTTGTCGAACACGTTGTTCAACCCCAGGCTCAGCTGCAGCCCCTTCATCCAGTCGACCTTGTAGCCCACCTGCATGTCATGGAAGGTGGTCGCCGACAGCTCATTCGTGCCCTCGGCCTGGTTGCCGCAGATGGGGAACGCCACGGCATCGCCACACTGTTCGGTCAGCTTGCTGATATGGCGCACCGTCCATGAAGCGTTCCAGTTGTCCAGCGCCCACGACACGCTGGCGTTGCTGGTCCATTCCGGAATCGAACTATCGGCGACTTCCACGCCCGGTTCCTGCGGCTGCCGCTGCCCGGCTGCACCCAGTGCCTCGTAGCGTCCGACGAAGGTGTTCTGCCAACCCAGCTTGAACTGCCCCATGTCGGTCTGCGGCAGGGTGTAGAACAGGTCCACATCCCAGCCATCGGTCTTGATCGAACCGAGGTTGGTCAGCCGGTTGTTGAAGCTGCTGATCGCACCGGTATTGGCACGCGTGATGCCACTGCAGTACAGCGGGTCCAGCGAATCCACGCACAGGTCCAGCTGGGTCTGCGCGTTGATGGCTTGAATCGCGCCTTCGATCGTGTGGCGATAGAACGTCACCTCCACATCGAAGCGCTCCGACCATTCAGTGTTGTTGGCGAACCAGGGGCTCCACACGAAGCCGGCGCTGAAGCTGCGCGAATGCTCCGGGTCCAGCTCGATGTTGCCGCCGGTGGTGACCGAAATCTGCGAGTTCGCTGACTGGAAGCCGGTCGGCACGCCCAACGCCGCGCAGTTGGCAGCACTACCGCGCGGTGCATCGCCGCCCAGCCCGATGGAGCACGGATCGAAGATTTCCAGATCGCCGCGTGCCGCCGAACCGTACAGCTCGCCGATGGACGGTGCACGGAAGCCTTCGGCATAACTGGTGCGCAGCACGAAGTCATCGGTCACCTGCCAGCGCAGGCCGTATTTCGGCGTGAACTCGCCGCCGAAGGTGGAGTAGTCCGAGTAACGTCCGGCCAGGCTCAGATCCAGCTTCTCGCCCAGCGCGCTCTTGGCGAAGATCGGGATGCTCAGCTCCAGGTAGGCTTCGTTGACGTCGTAGGAACCGGATGTCGGCAGAGACGGAACACCGTTGTAATGGCCGATCACGGTCAGCGGATCAGGTTGGTAGGAGCCCTCGTACTTGCGGTACTCGTAGCCTGTCGCGAAGGCCACCGGACCGGCAGGCAAGGTGAAGAGCTCGCTGGACAGGTTGGCGGTGAACAGGCTCAGCTCATTCTGGCTGCGGTCACGCACCACCGGCTGGATCCACTGCAGCATGGCCGGGGTAATGCTTCCTTCACCACTGAAAATATCCAGTGGTACGCAACCCGGAGTCGCCGCGCAGATTGCCGGATCGCCGAGCGCGAGATTAACGTTGTAGATGTTGTAGCTGCCGTAGTTGGTCTGCTCGGCCTTGTTCTTGCTGTACATGCCGTTCACGTCCCAGAACCAGCTCCGATCAGCCGCCTCGAAGTCGCCAACCAATCCCGTTGCTACGTAGCGGGTGTTGACCTCCTGTTCGAACACACGCGCGCCACCTTCCACCGGACGACGGCCGATGAACTGCATGTTTCCCGAGGAAATCAGATCGAAGCCGAACGGGTTGAAGGGATTCAGCGCCGACACGGTGATGTTGTCCGCCAGTGGATTTCCCGTGCCTGCGTTCGGTCCCAGACCCAGAGGTTCGGGCGCCGCCTGGTTCGTGGACTCGCGGCGATTTCCCAGTGCCTTGACGTACCACTGTACGTTGTCACTGATGTCAAACCGGAACTGCCCGAACACGCCCTTTCGCTCTGAGGGGGTCAACAGCAGGTTGTACTCGGCATAGTTGAAACGGTCCGAACTGCTGAAGCAATGGTAGTCGTCTGCACGGCTGCACCCTGCGCTGCCGTCATAGCGGGGTGCACCGGCGCCGACGTTGGGGACCAGATCCTGCACGGCGCCCGTGTTGGGATCGACGAACTGAAATCGCCCTTGGGGAATGCTCCCACTCCCGAACGAGAGTCCGGTGCCCGGCTTGGGCAAGCGCGACTGCTCCCGCGTATTGGCATACACCGGATCCTGCTTCGTATAACTCGCCCCCAGGAACAGGCTGTAGCGGTCCCCCTGCGTACCCCAGGCCAGGTCCACGCCCTTCTGCGCGCCATCGCCTTTGCTGTACTCACCGTAGTTCATCGTCACCTGCGCGCCATCGAAATTGCGGCGGGTGATGATGTTGACCACGCCGGCAATGGCGTCGGATCCGTACAACGACGAGGCACCGTCTTCCAGCACCTCGATGCGTTCCACAATGGCCAGCGGAATGGTGTTCAGGTCGGTTGCAGAGCCCACGCCGGAGGCCGACGATTCGTTGACCCAGCGGATGCCATCGACCAGCACCAGCACGCGCTTGGCGCCCAGATGACGCAGATCCACCTGCGCCGAGCCCGCCCCCACCCCGCTGCCATCCGGCGGGAAACCGAAATTGCCGGACGAATTGAACTTCGCGTTGAGCGCCGACCCGGAACCGGTCAGCTGCTGCAGCACCTCGCCGATGGAGGTCAGGCCGGTGCGTTCGATTTCAGTGCGCGTGAGGGTCTGGATAGGCAGGTGGCCCTCCACTTCGGCCCGCTTGATGCGCGAGCCGGTGACCTCGACACGATCCAGGTCGGTGGCGACCCGCGGCGTCTCCTGTGCCATGACCATGGCCGATGACATCAATCCTACGCACAGCGATACAGCGGCCGCCAAGGGGCGGCAATGCAGATTGTTCATTCGCTTCTCTCTCTCCAGATGGGCGGGCAAATCAACTGCTGGGATCACACAGCGTCCTAGTTGTAAACAAGTTGTAAAACGGGTGAAGTGATCCACGCCTCGCTTTCACTTGGATTGCACAAAGCCGAATGCGCATGAGCGGTCGCTGCAAACGCCCGTTGAAGTGCCTGCATGCAGCGTGTGCGAAACTGAATTCAGCCTTCCACCGCTATGCTGGGACCATGACTCGACATCCTTGCCCTGCCCTGTCCCTGCTCGCCGTGGCCACCTTGCTGTGTGCCGTTGTACCGAGCGCTTCCGCCCAATCCAGCGACGCCCAGCGCGCCCAACTGAAGGCGGCCATCGCCGATGCCGAGCGCGGCCAGTTCAACGCGGCCCAAGCCGGCACGCTCAGCCGCAACCCGGCGTATGGGTGGCTGGAGTACGCGAACCTGCGGCGCAACATCGAAACGGTCAGCAACGACCAGGCGCAGTCGTTCCTCAAACGCTATGACGGCCAAGCCGTGGCCACGACCTTCCGCGGCGTATGGCTGCCCGCTGTAGCGCGCCGCCAGGACTGGGCGACCCTGCTCGCCAACTGGGCGCCCACCGAGAACACCGGGCTGCGCTGTGCGCAGCTGAGCGCCCGCCAAGCCACCGGCAAGATCGACGCACAGTGGACCAGTGAAGCGCAGGAACTGTGGCGCAAGAACGGCAAGGCGCTGCCCGATGGCTGCGATGCCGTGTTCACCGCGCTGCAGGCACAGGGCGGGCTGAGCGATGCACTGCGCTGGGAACGGATCGATGCGGCGGCCGATGCCCAGCAGCCGGCGGTAATGCGCAGTGCGGCCCGTGGCCTGCCCGCGGCCGATCTGGCGCTGGCTACCGACTACGCCGCGTTCGTCGATTCCCCCAATGCGAAGGCACTGAACTGGCCACGCAACGAGCGCAGCAAACGCATCGCCACCGATGGCCTGGAAAAGCTGGCGAAAGCCAACCCGGACGCCACCGAGCAACAGTTGCCGCAGTATGCACAGGCGCTGGGGCTGAGTGCGGAGCAGCAGGCGCAGGTGCGGTACCAGATCGCCCTGTGGACGGTGGCGTCGTACCTGCCCGATTCGGCGCGTCGCCTCAATGCGGTGCCCGATTCGGCCTATGACGAACGGCTGCACGAATGGCGCGTACGTGAAGCGATGTCACGCGGTGACTGGCCGGCGACGTTGGCCGCCATCCGCAAGATGGGCCCGACCCAGCGTGCGGACTCGCGCTGGACCTACTTCGAAGCACGCATGCTGGAGAAAACGGGACAGGCCGCGCAGGCCAAGGCCGTGTTCGCGCGTGCCGCCAGCTCGCCGACCTTCCATGGCTTCCTGGCCGCCGACAAGCTGCAGCAGCCCTACATGCTGTGCCCCTGGAAGCCCAACGACAGTGCCTCGGCGCGTGCCGCCGTGTCGCGCGACCCGGCCATCGTGCGGGCCATGGAGCTGTACCGCATCGACCGCGCCAGTTGGGCAACGGCCGAATGGAACAGTGCGCTGGCCAAATTCGATGACACCCAGCGCCGACTGGCGGTGGAAGTGGCACAGGAAAACGGATGGTTCGACCGGGCCGTGTTCTCGCTGGGCAAGCAGCCCGACGAGCAGCGCCTGTATCACCTGCGCTTCCCGCTGCACCACGATGGCAGCATCCGCCGCGAGGCATCGCGCAACGCAATCGATCCCGCCTGGGTGGCGGCCGAGATCCGCGCCGAGAGCATCTTCAGCCCGAACGCACGCTCTCCCGCCAATGCGATGGGCCTGATGCAGGTGCTGCCCGCCACCGGCGCAGCGGTCGCCAAGAGCATCGGCCTGACCAATTACGGCGGCGCGTCGAGCCTGTACGACCCGGACACCAACATCGCCATCGGCACTGCGTACCTGCGCCAGCTGATGAACAAGTACGACGGCCTGCCCTACGTCACGATCGCCGCCTACAACGCAGGCCCCACGCCCACCGCGCGTTGGCAGGGCCAGCGGCCCGGCTTCGATCCTGACCTGTGGATCGAGACCATCAGCTACAAGGAAACCCGCGAGTACGTCGCCCGCGTGCTGGCCTTCAGCGTGATCTACGACTGGCGTCTCAATGGCGATGCGCTGCCGCTCAGTGATCGATTGATGGGCAAGCTGGTGGACACCCGCAAGAAGTTCACCTGCACCGCTGCAGCGGGTTCCAAGGCGGATTGATCGCGCCGCACGCCGCGATGACCGGTAGCGCCGAGCCCTGCTCGGCGAGCGCAGCGGGAGCACCCACAGCGGAAGCGTAACGGCCAGCAGCGGTTACTACCTTCGCCGAACCCGCCGTATCATGGGGTCATGAAGATCTATCTCGTCGGCGGCGCGGTGCGCGACCGCCTGCTGCAACGTCCCGCCGGTGACCGGGACTGGGTGGTCGTCGGTGCCACGCCGGCCGACATGCAGGCCCAGGGCTACCGTGCCGTGGGCCGCGACTTCCCCGTATTCCTGCACCCTGACAGTGCGGAGGAGTACGCGCTCGCCCGCACCGAGCGCAAATCCGGGCGCGGCTACCGCGGCTTCGTGGTCGATGCCGATCCATCGGTGACGCTGGAAGAAGACCTGCTACGCCGCGATTTCACCATCAACGCGATCGCCAGCGATGAAGACAGCGGCACGCTGGTCGACCCCTATGGCGGTGTGCGTGACATCGAGCAGCGCGTGCTCCGCCACGTTGGCCCGGCCTTCGTCGAAGATCCGCTGCGCGTGCTGCGTGCCGCGCGCTTCATGGCGCGCTTCGCCCCCCTGGGCTTCAGCGTGGCGGAAGAGACCATGGCGCTGATGCGCGAGGTCGCAGCCAGTGGGGAACTGGATGCCCTCGTGCCGGAACGCGTATGGCAGGAACTACGTCGTGCGCTGGCGTGCGAGCGCCCTTCCGCGTTCCTGCGCACCCTGCACGATGCCCATGCGCTGGGCCCGATCCTGCCCGAGCTGGAGGCCCTGTACGGTGTCCCGCAGCGCGCGGAATACCATCCTGAAGTAGACACCGGAGTGCATCAGGAAATGGTCAGCGACATGGCCGCCCGGTTGGCACCCGGCGATGACCTGGTCGGTTTCGCGGCGCTGACCCATGACCTGGGAAAAGGCCTGACGCCACCGGAAGAATGGCCGCGCCACATCATGCACGAACAGCGCGGCGTCAAGCCGCTGAAGGCCCTGTGTGCACGCCTGAAGATCCCCGCCGAGCACCAGCAACTGGCCGAAGCGGTGTGCCGCGAGCACCTCAATGTGCACCGCATCGACGAGCTGCGCGATGCCACGGTACTGGAGCTGCTGGGTCGCTGCGATACGCTGCGGCGGCCCGAACGCATCGCCCGCATCGCGCTGTGCTGCGAAGCGGACAAACGCGGGCGACTGGGCTTCGAGGACAGCGATTACCCCCAAGGGGAGACGCTGAAGCGGCTTCACCGTGCCGCGCTGTCGGTGCAGGCCCGCGACCTCGACACCACCGACCTGCAGGGCCCCGCCATCGGCCAGGCCCTTGCCAGGGCGCGCATCACCGCGATCGCGGCGGCGCGCCGGCGCTGACTCAGCGCGCCTCGCCGCGGGTGAACGCGTCGGCGCGCTGCTTCAACTGGGTGACCGCATCGGGGATCATCTCCATGCCGATGTCGTAGCCCGGGTTCAGCACGATGCCCACGCCATCGGAGATAGCGCTCAGCAACCAGCGCATTTCCACCTGCAGCGCATTCTCGAACTGCGGCAACTGCTCACTCCAGGCGCTGGCACGTTCGACGGCGGAGAAGATCGCGAACATCGGCTCATCGCCTTCACTGGTCAGCACCAGCGGGTTGATCGACTCATCCCAGTCGGCGTCCGGGCCGACCGGCTTGTCCAGCAGCACGAAGACCTGGTCCGCCAGCAGGCTGTCCAGGAATTCCGGGGCCTGCAGCGTTCCGTCCTGGGCCTGCAGCAGTCGCACTTCCAGCTCGTTCAGTGGTTCAAAGGGGGCTTCGGCTTCCACGGTTACTCCTGCTTGCGTGCGGTCACGCGTGATCGTTGCCGCAACTTTAGCAGGCCGTGACGTTGTCATCCTGTGGAACAGCGCAGCCACCACCCCGGGCGTGGGGATCTGGCCGTGGGGATCTGGCCGTGTGGACTTGGTCGCGGGGATCTGGCCGTGGGGTTCTGGTAGAGCCGACTTCAGTCGGCTGCTGTTGCGATGCGTGCAGGCCCAGCCGACTGAAGTCGGCTCTACCGGATAGGCGCGGGGATCGGGCCGTGGGGATCTGGTCGCGGGGATCGGGCCGTGGGGATCTGGTCGCGGGGATCTGGCCGTGGGGTTCTGGTAGAGCCGACTTCAGTCGGCTGCTGTTGCGATGCGCGCAGGCGCAGCCGACTGAAGTCGGCTCTACCGGATATTCCGTGGGCAGGAATCCGCCCTACCAGTCAAACCGCAGGCCGATGTTGCCCTCCACGCTCTTCCTTTCGCGGTTGCGGTCTTCCAGGTCGCGGGTGTAATCCGCGACCGCATACGCGCTCACGTTGCGGTTGAAGCGCCCGACCACACCCACACCGACGTCCCATGCGCTGGTCTGCTGCCCGGACACGATGCGGTTGCTGCCGAAGTCGACGCGGTCATCGCCGTCCAGGGTCTTCCAGTAATTGAGCTTGAAATACGGCTGCCAGCCGTTGTCCGCCAGTCCGTAATCGCCGGCAATACGCAGGCCGATGCGGCCGGTCCATGCGGTGTCCGCACCGAAACCAATCGCCGCCACCGCATCCGCTGCGTCGTCCAGCGATTGCCGCTGCCAGATCACCTGCAGTTGCGGCTCCAGCCACCAGGCTGATTGACCGAACCGCAGCAGCGGCTTGCCGGCCTCAAGCGAGGCACTGGTACCGTCGCCGCGTACGTCGATGCCCAGCCCGCGCGTGGACCACGCCTCACCGCGGTAGCGGCTCTGCATGACCACCGCGTCCAGATAGCCGCCGGCAGATCCCACACCGGTCCAGCTCAGCCCAACGTGCTTGTCGTCCAACCGCGTCTGGCCAACCTGGACGTTCTCCCACCCGAGCGCGAGTCCGGTGATGCGGCCCGTGGCGCGGGTGCGCCCGACGAACACGCCCCACTGGCCGCGGAAGGTTTCGTCGCCACTGGCATACAGATCGATACCCGCCTGCAGGCCCTGCAGGTCACCGTCAAAGCCGGTCAGCGCGTCGCCGTTCCAGTGCTGCTCTTCGCTGCTGCCGATCAACCGGCCCCATGCGCCACGCGCCGCACCCTGACCCACCAGCAACCGCTGCTCACCCTGCCGCTCGTGGAAGGTACCCAGCGAGGCCTGGGAGACCGTGCGCAGCAGCGACGGCACCACCGCGTAGGCCGGCGTCTCAAGCCTGTAGATGGGCGTGACGGCAGCCTGCGAAGGGCGCGCGCCTGGCGTAGGCGGCAAGGCCAGCGGACCGGGAACCACGGCCACCTCATCCGGCACCACCGGCGGCGTCTCCAGAACCGGAGGCGGTACCGGCGCGGGCTCTGCGGGTGCCGGTGGCGGCGCAGGTTCCGGCGCGACCGGATCCGGATCCGGCGTGACCGGATCCACCGGGACATCCGGCGGCGGTGGCGGTGCGGGCGGCAACACCGGTGGCGGTGTACCGATCGGTTCCGGCGGCGGCGGCTCGGGCAGCGGGGGCGTCACCGGCGGCGGCGCAGGTGCGGGATCTGCACTCGCCACGATGGTGGATCGCAGGTACCAGTTCTCACCTGTCCCGGCATTCACCCCGCCCTTGAACAGGAAGTACTCATACGCGCCGACAGACAACGGGCTGAACAGCGCGAAGGCATCGGCCGTGGTCGTTGCGCCATTGCTTGCCTGCACCAGCAGGATGCCATCGGACACGGTCGCCGCGCCACCACCACCGGCATTGAATACGCCGATGCCGGTCGTGCCGCTGGCGGTGCCACCGGACACCACCAGGCGGTCGCTGGCCGAACTGTCATCGCCCAGCACCGTATTGAGATACAGGCCGCCGCCGTTCCCGGTGTAATTGCCGTTGACGGTGAACACATCACCGGCGACGTCATTGCTGCTCATGTCGAGGCGTCCGGCGTTGATCACAGTCGCCAGTGCTCCCGCCGTGAAGGCAGAAATGCCGTTCGCACCGCTACCGAACAACGCACTGGTCGGATCGATATCCAGCGTACCGGTTGTCGTGCCGATGTCCCCCAGCACCAGCGTGCCATCGAAGGTCAGCTGGCTGTCGTTGCGCAGCGCGATGCTCTCCCAACCGGCGTAGCGCGCCACGGCGGTGCTCTTGACGTTGTCCATCACCAGCGCATCCACGCCGACGCCGCCCTCAAGACGCGGGACCGCACCGAGGTGGGATTCGTTGAGGTTCGCCAAGCGCGCGGTGTCATTGCCCTCGCCCATGTCGATCAGGTCATGCACCACCCCGCCACCGCTCCAGTCCAGCGTATCGTTGCCCACGCTCATGCGGATCTCGCCGCGCACGGTGCCACCGGTGAGGGTCACGCTGTCATCGCCACCACTGACGCTGATGTTGCCGCCGATATAGCCGTCGGACAGGATGATCGTGTCGCGTCCAAAGCCGGTCACCAGGTTGCCGTCGATGGTGCCGCCGGACATGTCGAAGACGTTGTTGTCGAGCTTCATGTTGACCCGTCCGATGCGCCCACCGGTCATCTCGGCGTAGTCGCCGTCCTCGAACGCACCGATGCGTAGTCGCCGTCCTCGAACGCACCGATGATGCGGCCGCCGGTCATGCGGAAGGAGTCGTAGTTGTCACCCTGCAGCAAGGCGCCGAGGGTGCCGTCGGTCATCAGGAAGTTGTCGGTGCCGTTGCCCTGCTGCACCGTCCCGGTGACGCTGCCACCGCTGATCTGCAGGCTGTCCACACCGTCGCCCTGGTCCAGCGAGGCCAGCGTGCCCGCGCTCAGCACTGCGGTGTCTTCGCCCGCGCCCTGCGTAGTAGCACCATTGACCACGCCACCTTGCACCTCCAGCCGATCGTTGCCGGCGCCCTGTGCAAGGGCCCCGGTGAGGGTCCCGCCGGCACGCAGAATCGCCGTATCGTTGCCCGCACCCTGGTCCACGCTGCCGTCGATGCGCCCGGACAGATCCAGCAGGTCATCGCCGGCACCGAGCACGACATTGCCGGTTACCAGGCCTGCATTGATGAAGTCCAGCGCGCCCCCGCCGGTAGCCGCTATCGCGGTGCCGTCGGCCTGGATGACACCGGTGCCGGTGTTGACTACACGGTTGCGTCCGGTGCTGTTGTTGAACCCGATCGCCGCCGCGTTGGTGGCGGTGAGGGAGCCGCTGTTGCTCAGCACATTACCCACGCCGGCGAAGCTGACCGCGCTGGCATTGCCGACCACGACGCCTGCCCCCGATTGCACCTCCACCGTGCGGCCGTCGTCGGGCCCGCCATCGCCGCTGCCCACCGTCGAGGTCCATGGATTCGGCACAGTGGCATCGCAGACCGTGGTGGTACCCGTCGTCACGCAGTTGGCACCTGCAGGAAGCGCTGCCACCAGCAACGCCGTACCGGCGAACGCGCGCCGTGTCAGCAGAGAAGCTATGCACGGGAAGAGGGGCGATCGCGCGGAACGTTGCATAGGACGTCTCCAACGGGGGAATGAACGAGCTACGAGGAACGTGGCAGTGCCGATGAATCTGAGTTCACATACGTGGACCCTACGTGTCAGGGCCCTGCGGCCGTCGATGACCGCTCGGTACCTTTACGGACCTTAAACTGGGACCTGTTATGCATGGACACTGTGAAAACCGTCAACGCTCACGCGCCGCGCACACGCGTGAATCACTTCATATCTTGACGTAGATGTGTCGACGATCCAGCCACCACGCCACGACCCACCACGCCCCCACGAAACCACACGCGACGAGCAGCGAGGCCAACGCGGGCTGCGTGGGCAACGCATCACGCATCAGTTGCCATGCACGTGCCCAAGCACCCGTAGCGCCCAATACGACCGACAGCACGGATGCCCCCAGATACACCGTGATCGCGTTCACGCCGAACCGCCGTCCCACGGCCGGCCAGCCTCGCCGGTCCACCAGCATGTGGGCGATCAGCAACAGCAGCGTCGCGAGCCCACCGCTCCACAGAACGTAGGTCGGCGTCCACAACGCTTTGTTGAAGGGCAGTGCGCCCGCTCCGGCGACGCCCAGCGCCGCGCTGGCCAACCCCACTGCCAGCAAGGCACCGTGGCGACCCGATCGCAACAGGCCACCGGCGATCACGCCCAGCAAGGTAGTCGCCAACGCACCCATGCTGCTCAGCAGCCCCTCCGGATCGTGGCCCCGCCCGCTGTCGGGATGCCACTGGTACACCCATGGTGCGAACAGCGCAGTATCGAGTCGGCTGGCCGGATCCAGCAGGGGCTGCAGCGTATCCGCGGCAAGCAGCAGCGCCGCATACACCGCCAGCAGCAGCACCAGCGCGATCCACTGCACGGTCGGCCGCGCGAACACCACCAGCACCCCCACCAGCGCGGAGCACAGGGCGATCCGCTGCAGCACGCCCCACAGGCGGTAATGCGGCAGGTCCAGCAGCCACCACGCCAGCGCATGCAGCAAGGCACCGGCGAGCAGGATGCGCGCTGCACGTTGCAGCACGCCACGCACCAACGCGGGACGCGCCGCCGGCAGCGCCGCACGTGGCACCACGCTGAAGGCCATCGACACGCCGACGAGGAAAAGGAAGAACGGGAAGATCAGATCGGTGGGCGTGCACCCGTCCCACTGCGCATGCAGCAGCGGCGCATAGACGTGGTCCCAGCTGCCCGGATTGTTGACCACCAGCATCGCCGCCACGGTGAGGCCCCGCAGCGCGTCGATGGACGCAAGGCGCAGGCCCGCGCCGGTGCTCATGCGGCCTCGTACTGCCCGGCGATCCAGGTCCCACGCACCTGCAGCGCATCATCCAGCACCACCAGGTCGGCCTGGAATCCTTCCGCGATATGCCCCATCCGATCATCCACGTTGAGGAACTGCGCCGGATAGGTGGATGCCATGCGGGCCGCTTCGGCCAATGGCTGGCCCAGCAGTTGCACCGTATTGCGCACGGCCGTCGCCATGTCCAGCGCAGACCCCGCAAGCGAGCCCGCCGCATTGCGGACGACACCCTCGATGGCGGTGATGGTTTCGCCGTACAGAACGTAACTGGGGTCGGCCGCGCCCACCGGCGGCATGGCATCGGTGACCAGCAGCAGGCGCCCACGTGGCTTCGCAGCCAGCGCCACACGCAGGCTGCCCGGGTGCACGTGCACCCCGTCGACGATGATGCCGACCCAACTGTCGCGGTCTTCCAGTGCCGCCCCGACCGCACCGGGTTCGCGCCCCTGCAGCGGTGACATCGCGTTGTACAGATGGGTGAAGCCGCGGATGCCGGCATCCAGCCCGGCACGCACTTCTTCGTAGCTGGCGGCGGTATGCCCGGCGGCGACGATCACCCCGCGCTCCACCAGCGCGCGGATGGTCTCCAGCGGCACCCTCTCCGGGGCGAGCGTCAGCAGGGTCACGCCATTGTCCAGCGAGGCGGCCAAGGCGATTTCATCGGCATCGGGCACGCGGAACTTGCTGGCGTCATGGGTGCCCTTGCGCGCCGGTGCGATGTACGGGCCTTCCAGGTGGATGCCGAGTACGCCTGGCACCGCCTGCGCAATGGCGTCATGCGTGGCCGCGATCGCTGCACGCATCACCTCCAGGTCATCGCTGATCAGCGTGGGCAGCATCGCGGTGGTGCCGAAACGCCGGTGGGCTGCGGCAATCGTGCGCAGTGTCGCCACGTCCGGCGTGTTGTTGAACAACGCGCCGCCACCGCCGTTGACCTGCACGTCGATGAAACCGGGCAGCAGCCAGCCCCCTTGCAGGTCCACCTGCTCGCCGGCATGGCCAAGCGACGGTGCCGCGTCGGGCAACACGGCGGTGATGCGGCCCGCTTCCAGCACGAGGGCAAGGTCATCGCGGAACTCATCGCCCACCAGCATGCGGGCATTGCGCAGCACCTGTTTCATCAGACGGTCTCCGTGACCTTGTTCAGATGCGGCGGCAGGTCCGGGTTGTGCCCGCGGCGCAGCGCCAGTGCGTTGATCGCGCGGTAGAAACTCTGCACCGTGAGCAGCGGGGCGCACAGGGGATGCGGTGCTGCCGCGACTGGCAACTCGCCGCCGGCACCGGCCAACCAGACCTGCGCGCCACGCGCGGCGAACTCATCGGCCACCGCACGCGTACCGGCGCCGGTCTCGTCAGGCTGGGCAAAGGCCAACACCGGGAAGCCAGGGCCGACCAACGCCATCGGGCCATGCTTGACCTCGGCCGAGCTGTAGGCCTCTGCATGCAGCCCGCAGGTCTCCTTGAACTTCAACGCCGCTTCCTGCGCCGCGCCCAGGCCCAGGCCGCGCCCCAACACGAACAGATTGCTGGCTTCCACCAGGCCATCGGTCACCGCACTCCAGTCCGCCTGCCAGGCGCTGCGCAGTGCATCCGGCAATGCCTGCAGCGCTGCCCGCAGCGCGCTGTCCTGCTTCCAGTACGCCGCCAGCTGCAGCAGTGCGGCCAGCGAGGCCAGATAGCTCTTGGTGGCCGCAACACTGCGCTCGGCGCCGGCATGCAGCGGAATCACCGTATCGGCCAGCTGCGCCAGCGGTGAATCCTCCACGTTGACCAGCGCCACCACCCGCGCGCCTGCGGCCTTGGCCGCTTCCGCGTTGCGCAGCAGGTCCGGACTCTTGCCGGACTGCGAGATCACGATGAACAGTGCGCCACGCAGCTGCAACGGCGCAGCGTACACCGACCCGACCGACGGCGAGGCAGAGGCCACCACCACCCCCAGCTGGGTTTCCAGCAGGTACTTGCCGTAGGTAGCCGCATGATCCGAGCTTCCGCGCGCGCAGGTCACCACGAATGGCGGAGGCGACTGGCGCAGGCTGGCAGCCAGCGACTCCATCACGCCATGGTTGCGCGCGAACTGGGCGGCGATGACTTCCGCCGCTTCAGCGGCTTCACGGTACATCAGGGTGTCGGCAGGTGCGGGCAGCGTCATGACGGTACTCAGGGAGGATCGGAAGGAAGGGTGCGTGTTGCCGACGGACGCATCGGCGCAGTGGATCCGCGCACCACCAGCTGCGGCACGAAGCCCTGGTTGTGCAGCGGTGACGGCGTGTCGTCGTAGGCGTCGCTGCGCAGTTGCGCGATCAACAGGCGCGCGGCGTGGCGGGCGATGTCCTCGGTTGCCTGTTTGGCCGTGGTCAGCGGCGGCCACGACTGCCGCGAGAACGGACTGTCTTCGAATCCGGCGATCGACAGGTCGTAAGGCACGTTCATGCCAGCCGACTTTGCAGCGGCAAGCACGCCGGCCGCGATTTCGTCGTTGGAGCCGAAGATCGCCGTCGGCGGTTCACGCAGCGCCAGCAGCCGCCGTGCACCGCGGAATCCGTCGTCGAAGGTGTAATCGCCCTGCACCACCAGATGCTTGTCCACGGTCATGCCGTAGTCCTTCAGTGCGGCTTCGTAGCCGGCGTGCCGCTCCACCGAGGACCGGTGCGAACTGCCACCCCAAAGGAAGCCGATGCGCTGGTGGCCCAGCTGGATCAGGTGCTCGGTCACCTCATAGGCCGCTTCGCGGTCGTCGACGAACACGCATGCACCATCGGCCGGGTCTTCGGTGGCCGCGATGATGCGCACCAGCTTGATGCCACGCGCGGTCAGTGCCTGCACCAGGTCGCGGCGCTCGGACATCGGGGCAGTCAGCACCAGTCCGGCCAGCCGCGAACGCGCCACCCAGTCCGCCAGCTCCTCGGCAAGCATCGGCGAGCTGGAGTCGCAGGGATGGATCTGCAGGCCGAAGCCGGTTTCCCGGCACGCCGCCAGCACGCCGTTCTGTACGCCGATGATGTGGTACGGATTGGGGTTGTCGTAGACCAGCCCGACCACGAAGGTCGTGCCGCTGCGCAGGTTGCGTGCCGACGGATCGGGCTCGTAGTCCAGTTCCGCCACGGCGCGCAGCACGCGCGCACGGGTGGCCTGCATCACCGATGGTTCGTTGTTGATGACACGCGATACGGTCTTCAGCGAAACCTTCGCCTTTTCGGCGACGTCCTTGATGGTCGCTCTGCGCATTGCCGTTCCCCGCGGTTGGTCTGGTGCGTCCATGATCGCCGATCAGGCCGCATCGCGCGGCAGGCCGGCGCGATGGCCGATCACCGAGTAGAACAGGATGTACAGGTAGCACGGCACCATCAGCAGCAGGAACACCAGCTGGAAGTCCGCATGCTGCTTCAGCACCGCGAATGCCTGCGGGATGATCGCGCCGCCGGCGATACCCATCACCAGCAGCGCCGATCCGGTTTCCGTGAAGCGTCCCAGCCCACGGATGGCGAGCGGGAAGATGGCCGGCCACATCATGGCGTTGGCGAACCCGAGCAGGGCCACGAAGGCCACCGAGGCATAGCCGTGGGTGAAGTAGGCCCCCAGGCAGAACAGCACGCCCAGGCAGGCGGAGATGCTCAGGTAACGCGACTGCGAGACCACCTTGGGAATCAGCAGCAGGCCAACCACATAGCCCACCAGCATCGCGCCCAGGGTGAGCGAGGTGAACATCTTGGTCTGGTCCAGCGGCAGGTCGAAGCTGTGGCCGTAGGTGCCGATGGCATCACCGGCCATCACCTCCACGCCCACGTAGACGAACAGGCACAGCACGCCCAGCCACAGGTGCGGGAACTGGAAAATGCTGCTGCGCTCCACGCCGCCCTTGCCGGCGGGACTGGCATTGGCTTCAGCGGTCTTCAGCTCGGGCAGCGGCGAGAACAGCACGGCCACCGCCAGCACCACCAGCAGCGCCGCCATGCCCAGGTAAGGCGCATGGATCTTCGCAGCGAACTCGTTGAGCAAGGTCGCCCGGGTCGCTGCGTCCGCCTGTTCCACCGCAGTGGACAGATCCCCTATCCCATGCAGCACCAAAGTGCCGATCAGCAACGGGGCCAGCATGCCCGCGATCTTGTTGCAGATGCCCATCATCGCGATGCGTCGCGCGGCCGTTTCGATCGGCCCGAGGATGCTGATGTAGGGATTGATCGCAGTCTGCAGCAGCGCCAGGCCACTGCCGATCACGAACAGGCCGCCCAGCGCACCGGGATACCAGCGCTGCGTGGCGAACTCGCCGAACAAGGCGGCGCCGGCCGCCATCACCAGCAGGCTCAGGCTCAGTCCCTTCTTCATGCCGGTGCGGCGCAGGATCCACGACGACGGCAGGGCGAGGAAGAAGTACGACAGATAGAACACCATCAGCACCAGGAACGCGCCGACTTCGTCCAGCTCGAAGGCCAGCTTGACGAAGGTGATCAGCGGCCCGTTGAGCCAGGTGAAGAAACCGATCAGGAAGAACAGGACGCCGACGATGGCGATGGAGGTCGTGACGCTGGTACGTGCAGGTGCAGCGGGGACAGCGGACATCGGCAAGGCTCCTGCTGCGACGCCGCGGTCTGCGTCGTCGAAGAATGGCTGGGAACAACGTTGTCACATTCTTTCGACGAGCGCGGGGGATTTGTCAACTTGCTCGCGCTGCTGTCACCCCGGATGCTGCAGCGCCACATGCGACACAGGATTTCGATCTGAATACGTAGAAGGCCCTGTGCCACTGATGTGGAAGGCGCTTCTCCCGCCGCTGCTTGCCAGCAATGTAATCGTTTCCGGTCAAAACAATCTCTTGCAGCGCAGCAACGAAATATTCACAGGTTCGTTGACATCGTTGTCAACAGAGCGCCATATTCCGCTTCAACCGCGGGTCATTCTCGATCCGCACCCTGCAGGAGCCCGCGTGACCGCTGCCAGCCATCCCGCCCCCGCCCACGTGCTGTCCAGCGCTGCGCCGAGCTTCCTGGCCGCAGATGTCGGCGGAACCCATGTACGGGTGGCCCGCGTGCAGGCCAGCGGCGATGACGCCCATCCGGTCCGTCTGCTGGATTACCGCAAGTACCGCAACGTCGACCATCCGGGACTGGCTGCCATTCTTTCGGATTTCCTCGGCGACAGCGCCCGCCCCGCTCATTGCGTTGTGGCCACTGCGGGTTACGCCCGCGAAGACGGCACGGTGATCACCGCCAATGTGCCGTGGCCGCTGTCGGCCCGCCAGCTCGAGACCGATACCGGCGTGCAGCACGTGCATATCGTTAACGATTTCGAGGCGGTCGCCCATGCCGCCGCTCAGGTGGATGCCAGTGGCGTGCTTCACCTGTGTGGACCCGAAAGCGCGCCGCGCGGACCGACCCTGGTGGTCGGGCCCGGCACCGGGCTGGGTGCGGCACTCTGGATCCCCACCGCCCATGGTCCGGTGGTCCTGGCCACTGAAGCCGGACAGGCCAGCCTTGCCACCAGCGATGAACTGGAAATGGCGATCCTGCGCCACATGCTGCGCGCACGGTCGCATGTGTCGGTGGAACACGCCCTGTCAGGTCCCGGCCTGATCAACCTCTATACCGCGGTGTGCGCCGTGGAAGGCCAGCCCGCCACACTGCGCACGCCCGACGCAGTGACTGCCGCTGCGGTGGCGGGCACCGATGCGCAGGCACGCAGGGCGCTCGAAGTCTTCTGTGGACTGCTCGGCAGCACCATCGGTGACATGGCCCTGCTGTATGGCGCCCACGGCGGGGTTTACCTCGCCGGCGGCATCCTGCCGCAGATCCGCGATTTCCTGCGCGCCAGCACCTTCGTCGCGCGCTATCTCAACAAGGGTCCGATGAGCGAAGCGCTGCAACGGATCCCGGTCAAGGTGGTGGAGCACGGCCAGCTGGGCGTGATCGGCGCCGCCAGCTGGTACCTGGGCCAGCAATCCCGCTGACCGCTGCAGCGCGCGCAGGCGCGTGCAGGCAGCACCGAACATGCAGCACCGGAACACGCCGTACGCACCACCCGGACTACCCGATCACGCCGGCCGCGGCGCGATCGCACGACAGCAGCAACCACGCGCCGACGAGGCGAACATCGAGTGATGAGGAGAGACATCATGAATACCCGCAAGTCCGTACTTTCGGCCGCCGTCGTCAGTTGCCTGGCCTTCGCCGCCCATGCCCAGCAGACCCCGCAGGACCTCGACACGATCACCGTGGTCGGCATCCGTGCCAGCCTGGAGAAATCGCTCGACACCAAGCGCAACAACGTAGGCATCTCCGAAGCGATCACCGCCGAGGACATCGGCAAGTTCCCCAGCACGAACGTCGCTGAAGCGCTGTCGCAGATCCCGGGCGTGACCCTGGACCGCCGCTTCGGCCAGGGCGAGCGGGTCAGCATCGATGGCACCGATCCCAGCCTCAACCTGTCCTTCCTGGATGGCCACCCCGTCGCGCAGGCAATCTGGCTGTACGGCGAGCAGCCCAATCGCGGCTTCGATTACACCCTGTTGTCGCCGCAGATCCTCGGCCGTGCGGAGATCATCAAATCGTCCGAAGCACGCCTGACCGAAGGCAGCCTGGGCGGCACCGTGTTGATGCACACGCGCCAGCCGCTGGACCTGAAGAAGAATGAAGTCGCCGCTTCGGTGGGCTACAGCTACAGCCAGCAGGCCAGCGAGGGCAAGCCGAACGCGGCAGCACTCTACAGCTGGAAGACCGATGACGAGACCTTCGGCATCGCGGT
The DNA here is from genome assembly GCF_014841935.1 of Stenotrophomonas sp. CFBP 13725. NCBI lineage: Bacteria > Pseudomonadati > Pseudomonadota > Gammaproteobacteria > Lysobacterales > Lysobacteraceae > Stenotrophomonas > Stenotrophomonas sp. CFBP 13725. The sequence continues at coordinate 331,491 of NZ_JACYUV010000004.1, read as the reverse complement.
ATCCGCGCAGCACTATGAAGAAGCCGTCGACCGCCAGGGCACCGAAGTGTTCGGCTACGCCAAGGCCAGCAGCTTCCCCAACGCCACCGGTGTGGCGCCGGACGTGGACGTGCCCAACTCCATCAACGCGGCGTGGTTCCAGCAGGAACGCAAGCGCGACAGTGCCGTGGTGAACCTGCAGTTCAAGCCGAACGAAGACCTGGAGTTCAACCTCAGCGGTCTGTACATCAAGGAGAACTTCGACAACTACAACCAGTCGATGTACTCCTTCCTGACCTGGAACGATGGCACGCGCAACGCGGTCGATACGCTGGGCGGCGTGCGCAACGGGGTCGCCACCACGGGCCATTCCGGGGCCAACAGCGATCTCACCAGCGGCACGGTCATCTATGACAACAACGTGCGCGAATCCGAAGTCACCACCAAGGGCCTGGACCTGCGCGGTGCCTGGAAAGGCGAGACCTGGGGTGTCAGCGGCCAGGCGGGACAGAGCAAGTCCGAGAACAAGAACCTGGCGCAGTACTTCATCGAGCCCGTCTACAACGGGGCCTACGGCTGGAGCCTGGACAAGGGGCTGAGCTTCGATGATCCCGCCGCTGCACGCGATCCGGCCAACTGGGGCGCACCCGGCGGCTGGCTCGGCAACAACGGCGTGTTCGCCACCGAAAGCAAGGACACCTACGCGCAGCTGGACTTCAATGTGCAGTTCGACAGCATCTTCAACCAGCTGCAGTTCGGCGTACGCCACGGCAAGCATGAAGAGAACTTCGAGCTCAACGTGTATGGCGGCGTGCGTACCGGCAACCTGGTCGACGTCGGCACGATCGGCCTGACCGACATCCAGGGCTTCGGTGATGACCAGGCTCGCCACATCCAGGTCGGCCGTGACAACGTGCTCGCCTGGGTCAAGGGCAGCCCGCTGGACTTCGCCAATCCGGATCCGTCCAGCTACCTCAACAACAGCTGGGCCCTGGAGCAGACCAACAACGCGGCCTACGCACAGCTGAACTTCTCCAACGGTCCGATGCGCGGCAACGTCGGCGTGCGCTACGTCGACTCCAAGACCCAGGGCAGCGGCTTCGTCTACGGCGGCACCCCCACGCTGACCGACCTGGACAGCAAGTGGCAGACGCAGACGAAGAAGGAAGACTTCGTCCTGCCCTCGCTGAGCGTGGCCTGGGATACCGACAGCGACTGGGTGTTCCGCTTCTCCGCCGCGAAGGTGATCGCCTGGGCGCCGTACAACCAGATGGTCAACAACACCTTCCTCAACGACACCCAGCTGACCGGCTCCGGCGGCAATGCTGCACTGTCGCCGTACGAATCCTGGAACTTCAACGTATCGGCGGAGTACTACTACGCGCCGCAGGCGGTCGCTGCGTGGTCGGTGTTCTACAAGAAGATCGACAACTACATCGACACCTCCGCCACCATCGAGCGCCAGTACAACTCGATCCGCGATACCTCGCCCACCACCTGGGCCAGCGTGGTTGGCACCAACGGATGCACCGTGGATGGCTACTGCGATTACAGCATCCAGCGTCCGCGCAATGCCGGCAGCGGCCACGTCAAGGGCTTCAACCTCAGCCTGCAGCAGCCGTTCGGCGACAGCGGCTTCGGCCTGACCGCCAACTACACCTATGCCAACGGCGAGAACAACAGCGGCGATCCGCTGCCCTACCAGTCGCGCAACTCGATTGCCTTCAGCCCGTACTTCGAGAAAGGCCCGCTCAACGCACGCCTGACCTACAACTGGCGTGACAGCTACCTGGCCGGTGGCTACGTCGCGGGTGCGGCACCGGCAAGCGTGGACGACTACGCCGAACTGGGCGCCAGCATCGGCTATACGTTCAACGACAACTGGTCGCTCAACGTGGACGCGCAGAACCTGCTGGACGAGACCTACTTCCAGTACCTCGGCGACAAGGAGCACCTGGCGGGCAAGTACAAGAGCGGCCGCCGCTACATGGCGACCGTGCACTTCAAGTTCTAAGCTGACGTTGTTCCCTCGCAACGGGCCCGGTCATCCGGGCCCGTTGCATGAGGGGGTCTGGAAAAACGGCGACGCCCCGCAGGTCGCCCTTCACAGGAGTCTGTTCTGATGCGTCTGGTATCCCTGGCACCGCTGCTGCTGAGCATGGCGTTCGCGCCACTGGCACTGGCCAACGACCCACCCGCGATCGACAACGCACCCGGCCCGCAACTGCGCAGCGGCAGCGTGATGGTCATCCCCGCCCCGGCGCAGGTGCACCGCACCACCGGCGAGGGCTTCACGATCACCGCCGCGACGTCCCTGCAGGCCGAGGGAACCGCCGCACGGCGCGTGGCCGCGCAGTTCGCTGATCTGCTTGCACGCAGTGGTGGCCCCACGCTGGTGCCGGGCAAGGTCACCGCCCAGGGCGGCGTGCGCTTTGTGCTGGACCGCAGCGCCCCGGCCACGCGTCTGCCGGCGACACCGGATGAGCGCTATGTACTGGAATCCACGGCCCGCGGCATCACCGTGCGGGCGACCAGCGAAGCCGGCCTGTTCTATGGCGCCACTACGCTCGCGCAGCTCGCCACCGGTGGCAGCAACGGGTTGGTGCCACCGGTGCGTATCGAGGATGCCCCCCGTTTCACCTGGCGTGGCTTGATGCTCGATTCGGCGCGCCATTTCCAGAGCCTGGACGAGATCAAGCAGGTGCTTGATGCAATGGCCGCGCACAAGCTCAACACCTTCCACTGGCATCTCACCGATGACCAGGGCTGGCGCATGGAGATCAAGCGCTACCCGAAGCTGACCGAAGTCGGCAGCTGCCGGATTCCGGCCGGCGACGGCGGACGCGATGCGGTCACCGGCGCCCCCCGTCCTTACTGCGGCTTCTATACCCAGCAGCAGATCCGCGAGGTCATCGCCTACGCCGCGGCGCTGCACATCCAGGTGATCCCGGAGATCGACGTGCCGGGGCATGCGACGGCCGCCATCGCCGCGTATCCGGAACTGGGCGTACTGGACACCCCGCTGCAGCCGTTGAGCGAATGGGGCGTGTTCCCGAATCTGTTCAACACCGAGGAGAGCACCTTCGTCTTCCTGGAAAACGTGCTGGAGGAAGTGATCGATCTCTTCCCGGCGGCCTATGTGCACGTCGGCGGCGATGAGGCCGTAAAGGATCAATGGATCGCTTCGGCACGCGTCCAGCAGCGCATGAAGGAACTGGGGGCGACCGATGAAATGCAGATGCAGAGCCATCTGATCAAACGCCTGGAGACCTTCCTGGAACAGCACGACCGCCGATTGATCGGCTGGGATGAGATTCTCGAAGGCGGGCTGCCGCCGCAGGCCACGGTGATGTCCTGGCGTGGCACCGAAGGGGGATTGAAGGCGGCCAGCGAAGGCCACGATGTGGTGATGTCGCCGGTCACCGACATGTACATGGACTACCTGCAGACGGCATCGCCCAACGAACCACCGGGTCGGCCCCTGCTGACCACGCTGGCACGCACCTACGCTTTCGAACCGGTCCCGGCCACGCTGGCGGCGGACAAGCAGCACCATATCCTGGGCCTGCAGGCCAACATGTTCACCGAGCACACGCGCACCCATGCGCGCCTGCAGCACAACCTGTTCCCGCGCCTGGCCGCCGTTGCCGAAACCGGCTGGAGCCCGGTGCAGCAACGTGATTTCCGCGACTTCCTGGCCCGTCTGCCCGCACAGCTGCAGCGCTACCGCGCGTGGGGGCTGGCCTATGCGCAGACGCCCTTCGAGGTGGCGGTGGACCACCAGGACGACCGCCGTACCGGCAGCGTGCAGGTCCGCCTGGCAAATCCACTGGGCTACGAGGTGCGCTATCGCACCGATGGCCAGCCGGTCACCGCCGACGCGACGCTGTACACATCGCCGCTGCAGGCCACCGTACCGGTCACCGTGCAGGCGGCTGCTTTCTTCAACGGCCAGCCGCTCGCGGCTGCACCGACCCAGGCGGCCTACACCGCCCGATCGCTGCTGACCCGCCGCGATGATGAACTGCTGACCTGCCCGGGCCCCGGACAGCTGCTGCTGCGGCTGGAAGATGATGGTCCGGCCGATGGCCCGCGCGCCGTGTTCAACGTCAACATCTTCAATCCATGCTGGCGCTGGGCCGATGCAGACCTCACCGGTATCCGCACGCTGAAGGTCCGCGCCGGCCGCATCCCGTACTACTTCCAACTGGCCCACGACGAACCGCAGCGAAAGTTCGAGGCGGCCACGCGCCCACACGGCGAGATGAAGATCCGTCGCGGCGACTGCAGCGGGCCGGCGCTTGCCGAAGTCCCGTTGCCCGCCAATCTGGGCGCCGATGGATTCATCACCCTGGAAGCCGCGTTGCCCAAGCGACTCACCGGCAAGGGCGATCTGTGCATCAACTTCACCGGCGACACCCGTCCGGCGATGTGGGTGCTGGACGAAGTAACTCTGGCCGAATGACGGCAAGCCAGTAGCGCTGCGGCGTAGCTTGATCGCTACGCCACAATGGCACTTTCGGCCTGCGCATTCGCGGCAAGCGCTGACAGATGATGCAGTCCACTTCATCCAGGCTGTTGGAGCGGCATTTCCGCCGCTCCAACACGCTGGAAAAGACAATGAACAAGACCATCCTCGGCACGCTGCTGCTTGCCTGTGTATCCACGTTCAGTGCGGTGGGCAGCGCTGAGGCAGCAGAGACCAGAATGCTGTACGGCACCGCCTACGGTCCGTATCTCCATTACTACGACGTCGTCAACCAGGCCAAGCTGCAGGCCTGGGCAGAATGCGATTCCTTGTCCGGCACAACGACCGACTTCTTCACGATCGAAGATGCCGTCCGCGATGGCGAGAATGTCACCATCACCATTTCCCAAGGCTGCGTGATCTGAGCCAGCAACGGGAGGAGGCGGACGCTGCCAGCGTCCGCCTCAGCCGCGCAGGCGCAGCAGCAGGTCGCGCCACGGTGTCAACGCCGTGGCCACGCCGGCCAGTACGCCGATCGTGTTGGCCAGCGCATCGGCCGGATCGGCCATGCGGGTCTGGGTCAACGCGCCTTGAGCAATCTCGATAGCCACGCCCATCAGCACCAGGGCCGCGCCTACCCACGTCAGTGCACGTCCCCGCTGAAACAGCTGCACCGCGCTGCCCGCCAGCAGGAAATACGCCAGGAAGTGCTCCACCTTGTCACTGCCCTGCGGCAGCGCCAGCGGAGGCGGCGGAATCAGGCAGACCACGATCACCGTCAGCACGGCGGCCAACCAGGCAGCCAGCCAGAAACGGGGATGGCGCAGCGGCTTGAGCCACGGCTTGCTCACAGCCGCCAGCTCAGGTCACCCAGTTCAAAGGCGGGTTCGAAGTCGATGTCCCGTTGCAGGCCGATGACCTGGAAACGTTCGCCCATCCCGCTCGGCAAGGTGAGCTTTTTCACTTCCTCGCGCAGCTGCACGCGCCCCACTTCGTCGGTACGTTCGTCGGCCAGGGTCAGCACCTGATCCAACCCATTGCCGAGCAGAAAACTGGCCTGGCTGCAGTAACCGGCGAGATCGAAACCCGCATGCAGGCCCGCCTCGGCCATGGCGGTGAAGTCCACCGACGCGGTGATGTCCTGCAGCCCGGGCCACAGGTAGACATCGTTGTGCACATGGTGGCGGTAGAAGGCGCGCACCGTTCCATCGTCCCGCTCGGGCAGGTAATACTCACGCCGGGTGTAGCCATAATCCACGAACAACATCGCGCCGCGTTGCAAGCCGCCGGCCACCGCCTGCAGCCAGTAGGGCAGCTGCGGTAACAGTTCGGACCGGTAGCCTTCGGCGAAGGGGGCATCGAGGTAGCGCTCCAGGTGCCGCACGGCACCGCTGAGCAGCATGTCGGCCGGTTGCGCGCCGCGTATGAACTGCCCGTCCGCATCCAGCTGCACCGTTTCCTCATGCACCTCGCCATCGCGGATCAGGAAGCGCGGTGTGGGCAGCGCATCGATGACTTCGTTGGCGAACACCACGCCTTCCCAGTCGTCATCGAAGGGGCGGTCCAGCCATTCCACCCGGCTACCGATGTCCGCTGGGAGATTCTGTTGCAGGCGCTCACGCTGGCGCTGGCGCAGGTCTGCACTGGGTTCCAGGATGGCGTAGCGCGCCGGTAATGCCTGCAGCTCCGCCAGCCGCAGCAGCACGGCTTCGGCAAACGCGCCGCTGCCGCCACCGAGTTCGAGCAGGCGTGCCTGCGGGCCCAACTGACCCAGCACCGGGGCCAGCGCATTGGCGACCGTGGCGGCGAACAGCCCGCCCATTTCGGCGGCCGTGGTGAAGTCGCCACTGGCGCCGAATTTGCTGGCACCGGCGCTGTAGTACCCCCAGCCCGGTGCATACAGGCACAGCTCCATGAAACGCGAGAAGGGCATCGCCCCGCCCTGCGCGCGGATCTCTTCGCGCAGCGCGGCGGCCAGTTGTTCGCTGTGGGCCAGGGCATCGGCTTCGGGCAGGGGGATCGTGGACTGCATGGCGTCTTCAATTGCGGTGACAATGGTGCACAGGATAGCCGAGCCGTGGAGTACCCGATGACCGACACCGCCCCCGTTGCCCTGATCACCGGCAGCGCACGCCGCATTGGTGCGGCCATTGCCAGTCACCTGCACCAGTCGGGGTATCGGGTGGTCCTGCATGCGCATCGTTCCAGTGACGAACTGCAGCAGCTGGCGTTCGCGTTCGAACTGGCGCGTCCGGGCAGCGTGCTGGCGCTGCAGGCCGACCTGCGCGATGCCGAGGCGTTGCCGGATCTGGTGGAGCAGGCCGTGGCCCATTTCGGGCGGCTCGACGCGCTGGTCAACAATGCCTCCACGTTCTTCCCGACCCCGCTGGGGCAGATCACAGCGGAGGCCATCGACGAACTGTACGCAGTGAACGCACGGGCACCGCTGCTGCTCGGCCAGGCGGCTGCGCCACACCTGCGCCGCAGCCTGGGCTGCATCGTCAACCTGACCGACCTGCACGCCACCGATCCGATGCGCGACCATCCGGCCTACAGCATGGCAAAGGCCGCGCTGGAGATGGCCACGCGCTCGCTGGCGCTGGAGCTGGCGCCGAAGGTGCGGGTCAACGCCGTGGCGCCTGGCGCGATCCTGTGGCCGGAGAGCGGCAAGGATGATTTTGCCCGTGAAGCCCTGCTGGCGCGCACGCCCCTGGCCCGGATCGGCACGGTTGCAGAAATCGCCGAAGCCGTTCGCTGGCTGATTGCCGATGCGGGTTTCGTCACCGGGCACACGCTGCGGCTGGATGGCGGGCGCACCCTATCCTGAGTCACCGCTGTCGGTAGCGCCGAGCCGTGCTCGGCGAGCGCACAGCGCGGCCTGGGTCAGGCATCGCGATGACGGATGGCATCCGCCGAGCGTGGCTCGGCGCTACAGCGAGCGCGCAGCGCGGCCTGGGTCAGGCATCGCGGTGACGGATGGCATCCGCCGAGCGTGGCTCGGCGCTACAGCGAGCGCACAGCGCGGCCTCGGTCAGGCATCGCGGTGGCGGACGGCATCCGCCGAGCGTGGCTCGGCGCTACAGCGAGCGCGCAGCAGCGCGCAGCGCGGCCTGGGTCAGGCATCGCGGTGGCGGATGGCATCCGCCGAGCGTGGCTCGGCGCTACAGCGAGCGCGCAGCGCGGCCTGGGTCCGCCCCCGCGGTGACGGACGGGAGCCCGTCGAGCGCAGCATCACCCTTCGGCGTCGGAACCCAGTTCCACGACATCAAACGCTTCGTCGTATTGCCGGTGGGCACGCCACAGGGCGGCCAGGGTCAGGCCACTGACCGGGTCAACGAAGGTCGGCGCGATATCGGCCAGCGGCTTCATCACGAAGGCATGCTTGAGTTCAGGCCGCGGAATGCGCAGATGGCCCGGGCCCTCGACGATCAGGTCGCCGTAGAACACCACATCGATGTCCAGCGTCCGGTCGGAAAACCGCGGTCCGCTGCGATCACGCCCGTGTTCGTCTTCCAGCGCATGGGCCCATGCATCCAGCGCATCCAGGTCCAGGTCGGTATCGATCGCCACCGCATTGTTGATGAAAGCAGGCCCATCAAAGCCCACGGCCGCCATCCGGTAGGCGGGCGACACGGTAATGTTGCCGAAACGTGCGGCCAGGGCCGCGACAGCGGCATGCAGGTGGCGGCGGGGCTGGATGTTGCTGCCCAGGCTCAGTAGCACGGTGGTCATGCGATCCATCAGAGGGAGGGGGGGAGATAATGCCGTCGTAACGGCAGTACCCTTACCATTGGACCGCACTTGATGGGGCGATGCCAATGACTTATTGCGTCGGAATCGAGGTGGACGAGGGCCTGGTCTTCGCCGCCGACACGCGTACCAACGCATCGGTTGACGATGTCCGCATACATCGCAAGCTGCATGTCTTCGACTATCCGGGCCAAGCGGTTTTCGTGCTGATGGCTGCCGGCAACCTCGCCACCACGCAGTTGCTGGTGTCGCGCCTGCAACGGGATGTGGAGGAACAGCGCGAGCCCAACCTGCGCAGCCTGCGCCACCTGTTCGAAGTCGCCGAGTACGTCGGCGCCCTGCTGGTGGACAGCCAGGTGAAGTGCCGCGACGTGGAGCATGGGCACGATGGGGTCAATACCCAGGCGACGCTGATCCTTGGCGGGCAGATCGCCGGCGAGGGACCAGGCCTGTACATGGTGTATCCCTTGGGAAATGCGATATCGGCTTCGCCTGAAACGCCCTACCTGCAGATCGGCGAATCCAAGTACGGCAAACCGATCCTGGACCGCATCATCCGGCCTCATACCCGGCTGGATGACGCAGCGCGGACAGCCGTGGTTTCCCTGGATTCCACCATCCGTTCCAATCTTTCGGTCGGCCTGCCCCTGGACCTGGCGCTGATCCGCCGCGATGAACTGCACATCGGCGGGCAGTTGCGTCTGAGCGGCGACTCGCCCTTGTATGCGGACATCCATCACAACTGGGCGCACCGACTGGAGCAGGCGGTCGCCGCCTTGCCGCGGTTCCCCTGGGAACAGCAGATGTAGCGACGCGGCGGTGCGCGCCGGACGTGCTTGGCGCTACGTCGTCAATGCCGTTGCCACGGAGTGGAAGACCTGCTGCATGTCCAGCGGCTTGCGCAGCACGTGCACGTCAACGCCCTCGGCAACGGGCAATTCGGCGTCATCGCCTTCATCAAGCATCAGCAGCGCCGTGCCCTGGAATCCCTGCGCGGCGAGTTCGGCCAGCAGTGCATGGGCAGGCAGCAACGCAGCGCCCCCATCCAGGATGGCCAGCGCCGGCATCGCATTGGCCTGCAGCATCCGCAGCGCAGCGGCGCCATCGGAAGCGAGGTGCAACAGATAGCCTTGGCTGGACAACGCATTCCCCAACAAAGACAAGCGGGTCGCCTCGCCATCCACCACCAGGACGGCGGGGCCAGTACCGCGCACTGCGGGCGGATGGGACACCTGATCCGCTTCGGACGGATCACTGAGGGGCAGGTGCAGGTCAAAGCGAGTGCCCTGCCCCGCCACGCTGGTGACCTCGATACGCCCTCCGCAGCTTTCGATGATCCGCTTGCACGACGTTAGCCCCAGGCCGGTACCGTCGGGCTTGGTGGTGAAGAAAGGACTGAACAACTGGGCGAGCGTCCCGGCATCCATGCCGATGCCTTCGTCGGTGACCGTAATGCACAACCAGAAGCGGCCCTCATGGCGCCCCGTGCGCTCGGCGCGAAGCCCCAGCCGTCCCCCGTGCGGCATGGCCTGCAGCGCATTCAACGCGAGGTTGAGCAGCACCTGCTGCAGTTCGGTGAAGTTGCCCTCCACCGTCAGGTCGAGGTCGTCCTGCCGCACCTCCAGTGATACGGCCGCAGGCAGGCTGCCTCGCAGCAGCAGTTGCACCGCCTCGAACAAGTGACCCACCGGTACCCGCTCGCTGGGCTTGCGTGACCCCCGCACGAACGACAGCATCGATTCGGCCATTTCGTGGCCACGGCGCCCGCACTCGGCGATGACATCGGCCATGTGTCGCAGTTGCGGATCGTCGGTGCGGGCCTTCAGCAGCTCCGGCATGATCAGCAGGGGCTGCAGGATGTTGCGCAGGTCGTGGCTGAGCCCTGCCGCCAGCAGCGAAAGACTCTCCAGGCGCTGCGCGCGCATCAACTCGCCTTCCACCCGCACCCGGTCGCTTTCGGTACGCGCATCGCGCACGGCGCGCGACACTGCCGCCGGCAAGCGAGCAGGCTGGTGCTTGAGAATGTAGTCGTTGGCCCCCCGTTGCAGTGCAGCCACCGCCGCCTCTTCGCCGGTGGTGCTGGTCAGGAACAGGAACGGCAAGGCAGGCTGGACCTGTCGCACCACGTCCAAGGCACGGAAGCCTGAAAAACCGGCCATGGTCAGCTCCGCGAGCACGATATCGGGCTGGAAGTCCTGCAGCGCGCCCAGCAACTGCGCTTCTTCCTCCACCCGCTGGAAGCTGGCCCGCATGCCGGCGGCGAGGATCTGTGCAATGACGCGGTCCGCATCCTCAGGCATGTCTTCGACCAGCAGGATGCGCAGATCGCCTGTTTCAGCCGCTTTTACTGCCATGGTGTCACCTGGCCTCCCTAGGCCGATCCCCTATCCCACTCCACGTCGCCGCCCCTCGCGTGCCCGCCGCCCCACCCGGCGGTTCGCGTGAAGCCACTATAGTCCAGGGTGACGGCGTCCGTGCAAGACCTACCCGGGTCAGCCGTGCGACTTGCGCAGGGTCTGGTCAGCTTGCCGCCAGCTGAGTGCGGCGCGCGATGAGGGTGTGGCTTGGGGGCTGCCTGCAGCCTGCGGTCCGGACATGTTGAAAATGGAACTGCCGAAGGTCCAATAGGCCATCGAACCCAGTGCGGCCAGTGTGGTCACCGCGACAAGTGCCCGCCGCCAGTTGACGCGGCTGGCTCCGTTCACCGGGACGGTTGCGCTGGGCATCGCCAGCGGGGCGTTGCCAGCATCCACCAGCAGCAGCCGATGCTCCGTCGGTTGAGTGCGCGACACCGACGGCGGCGCACTGTTCGCCGAGCCAACTGCCGACCCTGTGGAAACGACAAGCTTCATCACGACGTCCAATCAGCGAAACAGCCGATCATTTGACCAAGCGTCGGCTGGCCCGGCCAGCGTCAACAACGACAAAGGCGCCTTGAAGGCGCCTTTGTCATGAAGCAGGTTCAGCCACTCGGGAGACGGCTTACTTCATCGGGGTTGCAGCAACTTTCAGCTGCGCCGCATCCACGCGGGTCACGCCCTTGATGTTCTTGGCGGTGGCCACGGCCTTGTCGTGCTCGGCCTTGTTGGCCACGTTGCCGCTCAGGCTCACCACACCATTGACGGTGGTGACGCTGATATCGGTAGCCGGTACGTTGCTGCTGACCGCCAGATCACCCTTCACCTTGGTGGTGATCCAGGTATCGGTTACCGGCTCGTTGGAGTCATGGCGATCCGCATGGGTCTTGTCGTGGCCGGCATGCATGTCCTTCTTGTCCTGATCATTGGCCATCGCCAGCGGCGCTGCCAGCAGCATGCCCAGGCCGATGGTCGCGGTGAGCAGTTTCGAGTTCGTCTTCATGGTGCGGTCCTCCTCGTTGGTGGGTGAAGTGTCCCGTAATGGGCGTCCAGCCCGTGTGCGGGCGCCGTCATGCCGGGGTGAACCACCGCGCCGCCAGCGACAACCGTTCATGTTTCATCCTCGGCGCCGGGGCCGTTACGCTGGGCATCCCCCCCCATGAAGGAACCGCCATGGCGATCGACCTCCAGCTTGCTTTGATCGGCTACGGCCTCGCCGGACGGGTGTTCCATGCCCCGTTGATCCAGCACACACCGGGGTTGGCGCTGCACAGCGTGGTCAGCTCGCGACGCGATGAGCTGCGGCGACACTTCACCGACGTGCACGTGCGTGCGCAACCGTCCGATGTGTTCGACGATCCCGCCGTGGATGCGGTGGTGATCGCCACGCCCAATGACCAGCATGCCCCGCTGGCCATCGCCGCCCTGCGCGCCGGCAAGCACGTTCTGGTGGACAAGCCCTTCGCGCTGGATGTGGCGCAGGCCGAGGCCGTACTGCGCGCGGCAGAGGAGGCGGAGCGCTGTGTCACCGTGTTCCAGAACCGTCGCTTCGACGCGGATTTTCTGACGCTGAAGGCGGTGCTGGACAGTGGCCAGCTGGGCGACGTCGCCGAATGTCATTCGCATTTCGATCGCTTCCGGCCGCAGGTACGTGACCGCTGGCGCGAGCGCGATCTCCCTGGCGGTGGCCTATGGTATGACCTGGGTCCGCACCTGTTGGATCAGGTGGTGCAGCTGTTCGGCTGGCCACAGGCCATTACCGCGGACCTGGACTGCCAGCGCGCGGCTGGCAGCATCGACTACCTGCATGCCGTGCTGCACTACCCGCGCATGCGCGCCATCGTGCATGCCGGCTCGCTGGTCAGCGTCCCCTCGCCGCGCTTCACCGTGCATGGCAGCGCAGGCAGCTGGATCAAGCACGGGCTGGACGTGCAGGAAGCGCAACTGGCTGCGGGAAAGGCGCCCGGGGCGCCGGGCTGGGGGCTGGATCCCCACCATGGCGAGCACAGCTGGGTGGATGGCGAAGGCAACCTGCAGCACCGTACCGTGGACAACCTGCCCGGTGACTACCGCCGGATCTACGCCGCCTTTGCGGCAGCGGTCCGCGGTGATGCAACGGCCGACGTCACCCCACGGCAGGCGCTGCAGCTGATGCAACTATTGGATGCGGGCAGGCGCAGCGCCGCCGAGGGCCGCACCATCCGGCTGGAACCTGCAGGGTAGCGCCGAGCCACGCTCGGCGGCCTTTCGGGGTGCGCCGAGGAGCCGCCGCGCAGGGCGCGGCGCTACCTCGCGGATCAGCTTTTCTTGATGGCGTGCCCGCCGAACTCGTTGCGCATCGCCGACAACAGACGGTCACTGAAACTGTTCGACTGCCGCGAACGCAGGCGCTCGAGCAGGGCCAGGGTGATGACCGGCGCGGGCACGTCCAGCGCGATGGCCTCGGCGACCGTCCAGCGTCCTTCGCCGGAGTCTTCAACGTAGGGAGCGATACCGTCCAACGACGGATTTGCCTGCAGGGCCTTCGCGCTCAGATCCAGCAGCCACGAGCGCACCACGCTGCCATGGCGCCACACCTCGGCCACCTGGGCCAGGTCCAGCTCCAACGCTTCCTTGCGCTCCATCAAGGCGAAGCCCTCCGCATAGGCCTGCATCATTCCGTACTCGATGCCGTTGTGGATCATCTTGGTGTAATGCCCCGCCCCGCTGGGCCCCACGCGTGCCCAGCCCTTGTCGGCGGCGGGTGCCAACGTCTGGAAGATCGGCGCCAACGTTTCTGCTGTTGCGGCATCGCCGCCGATCATCAGGCTGTAGCCTTCCTGCAATCCCCACACGCCGCCGCTGGTGCCGCAGTCCAGATAGAAGATGTCATCGTCGGCCAGCGAACGGGCACGGCGGATGGAATCCTGATAGTTGGAATTGCCCCCGTCGATCACCACGTCGCCCTCGGCAAGGTGAGGCACCAACTGCGCCAACGTCTGGTCCACGGTATCGCCGGCCGGCACCATCAGCCACACCACGCGCGGTACCGGCAACGCCGCCACGGCCGCGGCCAGCGAATCGAACACCGCCATGCCCGTTTCCGCTGCGCGCGCACGTGCCGCTTCCATCGGATCGTGGCCGACGACGCGGTGGCCACCCTGCTGGAGACGCTGGGCCATGTTGGCCCCCATCCGGCCCAGGCCGATCATTGCAATATCCATCTGTTTCACCTTTGCGTTGGGGGACCGGGGCGGGGTGCGCCCTGCGATCCGGAATCAGAAGTCAGGCTGCCTGGCATGCCGGTCACCGCGCAGTGGCGCAACTGCGCCTGCTGCCAGCGCCGATACAGCGAGGTGTGCAGTGTGTGCATCGTCAGCTCCACGGTGAACGGCGTCCGCGGATTACGGTCCAGCAGGCGCGCGATATGGAAGCCGATGGGTTTTATACCGCGCGGGTGGACGAAGATCAGGAACTGCCGGTAGAACGGATCGTCCAGCAGGGCGTCCATGCGCGCTACCAGCGCGGCTTCGTCCACGGTCAGCGACGCGCGCAGCGACGGATCGCGCTCCGCCAGCAGGCGCTCGAAGAAGCGCACGCCGCGTCGGGGTATCTGCCCGGACAGCGCCCACAGCGCCTGGTTGCGCTCGTCATACCAGCCCAGTCCGCCGTGCACACGCAGCGCCTCGGCGGCCTCGGCACCCACGTCCACCACGATGAAGTTCTCGGCCTGGTTGTTGAGGTCATCCAGCGTGTCGCGGCCGAAGGCATGGGTGATGTAGCCCGGCGCGCCCATGAACGCCTGTCGCCCCATCGCCGCGGTCCGCACCGCTTTGCCATCCGCGAACGGTTCAGTGGCCTGGCGGCCGAGCAGGATGCTGTCGGTGTCGTGCAGGCCAACGAAGGTGCCAATGCTCACCTCGCCCGCAGTGAACGCCTGATCGAAGCCTGCATCGCCATGCAGTTCGCGCTGTGTCGCCAGCTGGGCCACCTGGCGGCCAACCCCGCATTCGCTGCGTACCGCACCGTGGTAGAAGGCGTCCATTGCCGCGCTGTTGCGGGCAACAGGCTGGTAGCCACGGCCGAAGCTGCGCGTGCGCTCCCACCCCTGGTCAGCCGCCCCCCGCAGACCGAAACCGATCCAGCCCAGTTGGAGGCCGGAGAACCGGTAGCCTTCATTGTCTTCAAGCGCGTGGGCCGCCTGCCGCGCGGCGTCACCCACGCGCATCGCATAGGCGCACAGCGTGGCGGGATCGTCCAGAAGCTGTTGCATGAGGGCCGTCCGCGAGGGCGGGTCCAACTGCAGGGGCAGGACCACTTGGAGGTCACCGTGGGCGCGTGCGTCCTGCAGGTCAGCACGTGTGCAGACCGGCCCGCCCTGTACGACAGGCGTGCTGATCGACGCATCCGTGAAGCGCCATCCCAGCCGCTCCAGCAGCCCCTGCATGCAGTCCGCAGGCACGGGCGCAGCGATCGCCGGCATGGCCAGCAACACGCCCAGCAGGCTCGCTACTGCGCGCATGCTCAGCGCAGTCCGTCGTCCACCGTGTCGGCCGGCGGCGACGGCGTGGCGGCCGCAGGTGCGGTCACCGGCAGGTACTGCTGCAGGCGCTGGAAGAAACGACCGTAGAAATCGCCATCCTGCACCGTACTGCTGGCTACTTTGACCAGCGAATCATCATTGCTGCCGAAAGGCAGCGACACCGAGCCCAAGGCACCCACGCCCACGCTGGCCGAGGTCGGGCTTTTCTTGAGTGCATAGCGATCCTGCACCGCGCTGACGAAGACCAGTGCCTGGTCGGCACGCGGCGCGCAGGATATCCGCAGGACCAGCTGCTCGTGGTCATCATCGCGCGGTTGGAAGTTCTTGCTGCCTTCCACGGCAGTGTTGTCGGCACGCGCGATCGCATACCCCTGGCTGAGCAACGTGCGGCGCGCCGCTTCGCAGGCTTCGCCGGGGGATCCATCGACGGTACGGGAGTACATGTCGCCGGAATCGAACGACTCGCGCAGCAGCATGCTGTCAGCCGCACGACCGCCACCGCAGGCGCTGAGCGTCAGCGTAGTGAGGGCAGCGAGGAACGGAAGGCAGGGGCGCATGGGAACTCCGGGCAGATCCATCGGCATGAGGGTAGCCGGGTGCCTGTTGGCGTGAGGTCAGGGATGCCGGGGGAAAGGCCCTTTCGCGGTGGCGAAAGGGCCCCTGGTTCACTACTCAGTCTGCCCAGCGGCCAGCACCGGTGGACTGCGGCAGCACCTGGGCCGACAGCGGGCGGTCCACTTCCAGCAGATTCACGGCATCGGCCAGGATCGAAGCAGACTCGCGCAGCAGCGGGTCCGGGCGCTTCTCGGCGGCCTTTTCGCGTGCGGCATCCTTGACGATGTCGCGCTCGTTGCCGGTCAGGCCGTCATCGTTGCTGTCATCGGCCAGCGGATCCAGATCCAGCCCGAGCTCCTTGCGTACCGCCTGGCGGTCCGTGCGCTGCTTGTCCTGGCGTTCACGCTCGGTGCGACGCTCCGCTTCGTTCAGCGAGATGTACTTCTTCGCCTTCTCCGCACGGAACTGCTCGACATCTTCGTTCCACCACTGGAATTCCTTGTCGGCCGCGATGCGCGTGTCATGGCGGGTTTCCAGCTTCGGCAGCAACGGACCGAAATTGCCGTACTGGGTATGCGGCACGGCGGCGATGCGGGTCCACGGCAACGCGTTGTCGTAGGTGCTTTCGCCGTACTCGCTGGCATCCACGCTGGCCGGGAAAGCCAGATCCGGCACCACGCCCTTGTGCTGCGTGCTGCTGCCGCTGACGCGGAAGAACTGGGCGATGGTCAGTTTCACCTGGCCGAAGCGCTGGCTGTCGCCACTCGGCCAACGATCCAGGTCGACGATGTTCTGCACCGTGCCCTTGCCGAAGGTTGTTTCACCGATCACCAGCCCGCGGCCGTAATCCTGGATGGCGCCGGCGAAGATCTCCGACGCCGAGGCCGAGCCGCGGTTGATCAACACCGCCAGCGGGCCGTCCCACGCCACCACTTCACTGCGGTCGCTGTTGACGGTGACGCGGCCACCCGACTCACGCACCTGCACCACCGGGCCCTGTTCAATGAACAGACCGGTGAGCTCGATCGCTTCGTCCAGCGAACCACCGCCGTTGTTGCGCAGGTCCAGCACCACACCATCCAGCTTGTCGGTCTTGAAGCCGGCCAGCAGCTTGGCGACGTCGCGGGTGGCGGAGGCGTAGTCGGTCGCGTTGCGACGGCGTCCTTCGAAATCCTGATAGAACGTGGGCAGCTTGATGACGCCGACCTTGCGCGCGGGCTCGCCGTCCTTGCCCGGGATCGTCAGGGTTTCGCCCTTGGCAGCCTGTTCGGCCAGGCGCACCTTCTGGCGCGTCAGCACCAGCGTGTGGTGCTTGCCGTCCACGCCTTCTTCGGCCGGGATGAACTCCAACCGCACCTGGGTGTCCTTGCTGCCGCGGATCTTGGCGACCACGTCGTCGATACGCCAGCCGATCACATCTTCGATCGGACCCGAGGTGCCCTGGCCGACGCCGACGATCCGGTCACCGGGCTTGAGCTTGCCATTCACTGCAGCCGGGCCGCCGGCAATGATCTCGCGGATCACCACCATGTCGTCCTGGCGCTGCAGCTGCGCGCCGATGCCTTCCAGCGACAGCGACATCGCCTGGTTGAAGTTCTCGGCCGTGCGCGGGGTGAAGTAATCGGTATGCGGGTCGACGGCACTGGTATAGGCGTTGAGGAAGAACTGGAACACGTCCTCGCCCTTCAGCTCGCCCACCGACTTTTCCAGCGTGGCGTAACGCTTGTCCAGCGTGGTGCGGATCTCATCCGGCTTCTTGCCGGCCAGCTTCAGTCGCAGCCAGTCATTCTTGACCGACTTGCGCCACAGCTCGTCCAGCTCGGCGTCACTGGCCGCCCACGGCACATCCTTGCGGTCGTACTCGAACCGCTCGTCGGTGCTGAAATCAGGCTCGCGCTTGAGCAGGCTGCGGGCATAGCCCACGCGCTGCGCAACGCGCTGCTTGTACACCGCGAACACCTGGAAAGCCGGCTCCAGCTCGCCGCCCCGGATGGCCGTGGCGATGCCCGCCTCGAACGGGGCGAATTTCGCCACGTCCGCCTGGGTGAAGAACTGCTTGCCGCCATCCAGCGACTCCAGGTAGCGCTTGAATACGTCCTTGGACGTGGCTTCGTCGAGCGCACGCGGCCGATAAGCGTACCGGCTGTCGGAGAGCAGCCCATACACAAGCTTGGAGGTGGTCGCCTGATCGGCCGTGGCCGCCGACGGCAGCGCGGGGGCATCCGCCTGCGCGGCCAGCGACAACGGGGCAGTCAGTGCCAGGGCAATCAGGAATACGGGGGCTTTGAATTTCATGGAGTTGCTCAGGGCACCTTGCCGAAAGGAAGACTGCGTGCATTTCAGACACCACGACAGTGCCGAAAGTTGCGCGCTTTGTCACCCGCGTTCATGCAACGCGGATTTCCAGCGTAGACCGGTGCCTGTAGCAAATTGTGAACGAGCGGCTTTTCCGCGAACGGCCCGCTGCGCACGCCGCCCAGGGGTCGCTGAGCTCCGGTAACGCCGACCCACGGTCGGCGAGCAATCCCTGGTAGCGCCGACCCATGGTCGGCGAGCGCAGCGGCGCAGAGCGTCAGGCGACGCCAGCGCCCCTGGCCTGCACGTCGGCGTGGTACGACGAGCGCACCATCGGGCCGGACGCCACATGGCTGAATCCCAGCGCGTAGCCGTAGTCTTCCAGCGCCTTGTAGTCTTCCGGCGTCCAGTACTTCAGCACCGGATGGTGGTGGGCGGTCGGCTGCAGGTACTGGCCGATGGTGATCATGTCCACGTCGTGCGCACGCAGGTCGCGCATTGTGGCCTTGATCTGCTCGAACTCTTCGCCCAGCCCCAGCATGATGCCGCTCTTGGTCGGCACGCCCGGATGCTGCGCCTTGAAGTTCTTCAGCAGGGTCAGCGACCACTGGTAGTCCGCACCCGGCCGCACGTTGCGGTACAGGTCCGGCACCGTCTCGATGTTGTGGTTGAACACGTCCGGCGGATTCTGCGCCAGGATCTCCAGCGCGCGCTCCATGCGGCCCTTGCCCCGGAAGTCCGGGGTCAGCACTTCGATACGGGTGCCCGGGGATTTCGCACGGATGGCGGTGATGCAATCCACAAAGTGCTGGGCACCACCGTCGCGCAGGTCATCGCGATCAACGCTGGTCACCACTACATACTTCAACCCCATGTCGGCCACGGTCTGGCCCAGGGTCGCCGGTTCACTGGCATCGGGCGGCTTCGGCCGGCCATGCGCCACGTCGCAGAACGAGCAGCGTCGGGTGCAGACCTCGCCCAGGATCATGAACGTGGCCGTGCCATGGCTGAAGCACTCGTGGATGTTCGGGCAGCTGGCCTCTTCGCAGACCGTCACCAGACGGTTCTCACGCAGCTTGGCCTTCAGGTTCTGCACGGCATTGCCCGAAGGAATGCGCACACGGATCCACGACGGCTTGCGCAGCACCGGGGCATCGGCGAACTGCACCGGCGAGCGGTTGATCTTGTCGCCGCCCAGCTGTTTGACGCCTGCCTGCAGGGGCGCGGCGGCGGGAGCGGGTTCGCCCTGCAGCATCTGCAGGGGAATGGAGCGGGCAGTCTGTTCGGTCATGATGTTCCCGGCGGCAACGCGGCCGCATGGTGTCAGTTCAAGTCAAGCGGACAAATCGGGCAGGTCCGGCGTCGGCTGCAGCAGCAGGCCGAACTGGCGGGCCAGCTGGTCCAGCAGCACCGGCGTGACGGCGGCCAGGCCGGACGGACCCCCCAAGTCTACCATCGTGGTCACCCGCAGCCCTTCGTAGCCACAGGGGTTGATGCGGTGGAACGGCTCCAGATCCATGGCGACATTGAAGGCCAGGCCATGGAACGTGCAGCCACGCCGCACGCGGATACCCAGCGCAGCGACCTTCGCCCCGCCAACGTACACACCGGGGGCGCCGTCCCGGCGCTCGGCGCCGATGTTCCACTCGCCCAGCGTATCGATGATGGCCTGTTCGATCCGGCACACATAGTCGCGCACGCCGATGCCCAGCCGCGGCAGTCGCAACAGCGGGTAGACCACGATCTGGCCGGGGCCGTGATAGGTCACCTGCCCGCCGCGGTCCACCTGCACTACCGGGATGTCGCCGGGGGCCAGCACATGTTCGGGTTTGCCGGCCTGGCCGAGGGTGAACACCGGATCGTGCTCGACCACCCACAGCTCATCCAGGGTGTCGTCGCTTCGTTCGTCGGTGAAACGCTGCATTGCGCGCCACACCGGCTCGTACGCTTGGCGGCCGAGATCACGGACGATGGCAGGCTGCGGCTGACGGCCAGCGGCCGTCACTACCGCCGTTGGCGCTAGATCGTCCACTTTACTTCCGGGTGCTCGCGCAGCACCTCGTGGGCCAGGTCGTACTGGGCGCGGTCGCGGGCGGCGAACGCCATGCGCACGGACACGTACTTGCCGTTGGACGAGTGTTTCCAGCTGATCTGTTCGGTCAGCACCTCGATGCCGGCCGCAAGCAACAGCCTGGGGAGTTCCACTTCAAGACCGGAGTTGGCCGGGCCCATGGCGCTGAGCTCGAACGTGCCGGGAAACTGGAAGCCGTGTTCGGGATTGTCGGATTTGATTTCCATCCGCCCATTATCGGGCTGGTGAAGATCAAACCCAAGGGGGGCGATGAACCCCGCTGCGTTCGCCGGGCGAGGCGCGGCGCTACCGATATCCTGGGTAGCGCCGACCCAAGGTCGGCGAGCGCAGCGGGCGTTCGGCAGGTGACTGCCCTTACTTGGCCAGCTGCATCAAGGTCGAATTGACCCACCCCTTGTTGCCCATTTCATCTTCCACTTCCCACATGGTGCCTTCCTTGACGCCGGTCGGGTACAGCAGCATGCCCGGCTCCAGGTCGCGTACCGACGCGCCGGTGCCCTTCGCATTGGCCAGCAGACGACCGGCTTTCAGCATGGTCACCGCCTGGCTGCTGTTGGCGGCGGACGCGTTCTCCGGCAGGCCACCCAGCTCGGCCACCATGTTGGTGTACGCCTGCAGGTAGGCCAAGGTGATCACCTGACCGAGCTCCGTGTTGGCATAACCGCCCACGCCCATCGCGCCGATGCCGCCGCCGCCGAACAGGCCGCCACTGGCGCCCCAGCCGAGGTCGGTCTTCTTGGAATTGCCCTCGACGATGGCGACCTGCTCGGACGAACGCACATCGGTCAGGGTCAGGGTGACGTCGGCCGTCTTGCTACGGAAGTTCAGCCCACCCACCACCGCGCCCGCCTTGCCGCCGATCAGCCCACCCAGCAGGCCGCCGATGGCGTTGCCGCTGGCATTGTTGTTCTGCGAGATCAGGTCCGGCACCAGGACATAGTCGGCAGCGCGGATCTGGCCCTTGCCGATGTTCGAGCGGCCACGCAGCTCGCCTTCCGACGCCAGCGCGCGTTCGGCCTGTGCGGCGGCCATGCCCACGCCGCGGTCCACCAGGGTGAAGCACTTGGACTTGTTGACGAATACTTTGATCAGCTTGGACGGCGCCGGCAGCTGCTGGCCGGTCCACCAGTTCACCGTGTCCTCCGGTTCGATCACCGAGATCGAGCCGAGCGGTTTGCTGCAGACCGGAATCTGCGCCTGTCCCTGCTTGCCCTGTTCCTGGGCGGAGGTGCGGCTGGACGCGAAGCTGTCCCGCAGACCGGCAGACGCCGGGGCACTGACAGCCATCAGGCCGACGCCCAGCACGGCGGTGACCACGAGGGTGGCGAACGAATTCTGTTGGGTCATTTCTGTTGTCCAGCGCTCTGGCCCGTTGCGGGCAAAGCGCAATCCATTGGGTTGAGAGAGGCCGGTGGCGGCAGGCCAGGATCCTTGAAAGCGCCGGGGCGCCGGCGCAGAGGATAAGACACCGCCTGCCCAACGGCAACCTCAGCTGAACGCCGGCCCGAGGGGGTCGGGGCACAGAACAGAGCAATGCATGTGACGTCATCGACCTGCCTTCACATAGGCGATACCGTGAATGCGCGAGAAACGACAAAAATCCATCTTGGAATCCCATGCACCCTACGCGCATTGCAGCAGCTATCGGACTGACCGGCCTGCTGGCCGTGGCCCTCCCCCTCCACGCCGCCGAACAGTGCAGCCAGAGCGCGTTGGCTGACCATCCCCCGCAGATCAACTTCCGCGTGGACAACGACCTGCTCGGCGGTGCCGACCAGGATCAGGGATATACCAACGGGGCGCAGATCACCTTTGTCTCGCCGAATCTGGTCGACTTCACCAACGACCCGTGCCTGCCGCGCATGGCGCGCTGGGTGAACCGCCATCTGGAGGCCCTGCACCCGGGCGAGTTCGAACAGCAGAACATGATCTTCAGCGTCGCCCAGGGCATTTTCACCCCGACCGACTTCACCCGCCGCGACGTGATCGAAGATGACCGCCCGTATGCCGGCGTGTTGGTCGGCAGCTTCGGCTACAACGCCCGCAGCGGGAACTACCTGCAGACCACCCAGTTGACCTTCGGCGTGGTCGGGCCCTGGGCGCAGGGCAAGGAAGTACAGGACGCCGTGCATGACCTGCTGGAAGACGACAAATTCCAGGGCTGGGACAACCAACTGCACAACGAACCCGTGCTGATGCTCACCCACGAGCGGATGAACCGCTGGCCGCGCGATGCCACGGACAATGCCAGCGGCTGGGGCTGGGACGCGATCAGCCATTACGGCGGCGCCGTCGGCAACCTGGCCACCCACCTGAACGCGGGCGGCGAAGTGCGCTTCGGCTGGAAGCTGCCCGATGACTTCGGCAGCACCCCGCTACGCCCGGCCGGTGAAAACACCTCACCGTCGCGTGGCGGCCGGCCGAGTGGCTGGTCATGG
Organism: Stenotrophomonas sp. CFBP 13725; assembly: GCF_014841935.1. NCBI lineage: Bacteria > Pseudomonadati > Pseudomonadota > Gammaproteobacteria > Lysobacterales > Lysobacteraceae > Stenotrophomonas > Stenotrophomonas sp. CFBP 13725. The sequence goes on along the minus strand of NZ_JACYUV010000004.1, from coordinate 309,035 downwards.
CATCTGTTCGCCACCACTGACGCGGCGTGGGTGATCCGCGATATCACCTTGGACGGCAACACCTTCCGCAACAGCCACAGCGTCGACAAGAAGCACGTGGTCGCACAGGGCGGCTACGGCGTGGCCGTGATGCGGGGCCGCTGGAAATTCGCCGTGGCGCGTTACCACAGCACCAAAGAATTCGACGGCCAGCGGCAGTCGCCGATCTTCGGCAGCTTCACCATCAGCCGCAGCTTGTAACCGGCGCCGATCCACGCCGATCCACGATCCGCCGACCACGGCTCGGCGCCACGTGCCGCCCCACCGGTAGCGCCGAGCCATGCTCGGCGAGCGCAGCAGCGAGGCGGCGCTCAGTCGCGGCGTGACAGCCGACGCAACGGCCTGCGCCGCAGCGAGCGCCGACGACGGCGTGCAGTGAACTCCTCGGCAAACACCAACGTGAAGCGGCAGACGAACTGAAGTACGGGTGTGATCCTGTTCATGACCTGATCGTTGCAATCAGCCCAGCAAGCGCCCATCAGACCGGTCGTCTTTGCTTGGCGGCGCCGCCGCACTCACCTGCGATCTCTTGATCGCAGGTGAGCCGGCATGCTGCGGTCTTACCAGCCGAAACCCGCACCGAAGCCGACCGACGCATCGTCTCCGCTCAAGGCACCGCCCAGCGTCACCGTCGCACGATCACTCAGCGCACGCTGGTAACCCACCGACAGCGCCGATTCACCTCCCTGGAAGCCCACACCCACGCCGACCCGATTGTCGGTGCGCACGCCGGCGGCGCTGGTGGCCATGTTGAGCATGGCCGCGCTCATCGCACCCTGTCGATCAATGCGACGGTCCATGTTGCGCAGGCGGCCATCCACTTCACCGCGCAGCCCTTCAAAGCTGTCGTTGAGCGCACCCACTTTTCCATCGGTGTAACTATTGGCCGAGGCCACGCCGCGGTCCAGTTGGCCCTTGTTGACCCCATCGGTGTCTGCGGTACCCTCGGCCACATGGGTCAACTGACGCTCGTTGCCAGCGCTGCCCACCGATACCGAGTTTGGCCGGTCAGCCACCGAGCCCTTGCCCAAGGCGACTGAATTGTCCGCAGTGGCCACCGCGCCATCGCCCAAGGTCACCGCCCTGGTGCCGATCACTGCAGAGGGCGTCGGCGTGGCAGAAGCAGACGCTGCCACTTCTGCTGCCGATGCCGCCGCGGACGGTGTGCGTGCCGCTGACGACCCCGCTGACGATGCCGCATCCAGCGTGCCGACACGCGCCGGTCCGGCACCCGCCACGCGCTGATCGATCTCGCTGACCTTGCGGTCCAGCGCACCCAATGCGTCGCCCACGTTGTGATAGGCGCTGTTCTGGATCGAATAGGTTGGTGCGACGAACGCACCCTGCAGGCCCACGCTCGCGCCACCGCCGAGCAGGCTGGCAGTATTGCTCAGTGCCTGGAACAGCTGCCCACCGTTGATCGCCTGCATGCTGCCGGCAGCGACTTGACCATCGGCTAGATTGTTGATGATGGTGCCACGGGTGCCACCCAAGCGCGCGCTCGCCAGGCTGGTGTCGTCGTAGGTCACCGCACTGAGAAGCGTGCCGCTGGCCGGGTCCAGCACGCCTGCTGCCTTCAGCTGGGCGATGGTGACCGCCTCGTCATCCTGTAGGCCATTGGCCAACCCGCCAAGACGGCGCCTGCCTGCCGTGCCGGCAATGTTGACCCGGTCACCGCCCTTGGCCGTGGCAACATCCACACTACCGCGCGCGGCGTCGAAGGACACCAGGCCGAAATCACCGTTTTCCAGTTTGCCTACCCGCTCGTTGGTAGCGAACAGCTGCGAACCATTCACTGCATCGGTGCTGCCCGATGACAACGTACCGGCGGCCAGGTTGACGATGCGGCGCTGAAGACCGGTCCCGGCGTTGCCCACAGATACGGTGTTGGCCTGATCGGCCAGACTGGATGCGCCCAGTGCCACACTGTTGGTGGCCAACTGGGTCGACACCGTGGCACCGGTGCCCAGGGCGAGCGATCCATCAGCAGTGACAGAGCTGTCGCGACCGATAGCGACCGCGCCATTGGGGGTAATCCTGCCGAAGCCGGCCCTTGCGCCCTCACCGATCGCGATGCCACCGGCATAGGTCACCAGGCTGTTGGCGCCGATGGCCACCGCGCCCCTGGCGTTGTACGCGGTACCGGCGTTGGCGCCGTCGCCGATCGCCACGCCGCCGGCGGCGAACGCCGTGTGTGCGCCCACCGGCGCCACGCCGTTGATCGGCGCACCGAAGGCAATGTATTCAGAACCGGTTGCGGTGCTCACTGCGGCGTTGAGCTGCCGCAGGTTAACCGCATCGGTGGCGGCAGCGCCGTCGGCCAGTCCGCTGATCCGGTGGTTGGTGAAATTGGCCGCTGAATTGAACGTGGCCGGCCCTTCGATAGCGACGCCCGCGTTGCCGCGCAGCAGCAACCGCCCGTCAGTGAATCCCTGTACGAGAGAACTGGACTGGAAGGAGCCGTTGGATCCGATGGCACCGGAGCCGTTGGCCAGCGCGAAGGAAAAGTACCCACCACAGGCCGAGGCGCTGTTGGTGCCGGCATGCGTCCATAGCCGGCCGCTGCCACCCAGGGCCCCGTTGGGGCACAGCGACAGCGTGCCGCCCGTGGGGATCACCTGCGCCGATGCAGCACCGGGAACAAGAGCCGCCAATGGCGGCAGCGCCAACACCACACTGATGGCCAGCCGACGCTGTACACGGGACAGCTGCCAGTGCGCGCGCGATGCAGCACGGATGCTGCGGGAGGGGGAATGTTCGATCAAGGGGCAGCCTCTAGGCGCCAGCGCACTGTCGATGGACGGCGCGCTGAGGGAAAATGGAGAGGGATGAGTATCGGGCGGTGAATTTCCGGCCCCCATCGGACGGGTCCCACACTGTTGTAGAACAAAAAAAATGGCCCGCGATCCAAGGATCGCGGGCCATCACGTCACAGCAGCATCAAGCCTGCCGTGCGGTCATCGCACTTGCTTACCAGCTGAAACCGGCACCGGCCGACACGCTCTGGTCGCTGCCACTGAAGGCACCACCCAGCGAGACCGAGACGTTCTTCTTCTCGCCCAGGATGCGCTGGTAACCCACGGCCAGTGCACTGCGGCCGTTCTGCGAGCCGATACCGGCACCGACGCGGTTGTCACCGTTCAGGCCTGCGGTATTGATGGCCATACCGGCGTATGCAGCGCTGATTGCGCCCATGCGGTCGATACGCTTGTCAACGGCCTGGAAGCGGCTGTTGCTCCAGTCACGCTCGGCAGCGAAGCGGTCATCCATCTGCTTCAGGTTGACCGCATCGGTCGGACGCGTACCAGCGGCCACGTTGCCGATGACGCGCTCTGCACCCGGGGCACCGACAGACACTTCGCGCTCACGGTCAGCGATGGAGCCGCTACCAATGGCCACCGAGTCCTTGCCGGCCGCCGAGGAACCGCCGCCGATGGCGACTGCACCGTCGCCGCCCGCTGCACCGGCACCACCCGGGGTACCGTCGCCGATCACGATCGAACCTGCACCCTCACCGGCACCGATCATGCCTTCACCCGGGGCCGGACCCGGACCCGCACCCTGGCCCGGACCGCCGATCGAACCGTCGCCCACGCCACGTTCGATGGTGCCCACGCGGCCATCCAGTGCAGACCACTTCGATTCCCAATCGGCATTCATCTGGAACAGCTGGCCACCGTTGATGGCTTCCATGCTGCCCGCGCCGATCAGACCATTGCCGACATTGCCGAGCACCGTACCTCTGCTGCCGCCCAAGGTGGCACGAGCCAGGCTCATGTCGTCGTACACCACCGCACCCAGTGCTTCGCCATCCCGATCAACCAGGCCAGAGGCCCTCAGCTGTGCGATGGTCGCCGCGTCGGTGTCGGCCATGCCATTTTCCACACCGCTCAGACGACGCGGCCCTGCAGCGCCACCCACTTTGACCACCGTACCGCCGGTGCCCGCCGCGATGCTGACATCGCCGTTGGGCGAATCCTGCTTCACCAGGCCCGCGGTGCCGTTGGACAGGTCCTGCACGACGGTGTTGAGGTTGGTGATATCACCTTCGTTGGTGGTAACGCGACCATCCAGGTTGGTGATGTCGTTCTCGTTGACAGCCACACGGTCATTGGTCGCCTTCAGCTGCGAACCGTTCACCGCATCGGAGCTGGTGTCGGTCAGGTCGCCAGCGGCCACGCCGGTCAGCTTGCGGTCACCGCTGCTGCCGGCGAAGTTGACCGCAGCACCACCGGTGGACTTGCCTACGGTCAGTTCTGCATCCGTACCGGCCTGCTGCACCAGACCCACGGTGCCATCGGCCAGCCCGTCCAGACGGGTGTTGATGGTGGTGATGTTGCCTTCGTTGGTCGTGGTGCGGCCATCGATGTTGGTGAGGGCATCACCGACGTTGTTGTACTCAGTGCCAGCAGCGCCAATCCTGTAGGTCGGGCCGGTGATGGTGCCGTCCGGGTTGACGGTTGCATTGCCACCCAGGCCAGCCGTCACATCCTTCAGCTGGGCGATGTTGGCCGCATCGTTTTCGGCCATGCCGCGGGCCACGCCGCTCAGCGTGCGATCCACATCATTGCCGGCGAAGTTCACCTTGGTGCCATCCTTGCCGGTGGCCACGTTGACCGTGCCGGTGGAATCGTCGTAGGTCACCAGACCTTCGGTGCCGCCGATCAGGCCGTCCATGCGCTTGTCCACCGCCTTGAAGCCTTCACCCACGCCGGTGTAGTCCCTGCCACCGATGTTGTAGACCGGCTTGGTGATGGTGCCATCTGTGCCGACTGCGGAATTGCCACCCAGGCTATCAGCCACGCTCTGGGCGGTGCCGTACAGCTGCGAACCGTTGATTGCTTCGTTGCTGGCGGCACCTACCGTGCCGGCGGCAACACCGATCAGCTTGCGGTCATCGCTGGTGCCGGCGAAGTTGACGGCAGCGCCACCGGTGTCCTTGCCCACGGTCAGTTCTGCATCCGCATCGACCTGCTGCACCAGACCGGCCGTGCCGTTGTTGAGCTTGCTGATGGCGGTCGTGTTGCCGTCAATACTGGTCGTGTTGTTAGTGGTGCGGCCATCAATGTTGGTGAGGGCATCGCCGACGTTGTTGTAAACGTTGCTGCCCACGCTGTAGCTCGGCGCGGTCACCACACCAGTGATGGGATCGATGGCCGCACTGCCGCCCAGTGCAGCTGCGACGCCGCTGCTGATCGCACCCACGCGCGCGGTCTGGGTGGTGATGCGGCCGTTGGTGGTGTTCAACTGCGAGCCGTTGATGGCCTGCGTGCTGCCTGCGGCCACACTGCCGTTGGCCACACCCGAGACGACGCGTGATGCCCCGCCCTGACCGGCGAAGCTGACCGAACCGCCGCTGATGTCCTTTGCGACCTGCACCGTCTCGCTGTCCACGTCGTAGCTGACCAAGCCGACGCCGGCGGCCATGCCGCTGACACGCGTATCCAGATCACCCAGCGCACCGCCGACATTGTTGTAGATCGTGCCGTCCTTGAAGGCATAGTTCGGGCCGGTGACAACGCCGGCGGCGTTGATATTCGCGCCGCCGCCAAGACCGGCAATGACCGGGGTCAGCTGGCTGACGTTGACGGCATCGGTCGCAGCGGTGCCGGCGCCCATGTTGACGATCTTGCGCTGCGCGGCTGCAGTGCCTACCGAGACGGTGTTGGCGACGTCTGCCAGTGAGCCTGCACCCAATGCCACGGCACCCGCTGCGGTGGCCGAGCTGGCGCTACCGATCGCGACGCCGTTCGTTGCGTTCTGCACGCTGCCGAGAATAGCGACTGCGTTGGCGGAGTTCAGGACCGGAGTTGCATACGCACTAGCAGTACCGCCTTGCGGCGTAACAACAAAAGCACCGCTGCTACCGGCATCGACCTCTACGAAATTGTTACCCAGCAGGATTGAGCTGGCGCCTGCATTCCGGAGCTGGGACCCGATTGCGATAGCGTCAGCCGCACTTGCTGTCGAGGCATCGCCGATCGCAATGGCGTCATTCAAACTCGCGTTGGCCCCATTGCCGATACCAATGGCGCGATCCCCCCCAGCGGAGGCTGCGAGGCCCATCGCTACGGAATTCAGGCCTGCTGCGGAGGCGGTGACACCGGCTGCAGTAGAGCCGTCACCCGTAGCGAGGGCGGAAAAACCTAGTGCGGTTGAACTGACGGCAGTTGCTTGACTGTTGCGGCCGAGAGCAACGGAATTGGCCCCCGATGCCGAGGGAGCGGTGGAACCGTTGACGCGGGGATCGCCGAAGGCCAGATTGTCCTCAAGTGTCCCAAGCTGCTGGGTGCCGATGCCGCCTGACATGGTTGTCGTCGAAGACGATCCCTCGCAACGCAGGCCGTCGGCCGAGACCGCTTCGTTCACCGCGCACTGCAGCGCAGTCGGCGAGTCGGCAGCCAGTGCGGCACCGGCCGGCATCACCAGGGCAACGGCCATGGCGGCGGCAAGGCGGGTGCGGCTCTTCTTGCCGCGCGATGAGGTCAGCTCGGAGGCCGCGGCCCACGTCCCGGTAGAAAGATTGAAGATCAGTTTGTAGACAGCATTCATGAGGGTTTTCCCGATGAGTGCGCGACGGGATCCGTCGTGCTGGTGACTGCGATGGCGTTATCTGAGTTCCGGGTTTCCGGAATTACGCCATCGTTCTCTTTCGGGTGTTTTGACCCCATCGGTCCGGTCCTAGAACGCCGCCACGCTCCCGTTCCCTACGGATTCGTATGGGTTTCCAGCAGCAGCGGGGCTGGGACTCATACGCCCATGGTGGGGGCGTGTAGCGCGCTGGCAGCCGAATCCGCCAGACAGCGCGCAGCGTGCAGCAGACCGTCGATCTCACACGCACCCAGTTGCTGATCAAGCTCGGCTTCGCTGGCGGTCAGCTGAGCGGCGTGCAGCAGGCGCAGCACGCTGGCCAGGCCGTGCAGGCAGCGGCTGGCGCTGGCCATATCGTTGCAGCGGCCCGCGTTTAATCGACGCTCCATCCAGGGTGATCCGTTGGCGCAGCGGTCCGGTTTCATTTCCTGCAGATGGGACAGCAGCGCCGGCTGGGGGGCTGGTGCTGCGGCCTCGGCCAGCTTGTCGGCGATGCGCTGGATGTGGGCCGGCGATAGCGTGTTGGCGGCGTCGCCGATCAGTGCGTGCAAGCGTGCGTTGGCGGACTGGCGTTCAAGCATGCAGGGATACCTCGCAGTGCGTGCGGGCCACCTGCCGGAATGCAAGGTGGCGGACGGTGCGGGTTGGCATACCGGTGAGCGTGTCGCCACAGAAAGACATACCGGCGGGATCCCGGGATCCCCCACGCACCGTCCGCCGCAGACGCGGAAGTCGGTGCATTCTGCTCAATGCTTTGCGTGCATCGAGTCTGTGACAACAAAACGCTCTTACAGGATGCCAATCCCGGCTGGTGCGGTTGCAACCAGCCTGCACAGCGTGCGGGTGCTTGGACGAAAGCGTCTATCAGGCAACCTGTAAAGAGTGCGGTAGCGCCGCGCCGTGCTCGGCGGAATTCATCCGCCAACCGCCCGCTGCGCTCGCCGACCATGGGTCGGCGCTACCGGTTACCGGGCGCCATGGCTTGNTGAAGTGGGCTCTACCCTGGGTTGGCGCCATGGTCGGCGCCGCGGCTTGACGGCCAGCGGCCGTCGCTACCGGATTATTCGGATTCCCACCACATCCAGAAGCTGTCCCACAGGCGCTTGAAGAAGCCAGCTTCTTCAACAGCAGCGATCGCAACCAGCGGCGCCTGCGCGACGACCTTGCCATCCAGGGTCACCTTCAGCGTGCCGATCTGCTGGCCGGCAGTGAACGGCGCCGTCAGGCTCTTGGGCACGTCGATGCTCGGCTTCAGATCGTTGTAGCGACCACGCGGCAGGCTGACCAGCATCGGCTGCGCAACACCCAACTGCACGTTGTCGACCTTGCCCTTCCACACCTTGTGCTCGGCCACGACCTTGCCCGGTTCATACAGGCGGTGAGTCTCGAAGAAGCGGAAGCCCCAGTTGAGCAGGGCCAGGCTGTCATCGGCACGCTGCTTTTCCGACGCGCCGCCCAGCACCACTGCGATCAGGCGCTGGTCACCGCGCTGCGCTGAACTCATCAGGCAGTAACCGGCCGCCGAGGTATGGCCGGTCTTGATGCCATCCACCGTGCCGTCGCGCCACAGCAGCAGGTTGCGGTTGGGCTGCTTGATGTTGCCCACGGTGAATTCCTTCACCTTGTTGTAGGCATACGTTTCCGGGTAGTCGCGCACGAAAGCGCGGCCCAGCAGGGCCAGATCGTGTGCGGTGCTGTGATGACCTTCGGCGGTCAGGCCGTGCGCATTGACGAAGTGCGAGTTCTTCATGCCGATCTTGGCGGCATAGCTGTTCATCAGCGAGGCGAAGGCTTCTTCGCTGCCGGCCACGTGTTCGGCCAGGGCGATCGCGGCATCGTTGCCGGACTGGATCGCCATGCCCTTTTCCATGTCTTCCAGACGCGCCGTCTGGTTGACCGGGAAGCCGCTGTAGCTGCCATCCGTGCCCGCGCCGCCTTCGCGCCAGGCGCGCTCGCTCATCATCACCTGATCGTCCGGCTTGACCTTGCCGTTCTTCACCTCGGCCGCGACGACATAGCTGGTCATCACCTTGGTGATGCTGGCCGGCGCCAACTGGGCGTCGACGTTCTCACCGGCGAGGATCTGGCCGGAGGCGTAATCCATCAGGATCCAGGCCTTGGACACGCTGGGCACCGGTGCGGGCGGCGTGGCGACGGTAGTCGGCGCAGTGGCCGCTGCCGGGGCAGCCGGCGTCGGCAGCGCGGTCTGGGCATGGGCCAGACCGACCACCAGGGTGGCGGCCAGCGCGGTGGCAGCGAAACGGAATTTCATGGGACTGCAGACTCCTGGAGCGGCCGGAATACGGCTGGATAGGCGAGATGGTGAACGCGAACGCCATTGTAGGCGGTCACGGCGCGGGCGCGGCAGGCGGCGGTCGCCTGCCGCTGCCGATCATTCCTTGACGATCTGCGGTGCGCCGAACCCCATACCGGCGATGCGGCCAGCGAGTTCCGTGGCATTGGCGTGATCGTTGGCGGGTACGCGCAGGCGCCAGAGCGTGCGGCCCCCGGCGGCGATATCGCTGATGGTCGCGCCGACGATGCCGGCAGCGGTGAGCTGGCCCTGGGCGCGGGTGGCGTTGTCACGGCTGGCGAAACTGGCGACCTGCAGCAGCACGTTGCCCAGCACCTGCTGGGACAGCGTGGCGGTCGAGGTTGACTTGGCGGCGACGGCGGGGCCCGGTTGACGGGGGGCTGCCGTCACTGCCGCTGCGGGGGACTTATCAGGTTGACGGCCGGCGATCGTCGCTACCGGGGTAGTCGGCTTGCCGGTGGCGACGCGCACGTTGTTGTCGCGCATCCAGCGGTCGAAATTGTCGGCCGATCCGGGCTTCGCACTGTCGGCAACGCGGTAGCGGTAGGCCTCCGGGCCGGTCGGCGGCTTGCCCGCGACGGCAGCGGTGCGCGGTGCGGGCGCTGCGATGGCGGCGGCGGCAACAGGGGCCGACGCCGGTGGCAGACGGTTGACCAGGCTGTCGATGGCCGACGGTGCTGCATCAGCGGCAGCGACCATCGTGGTAGCGCGGCGCTCGGCACGGGTGGGCTTGGCGCTGGCCAACAGATTGCCCTCACCCGGCTGCAGCGCACTGACTTCCACATTGCCCGTGCCGCGCTGGGTGATGCCCAATCGCACGGCTGCGGCGTAACTCAGGTCGATCACCCGGCCGTCGTGGAAGGGGCCGCGGTCGTTCACCCGCACGATCACCGACTCGCCGTTGTCCAGGTTCGTCACGCGCGCGAAGCTGGGCAGCGGCAACGTCTTGTGGGCGGCGGTGAACTGGTACATGTCATAGACCTCCCGGTTGGAGGTCAGGCGGCCATGGAACTTGGCACCGTAGTAAGAAGCCGTGCCTTTTTCCGCATAGCCCTTGGTGCTGTCCATCACCTTGTACTGCTTGCCCAGCACTTCATACGGCGTCTTGTTGCCGATCGGCGAGCGCGCCAGATCCTGCACTTCCGGCTCCGGGATGCACGCTACGTTGGGAATGTACGTCGGGGTGGTGTCTTTCACCCCCGGCTTGTACAGACCGCCGGCGGTGTAGTTTCCGCGCGTGGCCAGATCCTCCGCCGCCGCTGCATACGGCGAGCCATCAGGGCAGTGGGCCGGTCGGGTGCTGCCCTTGCCCTGCACGACGGTGCCGGGTGGCTTGCCCGGACCGATGGCGGTTCCGCCGGGTTTCTTGGGCGCGCTGCTGCATGCGGCCAGCGCAAGGATCAACGCTCCGGGGACCCACCATCTGATGTTCATGCCGGCGGCAACTCCTGTCCTGCGATGGCCTGCGACAGCTGGAATACCGCCATCGCGTACATTTTGGAGATGTTGTAACGGGTGATGGCGTAATAGTTCTGGAAGCCCAGCCAGTACTGCTTGCCGGTGCTGCCTTCAAGCGTGATCGGCGTGGCGGTCGCGCCCGGCTGCACCGCGCCGACCGGCTGATAACCGCGTGCGGCCAGATCCTGCAGCGACCAGGTGGGCTTCCATTCGGTCGGATTGAACTCTTCGCGGCCGGTGGCCAGCGTAGCCGGCACCGCTACTTGCCCGCCGCGCACCCAGCCGCCCTTCTTGACGAAGTAATTGGCGATGGACGAGAACACGTCGTCGTAGCTGTTGAACAGGTCACGGCGACCATCGCCGTTGCCGTCCACTGCGTAATCCAGATAGCTGGACGGCATGAACTGGCCCATGCCCATGGCACCGGCATAACTGCCTTTCAGCGTCGTGATGTCGAGCTTTTCATCACGTGCGAGAACGAACGCCTTGGCCAATTCGTCGCGGAAGAACAGCTCGCGCCGCACCTCGCGTTCGAGCTTCGCGGGATCGCCGCTGCGCGGGTAATAGAAGGCCAGTGTGTAGAGCGCATCGAGCACCCGGTGGTTGCCGGTGTTGCCGCCATAGCTGGTTTCCACGCCGATGATGGCCACGATCACCTCGGCCGGCACGCCCGTGCGCTGCTGCACGCGCATCAGCTCATCCCGATGTTCGGCCAGGAACTTCTTTCCGCCGTCGATGCGTGCCTGGCTGATGAAGATCGGCCGGTACTCGTTCCACGGCTTGACCCGTTCTGCCGGACGCGACATCGCCGCGATGATCGGCGGACGCACCTGCGCCTGGTCGAGCACGCTGGCGATATAGGCAGGATCAAGTTTGTGCGCGGCAGCGGTATCGCGGATGAAATTGGTGCGCGCGACGTCGAACGGGACGGGCGTCAGGTCAACCGGCGGTGCGGTAGCCGCAGCGGCCTCGGGCGCGGCTTCCGCCGGTCCCTTGGTGTGTCCGCTGGCCGGTTCATGCGGCGCAACGGTGGCCTGCGAAGGCGATGGAGGACTCGACGGCTGAGTCGCGCAAGCGACCAGGCCGAGGGTGAGCATGCAGGCCAGAGTACGTCGGATCATCGCCGCAGGTTAGCAGGTCATGGATGAAATAAAACCCCTAAGACCATGAATAGCAAAGGATTGATTAAGTGAGTCAACCTTTGTAAATCCTGCGTGAAAAAAAGCAGTGACAACAAACCGGTTGCGCCCCCATCCCCTACGGGCGCAACCGGCCTGCCGGACCATGCGATTGGGCCGCCTGCATCTCCCCAGAGCAGGTGGCTAACGTGCGGTCTTGCTGCTCCTGTCCGCAGGTCGGCGCTAGATGAACGCGCCCTGCATGACAGGCCGCCATTGTGCAGGGGGTTTGCGACAAATCCATTGATCAAAATCAAAAATTCGTTAAGAAGTGTGATCTAGAGCACATTTGATGTGTGAAATCTTCACGACGCCTTGCTGGGGTAGAGCTGACTTCAGTCGGCTGCACTTCCGCGCCCGGTCCGGCAAGCCGACTGAAGTCGGCTCTACCTCGGATGCCCTTCAACGCTCGGCCTGGTAGAGCCGACTTCAGTCGGCTGGGCTTCACGCGCCTATCCTGGTAGAGCCGACTTCAGTCGGCTGGGCTTCACGCGCGTGGTGAGGGAAGCCGACTGAAGTCGGCTCTACCGTGGCTGCGCTTCACGCGCGTGGTGGGGCAAGCCGACTGAAGTCGGCTCTACCGCGTCGGCTCTACCGATACCCGCCGTGGACCGGGTTGTGGCTGCGTACGGCCATCACCAGACCGAAGCCTGCCAGCAAGGATACCGCCGAGGTGCCGCCGTAGCTGATCAGGGGCATGGGTACGCCCACCACGGGCAACAGGCCGGAAATCATGCCGCCGTTGACCAGCACGTAGACGAAGAAGGCCAGGCCGGTGGCGCCGGCCAGCAGGCGCGAGTAGGAATCCCGCGACTGTCCGGCGATCCACAGGCAACGCCCGATCACCACCAGATACAGCGCCAGCACCAGCGCGACGCCCGCCCAGCCGAACTCTTCGCTCAGCACCGAAAATGCGAAGTCCGTCGTCTGCTCCGGGATGAAGTTCAGGTGCGACTGCGAGCCCTGGCCCCAGCCCTTGCCCTCCAGGCCACCCGATCCAATGGCGATCTTCGACTGGATGATGTTCCAGCCCGCGCCCAGCGCATCCATCTCCGGGTCGAGGAACATCATGATGCGGTCTTTCTGGTACGGCATCAGCAGCCAGAACCAGGCGACCGGTGCGACCGCGGCGATGCCGCCCACGCCCAGCCCGACCCACCACCACGGCAGGCCGGCCAGCAGCAGCACGAACACGCCGCTGGCGGCGATCAGCACGGCGGTGCCGAAGTCCGGCTGCAGCATCACCGCCGCCGTCGGTGCGCCGATGATCAGCAGGCTGACCAGCACCGTCGTGAAACGGGGCGGCAACGGCATGCGGTGCAGGTACCAGGCGACCATCATCGGCAGGCTGACTTTCAGCAGTTCGGCCGGTTGCAGGTAGAACAGCTTGAGGTCCAGCCATTGCCGGCCGTACTTGCCGGTGCCGATCGCGAACACCGCCAGCAGCGGGATCATCGAAATGGCGTAGATCATGGGGGTCACCGAGCGGATGCGCAGGATCGGCACGCGTGATATGCCCCACATGGCCGCCAGGCCAACGGCGAAGCGTGCGCCCTGGGCGAAGACCAGCCCGTCGCCACCCGCGCTTTTCAGCGTGGCGAGACCGATCAGCATCAGTGCGCCCAAGGCGGCACACAGCATCCAGTCCAGCGTGCTGAAGAAGCGCACCAGCATGTCGCCGGCCCAGCGCAGGAAATCCTTCATCGGGCGGGCTCCGAGGGGGGTATCCGCCGAGCATGGCTCGGCGCTACCGGGGTGGCGGGCTCCGAGGGGGGCGTCCGCCGAGCATGGCTCGGCGCTACCGGGGTGGCAGGCTCCGAGGGGGCTGCTCGCCGAGCAGGGTTCGGCGCTACCGGGGCGGGTTCCGTCGGTGGCGCCGCGCCCTGCCCGGCGGGCACTGCCTGCGGGGACGGCAGACCGACCTGCACCGGCAGATCACCGGCCGCCAACGCCGCGGCTTCTCCGTTCGCGCGCGCTGCGTTGTCTTCGTTATCGAACACGGTGCCGCCGAACGCCACGCTGCCACGCTCTACATCCAGCGGCAGCACGCCCTCCGGCATCTTGCCCAGCAGCCACGCATCAAAGACCTTGCGCGCGATCGGGGCCGCCGCCGACCCGCCGTAGCCGCCGCCTTCCACCGCCACGGCGATGGCGATCACCGGATTGTCGGCCGGCGCGAAGCCGACGAACAAAGAGCGGTGGCGCAGGTGCAGCGGCAAGCTGCGCGGATCCACCGCGGCGGTGCCCTTGCGGCTGATCACCTGCGCGGTGCCGGTTTTTCCCGCCATCACATACGACGCCCCGGCCGCCATGCGCGCGCCACTGCCACCTGGCTGCATGGTGGCCATCATGCCTTCGCGCACGGCCTGCACGTTGTTCGGATTCGGGCTGATCGGTTTGGTTTCGCTGGGCGGCGTGATGGTCCAGTCACTATCGAATCCATCGCGCTGCTGCATCACCAGGTGCGGCGTGCGCAGCTGGCCGCTGGCGATGCCACTTACCCCGTGCGCCAGTTGCAGCGGCGTCACCTTCCAGTCGCCCTGGCCGATGCTGACGTTCACCGTGTCGCCGGGGTACCAGCGCTCTTTGCGCGATTTCATCTTGTACGCCGGCGACGGCAAAATGCCGCCGATCTCGCCGGTCAGGTCGATGCCGGTCGGTGCCCCGAAGCCGTAATAGCCCATGTAGTGGTCGAAGCGCTCGATGCCGAGGTCCAGCGCCAAGCGGTAGTAGTAGGTGTTGACCGACTGTGCGATGGACTTGCGCAGATCGGTCCAGCCATGGCCACCGCGGTTGGCGTCGCCCCAGCCGCGACTGGTGCCGGGCAGGTAGAACATGCCCGTCGACAGCACTTTGTCTTCCGGCCGGCGCACGCCAGCATCCAGCCCGGCCAGTGCGATCAACGGCTTCAGCGTGGAGCCCGGTGCCACACCGCCCAGCACCAGCCGGTTGAACTGCGGGCGTGAGGGATTGTCGTTGAGCGCGCGGAAGTCGGCGTGCGATATCCCGTTGACGAACAGATTGGCGTCATACGAAGGCAGGCTGACCATCGCCAGCACTTCGCCGGTACGCGGGTCCATCGCCACCGCCGCGCCTTCCTGCACGCCGAAGGCGGCCACCATGGCCCGTTGCAGGTCGGCATCGATGGACAGCCGCAGGTCGGTGCCCGACTGGGCGGCCACGCGGCCGACCGTACGGATCGCCCGCCCCTGCACATTGGTTTCCACCTGTTCGTAGCCGACCTTGCCGCGCAGCTGCTGTTCGTAATAACGCTCCAGCCCGGACTTGCCGATATGGGTCAGCGCGGCATTGCCCTCGCCCAGCATTTCCAGGTCTTTGTCATCCACCCGGCCCACGTAGCCGATCACATGCGCGAACAGGTCGCCAAAGGGATAGCGGCGGGTCAGGTAGGGCTCCAGCTCGACCCCGGGGAAGCGCCAGCGGTCCACCGCGAAGCGCGCCATTTCTTCTTCGCTGACGCGCAGCTTCAGGGTTACCGGCAGGAAGCTGCGACGCGCCTTGCGCGAACGGTTGAAGGCCTCGATTTCCTCCTCGCTCAGCGGGAAGATTTTCGCCAGCCCGGCCAGGGTGGCGTCCATGTCCTTGACCTTGTCCGGGGTGACGTCCAGACGGAAGGCCGGCACGTTCTCGGCCAGCAGGCGGCCGTTGCGGTCGTAGATCATCCCGCGACCGGGCACCACCGGACGGGGCTTGATGCGGTTGGCATCCGAGCGCGTGGTGTATATCTCGTGGTCCAGCACCTGCAGCTTGAAGTACCACGCGCCCAGCCCGCCCAGGCACAGCACCACGGCCAGGAAACCGAGCACCGCGCGACGGCGGAACTGCTCGGCCTCGGCGTGCGGATTCTTCACCGGGCGGCGGGTGCTCATATTGGCATGCCCATGTCAGCGACCGCGCCGTCCGAAACGCACCGCGTCCAGCAGCACAAACACCAGCGGCCATAACGCCATGCCCAGCAATGGGGCCCACCAATAGGCCCACGGCAGGGTCGGCTCGCCGACCACGATGTGCACCGCGGCGCTGACGATGCGGTCGTTGAACAGCAGGCCGCCGATGGCGAGGATCTGCTGCGACATCGGGAAGAACCGGATGCGCGCACGGAAGCGTTGCAGGATGAAAGCCAGGATCACCAGGCGCAGCGCCTGCTCGCCCAGCACGCCGCCATAGAGGAAATCGGCGACGACGCCGCTGGCGAAGGCCACGCCCAGCCCGACCCGTTCAGGCGCTTCAATGACCCAGTAAGCCAGCACCAGGGCCAGCCAGTAAGGGCGCAATGGCTGCAGGAACGGTGGCAACGGCAGCAAGCCCAGCATCAGCGCGGCGATCACGCTGACCGGCAGCACCCAGCGGTTGTCGCGCAGGCGGCTCACGGGCGTGTCTCCGTCGTGGGGGCGGTCGGCGGTGACGATGCGTTGCCTGGTAGTGACGGCCGCTGGCCGTCAGCCGTCGTGCCTGCGTCGGTGGGTGCCCGCCGAGCAGGGCTCGGCGCTACCGGGGTGACGGACTCCGAGGGGGGCGTCCGCCGAGCATCGCTCGGCGCTACGGAAGCCGCATCCGTATTGACCGGGGGCGTCGGCGGGATGCGGATCGGCGAACCGGGCCGCAGCAGCAGCACGTCGCGGCCGCGATCCAGCGCGGCGGCCGGCTTCAGTTCGCCCACCAGGAAGGCGTGGGTGTCGTCCGGGCGCAGCGCCGCGATGGTGCCGACCGGGAAGCCCACCGGGAACCGTCCGCCCAGTCCAGAGGTGACGATCTCATCGCCTACTTCCACCCCGGCACTCAGCGGAATGTCACGCAGCTCCAGCGTGTCGCCACGGCCATAGACGATCAGCCGCACGCCGTTGCGCGCCACCGTCACCGGCACCGCGTGGTCCGGGTCGGTCAGCAGCAGCACGGTGGAGGTGCTGCCGGTCACGCTGATCACCTGCCCCATCAGGCCGCCGGCATCGATCACCGCCTGACCTACGTGCACGCCCTCACGGGTGCCAGCCGCCAGTACCAGGCGCTGTTTCACCGGGTCCAGGTCGATATCCAGGATCGGCGCCAGCTGCACATCCAACCCGCTGCGCTCGGCGACGTTCAACAGTTCGCGCAACTGCGCGTTGTCCAGCGCAGCGGTCTGCAGCCGGGTCAGCCGCGCATTCGCCACCAGCAGGCTGTTGCGCAGCTGCCGGTTCTCCGCCACCAGCTGGCCATGGCTGGCCGCGTTGTCGCGCACCTGGTTGCCCAGCCGCCCGGGCAGGCCCGCCAGGTTCCACGCCGGCTGCACCAGCACATTGGCCTGCTCGCGCAGGCGCGCCAGCCAGCCCGCCTGGTCGTCCAGCACGATCAGGGTGATCGCCAGCACCAGGTAGGTGAGCAGCCGCAGCGGGCTCGCGGCATCGCCGGAGCGGGAAGCAATGGGGGGTCCGGCGTAGGGCGGCACGATGCAGCTTCAGCTGAAAAGAATCGGGAAGGAAACACGACGGCGCCCCGCCGGTGCCGGCCTGCCATGCAGGCAGGCCGCACGCCGGAAGGGCGCGGCGCTCACGACAAGCCGGCCGGGCTTACTCCGGCGCAAAGAACTCGTTGCCGTGCATGTCCACCAGCTCCAGCGCGCGGCCGCCACCGCGGGCCACGCAGGTCAGCGGATCATCGGCCACCTGCACGTGCAGGCCGGTTTCTTCGGAGATCAGGCGATCCATGTCGCGCAGCAACGCGCCACCACCGGTGAGCACGATGCCGCGCTCGGCGACGTCGGCGCACAGCTCCGGCGGCGTCTGCTCCAGCGCCAGCTTGACTGCGCTGACGATGCCCGACAGCGGCTCGTGCAGCGCTTCAAGCACTTCGTTGGAGGTGATCTTGATCATCTTCGGCACGCCCTCGGCGAGGTTGCGGCCGGAGATTTCCATCTCGATCACTTCCGCCTGCGGGTAGGCGCAACCCAGCTCGACCTTGATGCGCTCGGCGGTGGCTTCACCGATCAGCATGCCGTGGTTACGGCGCACGTAATTGGTGATGGACTCATCGAAGCGGTCGCCGCCGATACGGACAGAGGCCGAGTACACGATGCCGTTCAGCGAGATCACGGCGACTTCGGTGGTGCCGCCGCCGATGTCGATGACCATCGAACCCCGCGCTTCGGTCACCGGCATGCCGGCGCCGATCGCGGCCGCCATCGGCTCCTCGATCAGGAACACATCACGCGCACCGGCCTCTTCGGCCGATTCCTTGATGGCGCGACGCTCCACCTGGGTGGAGCCGGCCGGCACGCACACCAGCACGCGCGGGCTCGGGCGCAGGAAGCGCGACTTGTGCACCTTCTTGATGAAGTGCTTGAGCATCGCCTCGGTGTAGGTGAAATCGGCGATGACGCCGTCCTTCATCGGGCGGATGGTGGTGATGTGGCCCGGCGTACGGCCCAGCATCTGCTTGGCCTCGGTGCCCACTGCGGCCACCGATCGGGTGCCTCCGATGGCACGGTCCTGGCGCACGGCGACCACGGACGGCTCGTTCAGCACGATTCCCTGCCCGCGCACGTAGATGAGGGTATTCGCCGTGCCCAGATCGATGGACAGGTCATTGGAGAACATGCCGCGGAGTTTCTTGAACATCGAGGAAGTGATCCTGAGGAGGTGCGCTGCCTCTGCCTGGAGTGGCGGAATATGGGCAGAAATCGAGACGTGCAAGCCTAGCAACCCGCCCCCCTGCGAGCAAGGACATATCCAGCTGAACCCGCGTATTCAGAGGCTTTCGGCTGGATTGGTACAGGTTTGACGACCATCGTACTCCTCGCCGCTGCCGCGTGGTGCCACAGCGGACGACAGCGCGCCCCGCACCGTCCGGCGCTACCCTTACGCGGCTCCAGCCGGTAACCTTTGCGCCGTCGGGCGCCCACGGGCGCCGTTTGCCTGCCCGCCCTGCGGCACGCACTCCACCCATTCCCGCATAGGCTTACATCGATGTCCGCTTTGATCTGTGGTTCTCTTGCCTTCGACACCATCATGGTGTTCCCGGACCAGTTCAAGAATCACATCCTGCCGGACAAGGTGCACATCCTGAATGTGTCGTTCCTGGTGCCGCGCATGCGCCGCGAGTTCGGCGGCTGCGCCGGCAACATCGCCTACAACCTGCACCTGCTGGGCGGCGACCCGATCCCGATGGGCACGGTGGGCACCGATTTCGGCCCCTATCGTGAACATTTCGATGCACTGGGCATCGACCTGTCCCGGGTACGCGTGATCGACGAGCTGTTCACCCCGCAGGCCTTCATCACCACCGACCACGACAACAACCAGATCACCGCCTTCCATCCCGGCGCGATGATGCGTTCGTATGAGAACCACGTGCGCGACGTGCCGGGCGTCAGCCTGGGCCTGGTCGGCCCGGATGGCCGCGAAGGCATGATCCAGAACGCGCTGGAGTTCCACGAAGACGGCGTGCCCTTCATCTTCGATCCCGGCCAGGCCATGCCGCTGTTCAACGGCCCGGAGCTGCGCACGTTCATCGAGCAGGCGGATTACGTGGTGGTCAACGATTACGAGTCGAACCTGCTGCAGGAACGCACCGGCTGGGACGAGAAGGAAATCGTCAGCCGCGTACAGGCCTACATCACCACGCGCGGCCCCAAGGGTGCGGTCATCCACACCCCTGAAAAGAGCTACGACATCCCGCCGGCGCACGAACGCCGCGTAGTGGACCCGACCGGTTGCGGCGACGCCTTCCGTGCCGGCCTGATCTACGGCATCCAGAAGGGCTTCGACTGGCTGACCATCGGCCGCATGGGCAACCTGATGGGCGCGCTGAAGGTGGAGCACCCGGGCACGCAGAACCAGCGTTTCACCTTCGACGAGTTCAACGAGCAGTTCAAGCAGCAGTTCGGTTACGCACTGAACGTCTGAAGCCGAGGGACGCTGCGCCGCATTCGCCTGGTAGCGCCGAGCCATGCTCGGCGAGCGCAGCGGCAGCCACCGTTTCCCGGGTAGAGCCGACTTCAGTCGGCTGGCAGTGATCGCGAACCCCCAAGGTAGAGCCGACTTCAGTCGGCTGGCAGTGGTCATGCCCCGCAGCCGACTGAAGTCGGCTCTACCTTCACGCGTTACCGCCTTATGTGTGCTGCCGCCACGCCGACTGCAGCGCCGCGCAATCCGCGAAACGCCAGTCTGCCATCCCAGGCCATGGGTCACCCGGTGTATTGACCAGCACCGTCTGCGTGCCCGCAGCACGTCCCGCCGCGAGGTCCATGCGGTGATCCCCCACCATCGCCACCTGTGCCGCTTCGACACCCCAGCGCTGCAGGTGGTACACGATGCCGGCCGGCGACGGCTTGGGTTCGGCCTCATCGCGGCCGATGATGTGATCATCGGCGAACAGATCGGCCACCCCGATCGCCTCCAAGGTCAGCTTGGCCACCGCATGATCATTGCGAGTGAGGATTCCGAGCTCGCAGCCACTCCCGTGCATCGCGCGCAGTAACGCCACCGCGCCGATGGCGGCCTGCGCGCCCAGCGCCAGCTCACGCTCATGATCGAAAAGCCAGGCGCGCTTGGCCCGCTCATCCTCGTCGGGCAGTGCAACCAGATGCTCGATGATGTCTTCATGCGCGGCTATGTCCAGCGCGCGCTTGATGGCGGCGAAATCGTGCACGGCCACGGTCAGCGTGCCGTCCAGGTCGAATATCCAATGACGCACGCCCGAAAGAACGGCATGGCCGGCCGGCGGCATCGGCTGCATCATTTCCACGGCATCTGGCTCGCATCCAGGCCGCCGGTTTCAAAGACGGCCGTGCGCGTACCGCCGGCCTTCACCGGGAACTCGATGCTGATTGCCTTGGCCTGACGCGCCAGCTTCCACAGCGCGGCGTTGTCGGTGATGAACATGGCGATCGCCTCATCGGTATCCGGACGCCACGCGGCCATCGCGCGCGGGGTTCCACCGTCCACGCTGACCTGCACCTTGCAGCCGCCGGGGCAACGGAAATCACCAGCCTGCAGCACCAGGTACGCATGCCGTTTCCACTCGGGATGATCGCGGAAGACCAACTGCACCGGCTTGGGGCCACTTCCGTCGACGTCGACGCGCTCCTTGCCGTAGATCGACGCGGACCGCTGCGTTCCCTTGGTGCCAACGGGAATCTGGTTGTACTGCCACAGCGCCTGCATCCGGCGCAGATCGCGCGCTTCGTCGGCCTTGGCCTTCACGTCAGCGAATCCCGCTTCGATGCGAGCAGCCGCGGCCGTTCCTTTGTAGACATCCAGCAATGACCCGCCGTGGATGCGGGCCCGCTCCCATTCCTGCGCTGCCACGGCGGTGTCGTACTGCTTGGCCACCTCGTCGGCCTTGGTTTCCTTCTGCGCCTGGGCGGCGGCGGCCGCCGCCTGCTGCGCCTGGCGCTCGGCCTCCGGGTCGCTACAGGCGACCAGCGCCAGCGCGCAGGTGGCAACGAGAATCAGGTGTTTCATGCAGGCTCCGCGTGTGGTCGTTGAACCCCTACTGTAGAGCCGACTTCAGTCGGCTGCATCTCCTGCCTCGGTAGAGCCGACTTCAGTCGGCTGCATCTCCCGCCCCGGTAGAGCCGACTTCAGTCGGCTGCATCTCCCGCCCCGGTAGAGCCGACTTCAGTCGGCTGCATCTCCCGCCTCGGTAGAGCCGACTTCAGTCGGCTGCATCTCCTGCCCTGGTAGAGCCGACTTCAGTCGGCTGCAGGCAAGCCGACTGAAGTCGGCTCTACCGGTCGAACGATCCAACGATCCAACGATCCACCGATCCACCGTCGAACGATCCACCGTCCACCCGTCCAACCGTGCACCGTTCGACCGATCCCCCGTCCACCATCCACCATCCACCGGCCGCCGATCCACCCGTCCACCCGTCGAACGATCCACCGTCCACCGATCCACCGGCCGCGGATCCAACGATCCACCTGGCCACCTGCCCGTTCCCTGCCGCGTTACCGCACTTGCCGCCACCACTGGGTGGATGGCGCCGGTGCACCGATATCCAACCGCTCGCCCATCTGCGGTGCCGTCAGCACCACACCCTGTTCCTGCGCCAGCGCGGTGATGCGCTCGAAGGGTTCCGTCCACGGATGCAGCGCCAGGTCGAAGGTGCCGTTGTGGATCGGCATCATCACCTTGCCGCGGACATCCAGATGCGCCTGGAGACTCTGTTCGGGCTGCATGTGCACGTCGGCCCAGTCGGCGTCGTAAGCGCCGGTCTCGACGAGCGTCAGGTCGAACGGACCGTACCGTTCGCCGATCTGGGCGAAGCCGTCGAAGTAGCCGCTGTCACCACTGAAGAAAATGCGCTTGCGTCCACTGTCGATCACCCACGACGCCCACAACGTGCGGTTGCCATCGGACACGCCACGACCGGAGAAATGCTGTGCCGGCGTGGCAGCGATCTTCAGACCGTGCACCTGGGTCTCCTGCCACCAGTCCAGCTGCTGGATCTTGTCGGCGGGCACGCCCCACGCCCGCAATCGATCCCCCACACCCAGCGCGGTGATGAAGTGGTCGACCTTCGGCGCCAGCGCACGGATGGCATCGTGGTCCAGGTGGTCGTAGTGGTCATGGGAAATGATCACGCCGGTCAGCGGCGGCAACGCTTCAATATCAAGCGGTGGCGCATGGAAGCGCTTGGGTCCCATGAACGACATCGGCGAGGCGCGCTCGGAAAAAACCGGGTCGGTCAGCCAGAAATGACCATCCAACTTCATCAGCACGGTGGAGTGTCCCAGCCGCCACAGACTGTCGTCCGGCGCGTCCAGCAGGTCCTGGCGGGTCAACGCATGCACCGGAATCGGCGCGGGCGGGGTGGCATCCTTGGGCTTGTCCACCATGAAGCGCCAGAGCACCCCCAGGGTGCCGACGAATCCCAGCGACGACTTGCCCGCGGGATTGTGGAAGCGTCCCTCCTGGTACTGGGGAGATTCTTCGTAGGAAGCGGCAGGACGCGCGCCGCAGGTCAGCAGGCCAAGTGTCATGGCGATCAATACCGTAGAAAGGAGGAGGAAGCGCGGCAGGCGACGGGTCATTCGGGCTTGCCCTGAAAAGTACACCGAAGAGTCTACTTCTATTTCGTTGGAAGTAAACTGAACGGTGTAAAATATCGGTATGAGTGCCGATACCCGCCCTACCCGCCTGACCGACCGCAAGCGCGCCGCCATCCTCGCGGCGGCAGTGACGGAGTTCCGCAGCTTCGGGTTCGCGGCCACCAGCATGGACCGGATCGCTGCCACGGCAGAGGTGTCCAAGCGAACGGTCTATAACCACTTCGCCAGCAAGGACGAGCTGTTCACCGCCATCCTGTTGCAGCTGTGGGAGGCCAGCCAAGACTTGGATGCGCCGGACTACGCGCCAGCCCAGCCGCTTCGTCCGCAACTGCTAGGATTCGCCGCAAGGAAGATGCGGCTGATGGCCGATGAGAGTTTCATCGACCTGTCGCGGGTGGCGATCGCCGAACTGGTGCATGCGCCGGAGCGCGCGCGGGCGATGATGGAGCGGCTGGCGGAGAAAGAAGAAGGGCTGACTGCCTGGATGCGGGCGGCACAAGCGGATGGTCGGCTGCGCACACTGCCCTCGCCGGCTGAAGCCGCGCATCAGCTGCAAGGCATGCTGAAGGCGTTTGCGTTCTGGCCGCAGGTGGCAATGGGGCAGGCGCCGCTGGCACCGGAAGCGCAGCAGCGATTGATGGAAGAGTGCGTGGACATGTTCCTGGCGCTGAACGCACTGGAACATACGTCGGTCTAGCCCCGAGCGGCGCAGGAGGTTGGCATTGGTAGAGCCGACTTCAGTCGGCTGGCGGCGGGAAGCCGACTGAAGTCGGCTCTACCAAGCAGCGACAGCGAGAGCAACAGCCACAGCGACAGCAACAGCGAGAGCGAGAGCAACAGCGACAGCGACAGCGAGAGCGAGAGCGAAAGCAACAGCGACAGCGACAGCGAGAGCGAGAGCAACAGCGACAGCGACAGCGAGAGCGAGAGCGAGAGCAACAGCGAGAGCAACAGCGACAGCGAGAGCGACAGCGACAGCGACAGCGAGAGCAACAGCGACAGCAACAGCGACAGCGACAGCAACAGCCACAGCGACAGCGACAGCAACAGCAACAGCGACAGCGACAGCAACAGCAACGACAGTTACAGCGAGAGCAACCGCGATCGCGAAGGCAACCGGAACCGCGAAGGACAAGGCGACAGCAACGGCAACGGCAACGGCACGGCAGCAGCGACCGCTACCGCAATCACGAAGGCAGCGGCGATGGCACCAGCAACCGCGCCCGTCCCAGCAAGAGCGGGTGCCGACCGACGTCAGCACCCGCTTTCGGTGTTACTGGGCTTCGGCCTTGGACAGCATGTCCTGCACCGAGCCGGTGGTGATCGGGTGGTAGCCCGGCTTGGCCTTTTCAAAGGCAGCCTTGGCAATCTCCAGACCTTCCGGCGTCTTCACCAGTTCGGCGTAGATCGGCATGATCAGCTTGCGACGGCCCACCCGCTCGATGAACTCGGCGGCGGCCGGAGTCGCCTCGGCGTAGCCACTGCGGATCGCCAGCGGGTACCAGCGCATGGCGATTTCACCGTTCGGCGTACCGGTGAACTTGAAGGCACGGTCCAGCGCGGTGAGCTTGTCCAGCGGCTGCTTCGCGCCCAGTCCGTCGATGAAACGCACCCATTCCTGCGTGCTCCATTCAGCGGTCAGCTGGTTGGTGGGCAGCTTGCCGGTACCTTCCCACGCAATGCGCGCGGTATCGACATTGCTGAAGTTGCGCGACTGCGCCTTGGCCGCGAATGCCGGGATGCCCGGCTCGTCGAGCCATGCCTTCAGTTCGGCATCCGTCACTGCGCCGGGCTTCTTGTCGAGCAGGTTCTTCTTCAGATAGTCGACGAACTGATCGGTGTTCGCGCTCTGGAAGGCATGGTCGTTGAACCAGCCACGCAGGAAGGGATCGAACACCTCGCGGCCGAAGCGCTGTTCCAGGAACTCCAGGAACCAGGACCCCTTTACATAGGCAACCTGGCTCAGCGCCTCGTCCGGGTCACGTTCGTTCAGCGGCGGCAGGGCCAGCGCCTGGTCGGCCGGGCTCATGTCCTTCACCTCGGCCAACAGGTCGGTCTGGTCGATCTGCCGCTCCATCTCGGCCATTTCCTTGCCATACAGCGCTTCGGTGATGCGACCCTGCACGTAGGTGGTGAAGCCTTCGTTGAGCCAGATGTCCTTCCAGCTGGCGTTGGTCACCAGGTTGCCCGACCAGCTGTGCGCCAGTTCGTGGGCGACCAGCGAGACCAGCGACTTGTCGCCCACGATCACGGTCGGGGTGGCGAAGGTCAGGCGCGGGTTTTCCATGCCGCCGAACGGGAACGACGGCGGCAGCACCAGCATGTCGTAGCGGCCCCAGCGGTACTCGCCGTACAGCTTTTCGGCGGCGCCGATCATTTTCTCGGTGTCTTCGAACTCCTTCGCTGCCTTGCCGACCATGGTCGGTTCAGCCCACACACCGGAGCGGCCGGAGATCGGCTCGAACACCAGGTCACCCGCAGCGATCGCCAGCAGGTAGGAAGGAATCGGCTGCGGCATCTTGAAGGTGTAATCACCGTCACGCGCGGCCTTGGGGTCGTTGTCGGCGCTCATCAGCACCATCACGTCCGGGCGCGAGACCACGTGCGCGCTGTAGGTGAAGCGAACGCTCGGCGTGTCCTGCAGCGGCACCCACGAGCGCGCGTGGATCGCCTGCGACTGGCTGAACATGAAGGGCAGCTTCTTGCCTTCGGTCATCGACGGCGCCAGCCACTGCAGGCCCGAGGCCGTCGGAGCGGTGTGGTAGCTGATCTCGACCTTGGTCGGCTGCGTGGGGGTTTCGATGGTCAGCTTGCTGCCGAACACCTTGTCCACGGGCGCCAGCACGAACGGCAGCGGGCTGCGCGCGCCATCGGCCGCGATGGCCTCGACCTTGGCGACGGCCAGCTCACGCGTGTCCAGCACCAGCTGCTTGGCGTCCTTGTTCTTCCACTCCAGCGTGTAGGTCGCGGTGCCACCGATCTGCTTGCTGTCGAAATCCAGCTTCAGGTCGAGGGCGATGTCCTTGATGACGACCTTGTCCGGCTCGGCATAGGAGCTTTCGTCGTGGCTGCGGTTTTCAGCGTTCACGGGGGCAGCCGGCGCACTCTGCGCGGGGGGAGTGGCGACCGGCGCGGCGGTCTCCTGGGAGCAGCCGGCGGCGAGGGCCACGGCCAGCGGAAGGAGCAGGAACGGGGTACGCATGCATCGAGACCGTTTCAGGGGTAAAGGCTGATTTTACCCCTGTTCCGCCCTTGGTAGCGCCGAAGGTAGCGGCAGGAGCCGCTGCCAACGTCGCTTGCGACGGCCCGGAGGGTGCCGGTCAGGACGACCGGCATAGCCACGCTAGGCGGGATCCCGCACGCCGAGCATGGCTCGGCGCTACCGGGTTACAGCTTGTAACCGGAGTGGATCGAGACGATGCCCGCCGACAGGTTCTTGTAGTGGCAGCGTTCGAATCCGGCCTCACTCATCATCGCCTTCAGCGCATCCTGTGGCGGGTGCTTGCGGATGCTTTCGGCCAGGTACTGATAGCTGTCCGAATCGCGCGCGAACAGACGGCCCAGCTTCGGCAGCACCTTGAACGAGTGGAAGTCGTAGATCGGCTTGAACCAGTCCAGTGTGACCTCGGAAAACTCCAGCACGCGTGCCTGCCCGCCTACTTTCAGCACGCGATGCATCTCGCGCAGCGCCGCATCTTTATCGGTCACGTTGCGCAGCCCGAACGCGATGGTCACCAGGTCGAAGCTGGCATCCGGGAACGGCAGGGCTTCTGCATTGCACTGCACGTAGTCCAACCCGGCCACCAGGCCGCGGTTGGTCAAGCGATCACGGCCCACCGACAGCATGCCGGCGTTGATGTCGCCCACCACGACCGCACCGTCCGTGCCGACCCGCTCCTTCAGCAGCGCGGCAATGTCACCGGTACCGCCGGCCAGATCCAGCACGCGGTCACCGGGCTTCACCTGCGCGGTGGCCACGTAGTAGCGCTTCCAGACCCGATGCACGCCCAGGCTCATCAGGTCATTCATCAGGTCGTAGTTGCGCGCGACCGAGGTGAAGACCTGGCCGACCAGCTTCTGCTTGTCCTTTGCATCGACATCGCGGAAGCCGAAATGGGTAGTTCCGGACTTGTAGGGGGATTCGCTCATGGATGGATTATCGCACCGCGCGGAGCCGGCGGCACCCCCTGCCCGTATCATGACCCTCTGAATTCACGGAGACCCCCATGATCACCACGCCCGACTACCACGCCCTGCTGCAGACCGCCCTCGCCGAAGCCCGCCAGGGCATGGCCGAAGGCGGCGTGCCGATCGGCGCGGCGCTGTATCACAACGACGGTCGGCTGCTGGGCTGTGGCCACAACCGCCGGGTGCAGGAAGGCGACCCCTCCGTGCACGGCGAGACCGATGCGTTCCGCAAGGCCGGCCGCCAGCGCGGCTACAAGAACACGATCATGGTCACCACCCTGGCCCCCTGCTGGTACTGCAGCGGACTGGTCCGCCAGTTCAACATCGGCACCGTGGTGGTGGGCGAGTCGCGCACTTTCCAGGGCGGCATCGACTGGCTGCGCGAGAGCGGCGTCAACGTGATCGACCTGGACAGCCAGGAGTGTGTCGATCTGCTGGGCGCATTCATCGAACGTCATCCGGAGATCTGGGACGAAGACATCGGCGAGTGAGCGGGACTCGCTGAATATTTCAGCCTTGGCATGGCGACCACGACCTTGGAACGCCGATTGCACGCAGCAATGACGCTGCGTGCACTGGCCGATAGCGATGATCGGGACTCCCCCACCCCCACATCATCAGAAGAAGTAGCAGCCATGCGCGCAGATGTACCCAATGTCCCTCCGGTCATCGACGTGGAGGCAGAGCTGAACCACTGGCGCCAGCGACACGCCGAAGGCGCCATGGGCCCGGGCTCTTTCGGCCATTTTGTCCCGTGGATCAAGTTTGCCTGTGACTCGCTGATCACCCACCCCCGCGCCACCAACGAGCAGCGCGAGGACGCGTTCCAGACCCAGTACGCCCTGCAGATCATGCCGCGGCTGACCGAAGCCCAGGCCCGCGCCTTCATTGAACAGGTATGGGACCACGTCTATGTGGCCAGCATGGTCCGCACTGACGATCGTCCGCGCCTGATCGCCTGATCTGCGCGCTCACGCGGCGGCCTGCGGTTATCTGAAACGGCCACCGAGGGGGCGATGGCCGTTCATCCGGACGAGCGATCAGCGCGCAGCCGGGTGAGCCGGGTGAATGGGCAAACGGTTGAAGGGGGCAGCCGACTGAAGTCGGCTCTACCCGGTCGGCGTTAGTTACCTTCCTGATTCGCGCCAGCCGCCACCCAGCACTTTGTACAACGTGATCCGGTTTGCCTGCTGTGCCAACGCGGTCTGCAGCTGGCTCTGCTGTGCGCTGTAGGCGGTACGCCGCGCGTCCAGCAGCGTGACGAAGCTGTCCAACCCGGCGTCGTAGCGCGCCTGCGACAGGCGTTCGGCCTGCGTCGCGGCCTCCACCAGTCCACGCTGCGAATCGGCCTGGGCATCCAGGCTGGTGCTCAGCGCCAAGGCATCGGCGGTTTCGCGGAAGCCGACCTGGATCGCCTTCTCATACTCGGCCAAGGCGATGTCGCGGTCCGCTTCGGCCACGGCCAACCCGGCACGCAACCGGCCGCCCTGGAAGATCGGCAGGCTGATCGTCGGCAGGAAGCTCCACATCCGCGTGCCGCTGTCGAACAACCCCGACAGTTCGTCGGACCGGCTCCCCAGCGTGCCGGTCAGGCGGATGCTGGGAAAGAACGCTGCACGTGCCGCACCGATGTTGGCGTTGCCCGCCAGCAAGGTGTGCTCGGCCGCCATGATGTCCGGGCGGCGCAGCAGCACATCACTGGGCAGGTCCGCCGGCGGCGGCGCCAGGGCCAGCAGCTGCAGTTCGTTGTTGCCGGACGGCAGCAACGCGGCGTCCACCGGCCCGCCGATCAGCAGTGACAAGGCATTGCGGTCCTGCTCGACCTGACCGCGCAGGCGCGCGGCATCGGTGCGGGCGGTTTCCACCAGCGTACGGGTCTGGGCCAGCTCCAGCGCCGAGCTGCCGCCGCGCTCGAAACGCGCCTGCGCCAGCCGCAGCGAATCTTCGTGGCTGGCCAGCGTGGCTTCGGAGATACGCAGCTGTTCGCTGTCGGCACCGAAGGTCAGCCAGGCCGTCGCGGTTTCCGCGACCAGGCTCAACTGCGCATTGCGCCGGTTGGCGGCCACCGCGAAGTACTGCTGCAGTGCCGCCTCGCTGAGGTTGCGCACACGTCCGAACAGATCGAGCTCGAACTCGGTGATGCCCAGCCCGGCCGTGAACTGCTCACTGACCGGCATGTCACCGCCGATGCGCTCCATCTGCCCCTGCACCGCGAGCCCGGGTACGCGGTCGGCGCGCTGGATGCGGTACTGGCCGCGGGCACGTTCGACATTCAGCACGGCCACACGCAGATCGCGGTTGTTGTCCAGCGCCTGGGTGATGACGTCCTGCAGACGCGCATCGGTAAAGAAGTCACGCCAGCCCAGCGCGGCGACGTCGGTGGCCCGGCCCTGGCCCGCTTCGATCGGCCACTGCGCGGGTATGGCGGGCGCCACGTCGGTGCGCTCAGGCACCAACGTGGCACAGCTGGTCAGGCCGAGGCTGGCCACCAGGGCCAGCAGCAAGGGGATCTGCTTCATGGGGTCTCACTCGATTGCGGCGCGTTGCGCAGCTTGCGGTTGAACACGCGCTGCACGACGACGAAGAACAGCGGGATGAAGAACACGCCCAGCAAGGTGCCGGCGAGCATGCCGCCCAGCACACCGGTGCCGATCGCGCGCTGCGCACCCGAGCCGGCGCCGGAGGCGATGGCCAGAGGCAGCACGCCCAGGCCGAATGCCAGCGAGGTCATGATGATCGGACGCAAGCGATCGCGCACGGCGTGCATGGTGGCCTCGATCAGTCCGGCGCCCTTCTCCAGGTTGTCCTTGGCGAACTCCACGATCAGGATGGCGTTCTTCGATGTCAGGCCCACCGTGGTCAGCATCGCCACCTGGAAATAGATGTCACGCTCCAGCCCGAGCAGCGTGTTGGCCAGCACGGCACCGAGGATGCCCAGCGGCGCGACCATCAGCACCGAGGTCGGCACGCTCCAGCTTTCGTACAACGCAGCGAGGCACAGGAACACGATCAGCAGCGACAGCGAGTACAGCAGCGGGGTCTGCGAGCCGGCCTGACGCTCCTGATAGGACAGCGCGGTCCACTCGATCTCGTAGCCCGGCGGCAGATCCTTGGCGATGCGCTCGATCTCGTTCATGGCATCGCCCGATGCCACGCCCGTGGCAGGTTCACCCTGGATTTCCATGGCCGACACGCCGTTGTAGCGCTCCAGCCGCGGCGAACCGAAGTCCCAGCGCTTGGACGCGAAGGCACTGAACGGCACCATCTCGCCGGCCGCATTCTTCACCGACCACACGTTGAAGTCGTCCGGATTCATGCGGAAGTCCGCATCGGACTGCACGTACACGCGCTTGACCCGGCCACGGTCGATGAAGTCATCGATGTAGCTGCTGCCCCACGCGGTGGCCAACGTGTTGTTGATGGACGTCATGTTCAGGCCCAACGCATTGGCCTTTTCCACGTCCACGTCGATGCGCAGCTGCGGGGTGTCTTCCTGGCCGTTCGGTCGCACGTTGGCCAGCAGCTTGCTCTGCCCGGCGGCACCCAGCAGCTGGTTGCGTGCGTTGAGCAGGGCCTCGTGCCCCTGGCCACTGTTGTCCTTCAGGAAGAAGGTGTAACCCGAGCCGATACCCAGTTCCGGCATGGCCGGCGGCGGGAACGCGAAAATGAAAGCGTCCTTGATACCGCTCAGTGCGCCCATCGCACGGCCGGTAACGGCCTCCACGCTCTGCTCCGAACCGCGATCCTTCCAGTCCTTCAGCTTGACGAAGGCCATGCCCGCGTTCTGGCCCATGCCGGCGAAGCTGAAGCCCTGGATGGCGAAGATCGATTCGATCGCTTCGCCTTCGTTCTCCAGGAAGTGGTTTTCCAGCTTGGCCATCGCCTCCAGCGTGCGCTCCTGGGTGGAGCCCACCGGCGTCTGCACCAGCGCCATCATGATGCCCTGGTCTTCGTTGGGCAGGAACGAGCTGGGCAGGCGCATGAACAACAGCACCATCACCAGCGACAGCGCCGCGAACACGCCCATGAAACGCCACGGGCGGGAAATGATGCCCTTGACGCCACGCTGGTACTTTTCGCTGGACTTGTCGAAGCCGCGGTTGAAGCCACCGAAGAAGCGACCCGACCAGCCCTTGTGGGCGACGTGATGCTCGCCCTTTTTCAGGGGCTTGAGCATGGTGGCGCACAGCGCCGGCGTGAGCACGATCGCGACCAGCACCGACAGCGCCATTGCCGAAACAATCGTGGCCGAGAACTGCCGGTAGATCACGCCGGTGGCACCGCCCATGAAGGCCATCGGCACGAACACCGCCGACAGCACCAGGCCGATGCCCACCAGCGCGCCGGTGATCTGGGTCATTGATTTGCGCGTGGCCTCCAGCGGCGACAGGCCCTCTTCGGCCATGATGCGCTCGACGTTCTCCACCACCACGATGGCATCATCGACCAGCAGGCCGATCGCCAGCACCATCGCGAACATCGTCAGCATGTTGACCGAGAACCCCAACACCGACAGCACGCCGAACGTGCCGAGCAGCACCACCGGTACGGCGATGGTCGGGATCAACGTGGCGCGGAAGTTCTGCAGGAACAGGTACATCACCACGAACACCAGCACGATCGCTTCGATCAGCGTCTTGATCACGCCCTTGATCGACACCTGCACGAACGGGGTGGTGTCATACGGCACCACCGATTCCAGGCCGGCCGGGAAGGTCGCCTTCATGTCCTCCAGTGCCGCGCGCACGCCATTGGCGGTATCCAGCGCGTTGGCGCCGGTGGCCAGGGTGATGGCGATGCCGGTGGACGGCTTGCCGTTGTACCGGGTGACGAAGTCGTAGCTTTCCGCGCCGAGTTCCACACGGGCCACGTCGCCCAGGCGCAGCTCGCTGCCATCGGTGCCGCCACGCACCAGGATGTTGCGGAACTGCTCCGGCGTCTGCAGGCGATCCTGCGCGTTGATGGTGGCGTTGAGCTGCTGGCCCTTCACCGACGGCGCACCGCCCAGCTGGCCGATCGCCACCTGGGCGTTCTGTGCGGTGATCGCTGCGGTGACTTCATCCACCGACAGCTTGTAGGTGTGCAGCTTGTTGGGATCCAGCCAGATGCGCATGGCGTACTTGCCGCCGAACACCTGGATGTTGCCCACGCCCGGCACGCGGCTGAGCGGGTCGACCACGTTGGAGCCCACGAAATCGGAGATGTCGTTGGCGTCCATGCTGTTGTCATTGGACACAAAGCCCAGCACCTGCAGGAAGCCGCTGCTGGACTTGGCCACGTTGATGCCCTGCCGCTGCACTTCCTGCGGCAACAGGGGCATCGCCAACTGCAGCTTGTTCTGCACCTGCACCTGGGCGATGTCTGGATTGGTCCCGGATTCGAAGGTCAGGGTGATGGTGGCCTGGCCGTTGGCCGAGCTGTTGGACGAGAAATAGATCAGCCCGTCGAGGCCTTTCATGTTCTGCTCGATGATCTGCGTCACCGAGTCTTCCACCACCTTCGCCGACGCACCGGGATACGTGGCGGAGATCTCGACGGCCGGCGGGGCCACTTCCGGATACATGGACACCGGCAAGGTGGTTACCGCCAGCGCACCGGCAAGCATGATGATGATCGCGATCACCCACGCAAAGATGGGTCGATCAATGAAGAAACGTGCCATGGGGTTCTCCGCTTACTGCGCGTCGGTGCCGGCCGGAGCCTGGGCGGGTGCAGCGGCGTCGGGGGACGCGGCGGCCGGATCTGCGGCGGCCGGTGCAGCCGCGGGCTTGCCATCTGCCGGCTTTACCGGTTCGCTGCCCTTTTCGGTGGCCTGCACCGGCATGTCCGGGCCGATCTTCTGCAGGCCCTCCACGATCACCTTGTCGCCTGCCTGCAGGCCATCCTCGACCAGCCACTTGTCACCCAGCGCGCGGCTGACCTTCACCGGACGCACTTCCACCTTGTTGTCCTTGTTGACCACCATGGCACTGGTATCGCCCTTGGCGTCACGGGCGATGCCCTGCATCGGGACCAGCAGTGCGCCATCACGCACGCCGCCGCCGATCACCGCGCGCACGTACATGCCCGGCATCAGTACGCCATCCGGGTTGTCCACCTTCACCCGCAGGCCGTAGCTGCCGGTGGTCGGGTCCACGCTGACTTCGGAGAATTCCAGCGTGCCCTTGTGCTCGAACGGCGTGCCATCATCGAGCAGGATGCTGACAGGCAGGCTCTGGTTGTCCTGCAGGCGGCCGGCCGCCAGCTCGCGCCGCAACTGCAGCAGTTCGGCGGCAGACTGGGTCAGATCGACATAGATGGGATCCAGCTGCTGCACCGTTGCCAGTGCCTCGGGCTGAGCGGCGCTCACCAATGCCCCTTGGGTGACACTGGACTTGCCGATGCGGCCGCTGATCGGCGCGGTGATCCGCGCATAGCCCAATGTCACGTTGGCCGCATCCAGCGATGCTTTTGCCGCGCCGACATCGGCCTCGGCCTGCTTCTGCGCGGCGACCGCGTTCTCCAGATCCTGCTTGCTGACCGCATCCACCTTGGCCAGCTCATTGATGCGAGCGGCGCTCAAGCGCGAGGCGTTGGCGGTCGCCTCCGCACGTGCCAGCTGGGCGCGGGCATTGTTGGCCTGCGCGCGGTAGCTGGCATCGTCGATCTGATACAGCGGCTGGCCTTCGGTCACCATGCTGCCTTCGGTGAACAATCGCTTGCCGACCAGGCCATTGACCTGCGGCCGCACTTCAGCAACCAGGAATGCATTGGTGCGCCCCGGCAACTCCCGGGTCAGCGATACCGATTCGGCTTTCAGGGTAACCACGGTCACTTGCCCGGGTCCTTGCTGCGGCGGTTGGTCATCACCGCCACCGCAGGCGGCAACGACCGCGGCGATGGCCAGCGAAAGCGCGATGGGGCGAACACGAGTCAGAAACATGGGGAGGGTCTCGATAGCAGGGAGTCTGTAGCGCCGAGCCACGCTCGGCGGCCCTCTCCTCGGACGCCCCCATTCAGGAAGCGAGCCAAAAGCGACGGCAGTCATGGGCAGGAAATATACATACATGACTGTTTGTTTGTAAAGGGCTACACTTCGTTGACGTTTCGCACGCATTCTGAGCAATGGCCCGAAAGACCAAAGAGGAAACCCAGGCGACCCGCGAAGGCATCCTCGACGCCGCCGAAGTCTGTTTTCATGAGCATGGGGTGGCGCGGACAACGCTGGAGATGATCGGCGCCCGCGCCGGCTATACCCGCGGCGCGGTCTACTGGCACTTCAAGAACAAGATCGACGTCCTGGCGGCCGTGATCGAACGGGTCCGCCTGCCCTTCATGCAGGAACTCGACCGCGCGGCGACAGAAAGCCGCGACACGCCGGTGCTGGACCTGCGTTCGGTGATATTGGGTTCGTTGAATGACCTTGCCGCCGATCCGCGCCTGCGCAACACGATGGAGATCATGCTGCGCAGCGACACCTCGGCCGACAGCAAGGTGCTGGCTGACCTGCAGCAGGCCGGATTCCGAGATGGGCTGGAACGCATGGCGCGCGCCTTGCGGCGGGCCGAGCAACTGGGCCAACTGAAAGCCGGCGCGAACCCCGAGGTGGCCGCGCGGATGCTGCACGCCACGGTGCTGGGCGTGCTGCATGGGGCGATGGTGGAGCCGGATCTGATGGATATCCGCCGTGATGGGATGCTGGCGTTGGACATGACGCTGAGCGCGTATGTCCGCGATGGCGTGTTCCAGACGGGAAGCGAGCCGAACCCGCCGTAAGCGGCCCGCCCCCCGACTGCCCGGGTTCCGCCACCTACTACCTCATCCGGCGTCGGGATCCACACACTGCGCTGCAATCAGGTCGGCCGGCTGCGCTTCTTGCAGGGCGTACGCAATCACGCATTGCTCGCCGGGCTTCGCGCCCCAGCGTACGGTCAATCGACCGCTCGGTTCGATTCCGCGCACCCACAGGCGACTGGCCTGCCCGACGACGCCGACAACCTCCCCGGCTTCGTTGTAGACGTCCAGCCCAAAGGGCAACGGCTGCCCGTCCGCCCTTGGCGCCTCAATCAGCGCGCTGCGGCCACTGCTGGTGGGGATCACCAGCCTGACGACCGCACCGGCCGTTGGCACGCCGATCACCGAAGCGGTCTTCAGCTCCACGTCCATCGACAGTCCCTTGGGATCGATGGTCACTTCGTTGCGACGGAACGGCGTCATGTAGGGAACCACCGCGTAGCCGTCCGCGTTGGTCCTCACCCCGACGGTACTGTCCAGCGCGATGTCGGCCGCATCGGGAACATGCACCAGGGCGACCGTATCACCGAGCTGCTGGGAGAAGGTCACGCCGTCACCGTGGACGATGACGCCGCCCGTAGCGCCGAGACTCAGTCCATCGCTGCCTGCCGAGTGCGTATAGCCCGCACTGAGGCTGGCCACGGACGTCTGGTAGTTCACGCCGGTGTCGTAGCTGCCGCCCTGTCCACGATACTGGCTGGCCGTTACGTTGTAGCTGCCCTGGTTGCGATCGCCGAAGTTGCCATTGATGCCCGCGCGTGCATCATCGCGGCCACTGTTGCGCCTGTTGGCCGCCAGCGTCATCCGCGGCGCGCTGGTGCGCGAACCCAACGGGATGCTCATGTTGAAGTTGATGCTGTTGCCTTCCCGGCCTGTCCCGCCACCCAGGCTGCGCTCCGTGCTTCGCTGGAGGGCAATGCTGTAGGTGGCAGGCCCCAGCCGATCGGAGTACCCGACAGAGAAGGCACTTCGCCGCTGGCGCTGGTCCCAGTAGTCCACGCTGCTGGCACTGACATACAGCAGGCCGGAACGTTCACCCAGGCGCTGGTTGAGATTCAGGTCGAGCCGCGCGCGTTGCTGCGCGGGTGGCGCCCACTCACTGCGTTCATCAACGTACTGGCGAAGCCGTGCGGCATCGGCCAGCGATACATAGCCGGCAGTTGAATAACGATACGCTGCCATCGAAAAGTTGGTGCCGCTGGCTGCGATGTCCTTGCTGTAGGCCAACCGGAACGACTGCCCGCTCATCCTGCCGGCCGCATCCGCCAGTGCGCCACGCAGATCGGCTCGTGCAAAGGTCACGTCACCGGAGAATGCACCCGCCGCTGTGTTCAGGGCAGCGCCAAGCAGCACGGCCTGGTAGCCGTCGCTGGCGGTGGCGCCGGTAAAGCCGGTCACCCGATTGCTCAACCCCTTGCGCAGGGTTGCTTCGAGCAGACGTGGCCTGTCACGCAGCGCCATGTCCTGCAGCACGCCCACCGTCAGGCTGAAGCGCTGCTGGCCTGCGCGCAACAGCTGCGGAACCGACGCAAAGGGCACCACGAAGCGCTGCACGCGGCCATCGTTCTCGGTGATCTCCACGTCCAGATCGCCGGCGTACGCCGTGCCATACAGATCGTTGATTTCGAACGGACCTGCGGCGACATTGGCCTGGTAGAGCACGCGATCGCGTTGCCGGATCACCACCCGCGCATTGCTCTGCGCCACACCACGCACCACCGGCGCGTAGTCGCGGAGCGAATCGGGCAACATACGCGGATCGGTGCTGATGGAGAGACCGCGGAACGACACCCCGTCAAACACGTCGCCACGGGTGCTGGCCTCGCCCGCTGTCAGCTCCACGCCCAGAGCAGCGATCGATCGCTCCGCGTAAGAGCGCCCAGCGCGATATCCCGTTCGCGGCCCACTACCCTGTGACAGGAAACCATCATGCCGCAGACGCCATGCGCCGACGTTCAACCCTGCATTGAGCACAACGCTGGTGGATTGGCTGTCGTAGCCGCGGTTCTGGATGCGTTGATGGCTTACGCTGTAACCGACCAAGGCGGCGGTAATGCCGTCGTCCCACAGCTCCTGCGGAACCCAACCACGCGGATCCCGCGCGAGGTAGGCCTGTGGGATGTCGATATCCAGCACCTGTTCGCCCACATCGAAACGCGCAGCCGCCTGCGGGATGTAGAGCGACAAGGGATCGCAGAACACCGTGTCCGGCATTGGCCGCACCTCCTCTGCCAGGCCGTCAACGTCGGACACCTGCCCGGCCGCCGGCACGCGCGCCAGCTCCAGGCCCAGCACCTGCACCAGCGCGGGCGTGAAACACAGGGCAAGGCTGCCGTCATGCAGCGCGCGCAGTTCCACCTCACGGCGGGCCACCACGGTGCCATTGACGCGTATGTCGGCGCTGTAGGTCCCCGGCAACGCATCACCCCGCTCAAAGCGGGTCAGGTCGAGCGCACCCGCCTGGGTTCCCTGCAGGAACTGCGGATTGAACTCCACGTTGGGAGCCGCCATGGCCGCCATCGGCAACAGGGACGCAACCACCGCGGATGCCAGGCGGCAGGGCCGGCTGGAGAGCAGTGACGTTGGGCAACGCAGGAACATCAATGAAACTCCAATAGGCGCGTGCGCACCGCCGTGGCCCATCGAGGCAGGCAGGTGCAAGGAAACTCTTCAGCGTGGATCAGCGCGCGGAGGCCGCTCAGTCTTCCAGTGCGACCGACTGGCCCACGTTGCCACCTTGGTCGTTGATCCAGTCGAACTGCACGTTGCCGCCGACCGGGCGTGCGTTCAGCCCCTGCACGGCAAACACCTGGGTTGCCAGCGGCTCGATCATCCGCGGGTCGTCCACCGGATGGTCCGTGCCCTGTACGCGCAGCGCGAGCCTGCTCACGTGCACGTAATACGGCGTCGGGTTTCGAGCCTGCAGCGCCCAGCCCTCCCCATCGGGAACCAGCGACCACTGCAGTTTCTGCGCGGAAGACATCACGTCCGCCAGCCCCTTCGGCCGGTAGATCAGCTTGATCCGCGTGCGCAGGCTGAACTGCAGAAAATTACCGGTGGGTACTTCGTCGGCCTGGGGAGCGGGCGGAATATCCAGTACGTTGAGCCAGTAAAGGCTTTCGCGATCCTGCGGCATCGGCGTACCGGTGAACTGGAGGCGCAGCACCTGGCTCTTGCCCGGGTCCAACCGGAATACGGGTGGCCGCAGCACGAACGGTGTCTTCACCGTCTCCGGCGCAGCCTGTTTGTCACCATCATCGGTCCATGCCTGTACAAGCGACGCACGCTTGCCGACGTTTTCCAGTCGTACCGATATCTCGCGCGCAGCGCCGGGAAATATCTGCCGCGTGCCATGCACGATGACCTGCGCAGCGGCCGGGATACCGGCGAGCAGCGAAGAGGCTAGCGCAAGGCAGGTCAGTCCCGTACGGAACAGGCTCATGAATCATTACTCCGGGGAGGGTTGCCACGAACGGACGGGGCGCTGAGGCCCCGTCCGCTACAACGGGCGGGTCAACAGATCAGTTGTAGTCCAGCGTGTACTGCAACGAAGCGGAGACGTCGCCCGCACCGGCCGCTTCACTCGCGTAGTACTCACCCTCGAAACCCAGCGTGGCCACGCCTGCAGCGAAGGGGACGCGTGGGGAGATCCACGGTGTGGAGCTCAGGAAGATCGGCGCACCGGTCGCGTCACGCAGCTGGATCTGCACGTTTTCCGCACCGCCGGCCGCGGTGTTGTCCAGGCGCCCGTTGGTTATCGCGTCGGTGTGATTCGGGTTCAGCTCCAACGCAACGCCGGTGCCGATCTCGCACGGGGTGCCGGTGCTGCCGATCTGGATCTGGAAGGGCTTGTGGCCCGCCGTTGCGCCCGCGGCGGCAAGCGAACCGGTGGACACCGTCGCCAGTGCGATTGTCGGGTTGAGGGTCGTGCCGCCGTTGCCCGGGAAGGTCACTTCACAGGTGGATGCGGTCACTTCACCGGTGAACGTGATGGTGCCGGACTGGGCGTACGCCGATGACGAGGCGCCAACGGCCAGCACGGCCAACAGAGCAATGGAAATTTTTTTCATGGGTGTAAGTGTTCCTTCATGGGTGGTTGTAGTTTTCTGCAACACGGCGCGATGTCCTCCTGCGCTTGGCCAACGTTATGCAGCACTCGCATCGCGATTAATCGGACATGGACCAAACGCCTTTTTTAAAGTCCCTTTTTGAAACTTACACAGCTTTCTTCAAGGCATAGGAGACAGTCATGTGTCGGCCGCGACGCAGCCCTGCGCCTTCGCAGGAACGCCTGTCCGGCATGCCGACCGCAGCGAGCTTCATGGATACGAAATGGTGTACTGAAGCGGCGCCTGGAATATCCCTGGCGTGGCATCCCCGCCGTCGGCGTAGTACTCGGCAAACAGCCGGAACTCCACGGCACCACCGATCGAGGATGACGGAGCGAGGGCCATGCCGCCGGTCAGGTCGATGGGCGCCCCCAACGACGTCATCAGGCCAACCACCGCGCTGGTGCCGCCGCCCACTCCGATTCCGGTAGTGCGCATGCGGCCGTTGAGCAGGCTGTCACTGCGGTCGACATTCAGCGTGAGGTTCGCACCACTGTTGGAGCAGATCGGATCGGATCCGCTGAGTGTCAGGACCACAGGTGTGTGACCGGCACTTTGTCCGGCCAGCAACGAGGTGCTGGCGACCGTGGGCAAGGGGATGGTGGGATTGTTACCGACCAGACCGTTGAAGGAGACGTCACAGGTCGTGGAGGTGACACTGCCGCTGAAAGCGATGGTGCCGCTCTGTGCGCTCGCGGTTGATGCCCAGCCCAGCAGGGCGAACATCGCAGGCAGCACGGTTGACGATCTACGCATGGTGTTGTCCTTGGTTCTACAGTAATGGAAGCGCCGAAAAGCGCATGCGCTTCTCGACCTCCCATCGTCGGACGACCTCACGGCTGACAGCCTAGTACGCGGCCGAGTGGAGACCGGGTGTTATCGAACCCCCGGCTTACGTCACGCACCCGCATTGAACTGCACCACAGCGCGCGGCACCTCGTGCCGACCGTCGGCACGGTGAAGCGAGACCTCGACGCCGTTCATGTCACCGGTGCAATAAAAAAGCGCCCTCTCGGGCGCCTGTCGGAGCATTGCGGGATCCTTCTTCCGTCAGCGGTAGATCAGGTCGTACTGCACCGACGTAGACACCAATCCGCCACCCGCCGATCCGGTGGCGTAGTACTCGGCGGCATAGTTGAGAATCACGAAGCCGGTCATCGGGGGAATTATCCGCACCTGCGAGTTGGCGCCCGTGCGCAGGTTGATGTCGGCGCCGCCATCGTTGAGATTGATCAAGACCACATCTACGCGCTCCGCTGATCCGACGTTGTCCAGTCGGCCTTGTGCATTGACGTTGCCGCTGTCGTGGAACGCGATCTGAACGCTGCTCGCATGGCAGGGCTGCAGGTCGCTGCCAACCTGCACCCGCCAACCGCGTCGACCGGCACGCGCACCGGCCCGGGCAAGATCACGTGCTGCGGCACTGGGCAGGGTCAACCCACCTTCAGCGCTGCCACTCCCGTTGATCGAGACCGCACAGGTGGTCAGCCGTTGGTTTTCGCGGGCCGACGCCAATGCCGACGGTGCGTAACTGTATCCAACAGCCATCAGCGCCATTGCCATGGCGAAGGCTTGAGTGTTCATGCAATGCATCCGAACACGCCGCGGGAAGGGCGTTGCTGGCCGCAGCGTAGCCGATGCCTGCGCACTCCCCCCATCAGACCAGGCGCATAACCCATCTGCAGGAAGACCGCCTTTCAGCGGTCTCCTGATCAGAGGATATAGCGACTGAGGTCAGGATCCTTGACCAGCTCTCCCAGATGCGTGTCCACGTAGATGGTATCGATCTCCAAGGTCTCACCATCGCGATCCGGCGCCTCATAGCTCAGTGAATCCAGCAGGCGCTCCAGCACGGTGTGCAAGCGACGCGCGCCGATGTTTTCCTGCCGCTCGTTCACCAGGAACGCAATCTCCGCGAGCCGGTCGATCGCCTCTTCGGTGAAAGTGACCTTGACGCCCTCCGTCAGCAACAGCGCTTCATACTGTTTGGTCAGCGCGGCCTTGGGTTCGGTGAGAATGCGCACGAAATCGGCCTTGGTCAGTGCACCCAGCTCCACCCGGATCGGAAAACGCCCCTGCAGTTCCGGGATCAGGTCACTGGGCTTGGCCAGGTGGAAGGCGCCGGAGGCGATGAACAGGATATGGTCGGTCTTCACCGTGCCATATTTGGTGGACACGTTGGAGCCTTCCACCAACGGCAGCAGGTCACGCTGCACGCCTTCGCGGGACACATCACCACCGCCCACGTTGTCGCCCCGCTTGGCCACCTTGTCGATCTCGTCGATGAACACGATGCCATGCTGTTCGCAGGCGTCGATCGCGGCGGCACGTACGTCGTCTTCGTTGACCAGCTTGGCGGCCTCTTCTTCCTGCAACAGCGGGCGCGCGGCCTTGATGGTCAGCGTACGCTTGTTGGACTTTGCCCCTCCGAGGTTGGCAAACATGGATTTCAGCTGCTGGCCCATCTCCTCCATGCCCGGCGGCGTCATGATGTCCATGCTGACGTTGGCGGCGATCTCCAGTTCGATCTCGCGTTCGTCCAGCTCGCCATTGCGCAGCATGCGGCGGAACTTGATGCGCGTTTCATTATCCTGCGCAGACGGCTCGTTGCGCGCAGCTTCCGGATCAAACCCAATGCCGCCGCTGCGACGCGGCAGCAGCGCATCCAGGATGCGGTCTTCGGCGCGCTCTTCGGCCTGCGTGCGGACACGCACCTTGGCCTGCTCGCGGTACAGCTTCACGGCCGTGTCGGCCAAGTCGCGGATGATCTGCTCGACATCCTTGCCGACGTAGCCCACTTCGGTGAAGCGCGTGGCCTCGACCTTGACGAACGGCGCGTTGGCCAAGGTCGCCAGGCGGCGGGCGATTTCGGTCTTGCCAACGCCGGTCGGGCCGATCATCAGGATGTTCTTCGGCATGACCTCGTTGCGCAGGCCTTCCTCCAACTGCATGCGGCGCCAGCGGTTGCGCAGCGCAATGGCCACGGCGCGCTTGGCATCGTGCTGACCGACGATGTGGCGGTCCAGTTCCTGCACGATCTCGCGCGGAGTCATGGAAGCGGAGGTGTGTTCGAATTTCTGCGACATGGGGTGCTCACCAATGAGGATTGCCGACTGAAGTCGGCATTACCAGAACGGTTGCCGACCGAGGTCGGCACCAGCGGAACGATTGCCGACTGAAGTCGGCGCTACCCGGTGGAATCAGAGCTCTTCCACAACCACGTTGCGGTTGGTGTAGATGCAGATGTCACCGGCAATACCGATCGCCTCGCTGGCGATGGTGCGTGCATCCAGTTCGGTATGCGCCATCAGGGCACGCGCAGCCGACAACGCATACGAGCCGCCGGAGCCGATGGCGATGATGCCGTCTTCCGGCTCGATCACATCGCCGGTGCCGCTGATGATCAACGAGGTTTCCTTGTCGGCCACCGCGAGCAGCGCTTCGAGCTTGCCCAGTCGGCGTTCGGTCCGCCAATCCTTGGCGAGCTCTACGGCGGCACGCTGCAGCTGGCCATGTTTCTCCAGCTTGGCCTCGAACAGTTCGAACAACGTAAAGGCATCGGCAGCGGCACCTGCAAAGCCGGCCAGCACCTGCCCGTCGCGGCCAAGGCGACGCACCTTGCGTGCGTTGCCCTTCATCACCGTGTGGCCAAGGGTCACCTGGCCGTCGCCGGCTATTGCCACGTGCTCGCCACGACGGACGCAGACGATGGTGGTGGCGTGGAAAACTGTGGGGTTCTGGCTGGGGTCCATCTGGCCTCCGGAATACTGTCAGAGGAACATGGGGACAGCAGCAGCTGCCATCAAGCCGCTGCGGTGGGTCGCGGTTCATCGCCTGGCCGCGACGCCCCCCGGTCAGGGGTATTCCAGCAGGTAATTCACCTGCGAGCGGACCGTGCCCGGTTGCGCTGCGCCCGTCGCATAGTAGCTGGCAAACCAGGACATGACACCGATCCCGTTGTCATCCATGAGCACGATCAACGAGTTCTCGTTACTGGCCAGATTCACGTCCTGGCGCTGCTCGTTGGTCACCACGATACTCACGTTGGACGCCTTGCCGTAATTGTCCAGCCGGCCCGCCGCGTTGGTATAGCCAGCATCGCGGAACAGCGCACGGACAGAGGTCTGGTCGCAGGGATGCTCGCCGGATCCTACTATCAGATGGAAGGGAATGGGCGTGCCGCGCCGCCCTGCAGCCGATAGGGACCGGTGCGCGATGGAAGGCAGCATCACCGTCATGTTGGGACCGGCAATCGGGACAGCCAATGGCTGCACAACGCAGGTGGGCCGGTTCACGCTGCCAGTGAACGACAACGTGCCGTGCTGAGCATGGGCCACATTTCCCAGGCCGGTAAGCGCCAAGGACAGCCATGCACCCATTTTCCTGCCCATCCACCCGCTCCATATCCATTGATCTCCTCCGGCGCCCGCTGCGTGCGCTCACGCGGAGGCGTGGAGGTGGACGGAGAGCATGGGGCCAGGTGGCTTCCGCGACAGCCCATCAAAGCGATCGCCGCAACTATTGGGGTGGATCACGTCTGAATCCGACCGTGTTCAGCTGTTATCGCTTTGGTTTCGCTGCTTTTGACGCTTGGCGCGCGGGTGCGCTGCGTCATACACCTTGGCCAGGTGCTGGAAATCCAGGTGGGTATAGATCTGCGTTGTCGCGATATCGGCGTGGCCGAGCAGTTCCTGCACCCCGCGCAGATCACCGGACGATTCCAGGATATGGCTGGCGAAACTGTGGCGCAGCATGTGCGGGTGCACATGCTTGAACAGCCCCTGGCGCTGCGCCAGCTGCTTGATCCGCACCTGTACGGCACGCTGGCTGATCGGCCCGTTGCGTCCGGGAAACACCGGCGCGGCAGGGGCATCGGGCGTTTCCATCCGCCACGCCTGCAGTGCGTCGCGCGCAGGACGACCAAAGGGCACCCGGCGTTGGCGGTTGCCCTTGCCCAGCACGGTGACCAGCCCACTGGCGAAATCAAGATCCCGCCAGGTGAGTCCGCACAGCTCGCTCAACCGCAACCCGGAGGAATAGAACAGTTCGAGCAGCGCGCGATCACGACGGCCGAGCTCGCCGTCGGTCGGCAGCTCCACCAGTTGCACCGCCTCATCGGCATCGAGTACCTGCGGCAGGCGGCGCGGCGCGCGCGGTGCTTTCAACCCGGTGGTCGGATCCACCGTCAGGCGGCCATGCTTCATCTGCCACGCATAGTAGCCACGGCAGGCTGACAGACGGCGCTGCAGGCTGGTGGCGGACAATCCACGTCGATGCTCATCGGCGATGAAGCCGCGCATCTGCTCGCCATCCAGGGCATCCACGGACACATCACGTGCATGCGCCCACTGCTGCAGCGCGGCCAGGTCACGCCGATAGGCGTCCAGCGTGTGGGCCGACATGCGTCGCTCCACCGTCATGTACTGCAGGAACGGCTGGACGGCATCCATTGCGGCGGTCAGGCCGGTTTGAACCGATGCAGTGCCACGACCAACGCCTCGCCCATCATGCGCAGGAACAAGGTGCCCATGCCCGGATAGAAGCGATTGCCATCATGGCTGCCCACGGCGATGAGTCCAACGCCCGGCAAGGGCAGCAAGGCGGTGGTCTGTATTTCTTCAGCGCGTGCGCCGTACAGCACCGCGTTCTTTTCCGGCTGCAGGCGCCCACATAGCGGCTCGCCGTCCTTCAGGCAGTCGCGGAACGGGCCGAGCAGCGGACTGTCGGCGGGAATGATCTGCAGCCACGGCGCCTGCTCCAGTCCTGCCACGGGCGTGTGCATCACCAGACGCACCAGATCGCCGTCGAAATCTTCTTCCAGCGATGCCGCCATCGCCCGCAGCGTATCGGCCACCGTGGATTGTTTCATCAGCGCGAGCGTCAACTGCTGGGTACGCACGGCAAGCCGTTCGTTGACCTGTGCGGTGTGGCCGAGATCGGCCAGGCGGCGCGACAGTTCGCGGTTCTTGTCGCGCAGCACGTCCAGCTGGTAGCTGGCCAGTGACGCAGTGGGGCCGTCGTCACGCGGCACCACCAGGGTCAGCGCCAGGTCCGGGAACTGCTTGAGGAAACCCGGATGGCGCCGCAGCCAGGAGGCGACCTCATGCGCAGCGATCTTT
Organism: Stenotrophomonas sp. CFBP 13725; assembly: GCF_014841935.1. Classification (NCBI taxonomy): domain Bacteria; kingdom Pseudomonadati; phylum Pseudomonadota; class Gammaproteobacteria; order Lysobacterales; family Lysobacteraceae; genus Stenotrophomonas; species Stenotrophomonas sp. CFBP 13725. The sequence continues at coordinate 264,213 of NZ_JACYUV010000004.1, read as the reverse complement.
TCGTTGGTTCCGGTCATGCACTCCACTCCCCTTCGAAAACGAATGCGGCCGGACCGGACATGAAGACCGGCTGGCCCTCGCCGGCCCACTGGATGCGCAGGTCGCCGCCGGGCAGGCTGATGCGGGCACTGGACGTGAGCCGTCCGCGTTGCATCAGTGAAACCGCCGCCGCGCAGGCGCCACTGCCACACGCCAGGGTCTCGCCCACGCCGCGCTCGTACACACGCAAGCGCGCGTGGTCCGGCTCAAGCACCTGGGCGAAGCTGACGTTGACCGACTCCGGGAACGACGCATGGTGCTGCAGCGAGTGGCCCAGCCGTTCCACCGGGGCCGCATCGACCAGGCCGACTTCGATGACCGCGTGCGGGTTGCCCATCGACACCGCACCGAAGCGGACGGTCTCTCCCTGCAGCGGCAGCAGGTACTCGCCGCGCGGATGTGCAAAACCGATCAGCGGAATCTGCGCCGGCTCGAACACCGGCACGCCCATCTCCACTGAATAATCGCCATCGGCCAGCCTGCGCACCGGGTGCGTCGCCAGGGGACTGTCGATGGTGAACGCGTCCTCGCCGGTGTCACCGTTGCGGACCAGCCACGCCGCCACGCAGCGTGCTCCGTTGCCACATTGCTGCGAGGTGGATCCATCGGCGTTCCAGATACGGTACGACGCCACGGAGCCCGCCGCGCGCGGCGCCTCGATCGTGATGATCTGGTCGCAGCCCACGCCGGTGTGCCGGTCCGCCATCTGTGCGGCCAGCTGCGGTGACGGCGGCAACGCGCCATTGCGCAGGTCCAGCATCACGAAGTCGTTGCCTGCGCCGTGCATCTTGCTGAAACGCAGGCGGTTGCCTGCTGCCTCAGTCATTGCTGCCGCCGGTGGTGTCATCGATGGGCGATGCGACCGGGTCGGGCACGGTGCTGGGATTGCCCGCATCGGTGGGCTGGGTGGCCGGCGGCGTGGCGTCGTCGGTGGCCGGGGCATCGACCGGCTCGACCACTTCTTCCACCGGTACCGGCTTCTGCGGCAGCACCAATGGGCCCTTGTTGCCGCAGGCGCTGAGGAACAGCAGCGCGCACGCTGCCAGCGGAATCACGATGAGGTGTCGGCGGGAATTCTTCATGCGCCGAGTGTAGCGCCGAGCCATGCCCGGCGTCGCCCATCCGGGTCATGCGGCGCGTGGCGGATTCATGGTCCGGCAGGGGGCAGCGGGCGGCTCCACAGCCAGAGGCACACCACAGCCATGCTGCTGATGGAAAACCACTTGACCCAGGCGATCGGCACGCACCACAGCATGATCCCGGCACACACGGCCATGGTGATCGTCGCCATCCATTTGCCGTACCGGCTGACCGCTCCGTGTGCCTGCCAGTTGCCGATGGCCGGACCGAATCGGGGGTGCTGCAGCAGCCAGTGGTGCAGCCGCTCCGAACCGCGCGAGGCGGCCCACGCCGAGATCAGGATGAACACGGTCGTCGGCAGGCCCGGCACGAAGATGCCGACGATGCCGGTGCCCAGGCTGGCATAGGCCAGCAGCCACCACGCCCACTTGAAGCGCACCCGGCGTACAGGTACCGGGTCTGCGACGACGGCAGGACGATCAGGCGGGTTCATGCCGACAAGGATACCGGTAGTGACGGCCGTCGGCCGTCACTGACCTGCGGACGGCCAGCGGCCGTCACGACCGGCGGCCCAGTCAGGGACTGGACACATCCAGCTGGTCCAGCACGAACGCATACGATTCAGCCAGCTCCTTGTAACGCTGGAATCGACCGGACTTGCCGCCGTGGCCGGCTTCCATGTTGGTGCGGAACACGATCGGGTAAGAACCGGTGTTGTCGTCGCGCAGCTTGGCCACCCACTTGGCCGGCTCCCAGTACTGCACCTGCGAATCCCACAGTCCCGTGCCCACGAACATTGCCGGGTACGCCTGCTTCACCACGTTGTCGTACGGCGAGTACTTCAGCATGTAGTCGTAGAACGGCTTCTTCTCCGGGTTGCCCCATTCGTCGTACTCGTTGGTGGTGAGCGGAATGGTCGGGTCGAGCATGGTCGTCACCACATCGACGAACGGCACCTGCGCCACCATCACCCGATAGTCCTGCGGCGCCTGGTTGGCCACCGCGCCCATCAGCAGGCCACCGGCACTGCCGCCGGACGCCGCGACGCGATCCTTGGCGGCCCAGCCCTGCTGCACCAGCCCACGGGTGACATCGATGAAGTCGTTGAAGGTGTTCTGCTTCTTCAGCAGCTTGCCGTCCTCATACCAGTCACGACCCATTTCCTGGCCGCCACGGATGTGCGCGATGGCATACACCACGCCACGGTCGAGCAAGCTGACAGCGGTCTGGTTGAAGTACGGGTCCATCGACATGCCATAGCTGCCGTAGGCGTACTGGAACAGCGCCGCCGTGCCGTCTTTCTTGAAGCCCTTGCGGTACACCAGCGACACCGGCACCTTCACCCCGTCGCGGGCGGTGATCCACACGCGGTCGGTCTCATACTTCGACGCGTCGTAGCCGATCACCGGCTGCTGCTTGAGCTGGCGACGCTCGCCGGTCTGCGTGTTGATCTCGAACACCGTGGTCGGCGTGGTCATCGAGGTATACGCATAGCGCAGCCACGGCGTGTCGGCCTCGGTGTTGTCATCCAACCCCATGGAGTACGCCGGCTCATCGGCCTTCACGTAATCCGTGCGGCCATCCTTGAACAGCAGGCGGATGCGCTCCAGGCCATCGGAACGCTCGGCGATGGCGCTGAAGCCATCGAACAGCTCGAAGCCTTCGATGTAGACCGCCGGGTCATGCGCGATCCAGTCCTTCCACTGCGCGCGCGAGGTCGCGTCGGTGGGCGCGGTGACCAGCTTGAAGTTCTTCGCCCCGTCATTGGTGCGGATCACCCAGCGGCCGTCGAAGTGGTCCGCATCGTATTCCACCTCGCGATGGCGCGGCGCGAGCACGGTGAACGTGGTCGGATCGCTGGCCGGCGCGTAGCGCTCTTCGGAGGTGACCGTGCTGTGCAGTCCAATGGTGATGAAGCGGTCGTCGCGGGTGCGACCGATGCCCATGTAGAAGCTGTCGTCCTTCTCTTCGTACAACACCACGTCGGCGCTGGCCGGCGTACCCAGCACGTGCTTCTTCACCCGCACGGTGAGCAGCGTTTCCGGATCGTTCTCCACGTACAGCACCGTGCGGTTGTCATCTGCCCACACCACGTTGCCCGACGAACCGGTGATGACGTCGTCGAGCACCTTGCCGGTGCGCAGATCCTTGAAGCGGATGACGTACTGCCGGCGGCCCACGTCATCGTCGGCCCAGGCCAGCAGCTGGTTGTCCTGGCTGACTTCCATCGTGCCGACGCTGAAATAGCCCTTGCCGGCCGCCATCTGGTTCACGTCCAGCAGGACTTCCTCGGCGGCCTGCATGTCGCCCTTGCGCCGCGCATGGATCGGATAGTCCTGGCCGGTCTCGAAGCGGCTGTAGTACCAATAGCCGCGCTCGCGTGCCGGTACGCTGGAATCATCCTGTTTGATGCGGGCGACGATTTCCTTGTACAGCGTGTCCTGCAGCGGCTTGAGCGGTGCCACGACCTGGTCGGTGTAGGCATTCTCGGCCTGCAGATAGGCCAGCATCGCCTTGTCTTCGCGCTTGTCGTCGCGCATCCAGTAATAGTCGTCGTTGCGGGTCGCACCGAACGGGGCCTTGACCACGTGCGGTCGCTTTTCGGCATCCGGCGGGACAGGCGGGGTGGCAGCGGTGGCGGTCGTGGTCATCAGGCTCGCAAGCAACAGGCAGAGAGTAGTCTTCAAGAGGTGTGGCTCCGTACGGAAGATGCAAGGGGGCCAGATCCGTCTCCCCCCGTTGCAGCGATATGACCGCAGATCGGCGCGCAGGACAAGCCTGCCGTTGGTCACCGGCGTACCATGCGGGGCATGAGCACCCTGCCCTCTTCCCCCGCTGCGGGTCCGGCTTACAGCCGGCGCAGTCATGAAATCGCGCCCTTCCACGTGATGTCCCTGCTGGCCCGTGCACAGGCGCTGGAACAGGCGGGCCACGATGTGATCCATCTGGAAATCGGCGAGCCGGACTTCACCACGGCCGCGCCGGTGGTGCAGGCAGGCCAGGCCGCGCTGGCCGCCGGCCACACCCGCTACACCGCAGCACGCGGCCTGCCGGCACTGCGCCACGCCATCGCAGGGCACTACCGCAGCCGGTACGCGCTGGACATCGACCCGGAACGGATCCTGATAACACCGGGCGGATCCGGCGCGCTGCTGCTGGCCAGCAGCCTGCTGGTGGATCCGGGCCGGCACTGGCTGCTGGCCGATCCAGGCTATCCCTGCAATCGCCATTTCCTGCGTCTGGTGGAAGGGGCCGCGCATCTGGTGCCGGTCGGATCGGGCACGGCGTACCAGCTCACACCGGACCTGGTGGCGCAGCACTGGACGACCGACAGCGTCGGCGCCCTGGTCGCCTCGCCCGCGAATCCGACGGGTACGGTGCTGTCGGCCGAGGAACTGGCGGCGTTGTCGCACTCGCTGCACACACGCGGTGGCCACCTGGTGGTGGACGAGATCTACCACGGCCTGACGTACGGACTCGATGCGCCCAGCGTGTTGCAGGTTGACGACTCGGCCTTCGTGCTGAACAGTTTTTCCAAGTACTACGGCATGACCGGGTGGCGACTGGGCTGGCTGGTCGCCCCGCCGGCCGCCGTGCCGGAACTGGAGAAGCTGGCCCAGAATCTCTACATCAGCGCATCCAGCATCGCCCAGCACGCTGCCCTCGCCTGCTTCACCGATGAGGCGACGGCGATCTTCGAACAACGCCGCGAGGCATTCCGGGAGCGCCGCGACTTCCTGCTGCCTGCGTTGCGCTCGCTGGGTTTCCGCATCGACGTTGAGCCGCAGGGGGCGTTCTATCTCTACGCCGACGTCAGCGCGTTCACCGACGACGCGCAGGCGTTCTGCGCGCACTTCCTGGAGACCGAGCACGTGGCGTTCACTCCCGGCCTGGATTTCGGCTCGCATCGCGCCACGCAGCACGTACGCCTGGCCTATACCCAGGAAATTCCCCGGTTGCAGGAAGCAGTGGAACGCATCGCACGCGGGCTGAAGACGTTCACGGGCTGACACATGCCCGATGCCCGCGGGAGCTCCGACAGAATCCGCCGAGCACGGCTCGGCGCTACCAGGACACCACCATCCCGCCGACACCCGTGAACCGGTAGCGCCGACCCACGGTCGGCGAGCGCAGCGGCCACTTGATCTTCAGCAGAATCCGCCGAGCACGGCTCGGCGCTACCAAGACACCACCATCCCGCCGATACCCATGAACCGGTAGCGCCGACCCACGGTCGGCGAGCGCAGCGGCCGCCTGATCTTCAGCAGAATCCGCCGAGCACGGCTCGGCGCTACCGTCGCGTGTAGCGCACGAAACGGAACGCATACGGGTGGCGCGCATCTGCTGCGTGCAATTCACTTTCTGCTTCCTGCCACACCGCCGGATCAACCTCCGGAAAATGCGTATCCGCAGGCACCTCGGCTTCTACCCAGGTCAGGTACAGCGTGTCGGCCTGACCGATCAGCAGCCGGTAAATCTCACCGCCGCCGATCACACACAGTTCGGCAGCCGCTTCGTCACCGGCCACGGCCAACGCCTCATCCAACGATGCGACCGCGCGCATGCCCTCGAACGGGACCTCGCCACGACGCGTGAGCACCAGATTGGTCCGGCCGGGCAGTGCACGGCCGAGCGATTCGGCGGTCTTGCGCCCCATCAGCACCGGCTTGCCCACGGTCAGCGCCTTGAAGTGCTTCAGGTCGTCCGGCAGGTGCCACGGCAGCGCATTGCCCTGCCCGATACCGCTATTGCGGTCCAGTGCAGCAATCAGCGAAAGCCGTACCGCCGTCATACCGCGACCGGCGCCTTGATCGCCGGGTGCGGATCGTAGCCGTCGATGCGGATGTCATCGAAGCGGAAGCCGAACAGGTCGGTCACCTCGGGATTGAGCCACAGCGTGGGCAGCGGACGGGGCGCGCGGGCAAGCTGCTCGCGGGCCTGATCGTAGTGATTGGAGTACAGATGCGCATCGCCCAGCGTGTGCACGAAGTCGCCCACCCCCAGGCCGGTGGCCTGCGCCACCATATGGGTCAGCAGCGCATAGCTGGCGATATTGAAGGGCACCCCAAGAAAGATGTCACCGCTGCGCTGGTACAGCTGGCAGCTGAGCTTCCCGTCCACCACGTAGAACTGGAACAGGTTGTGACACGGCATCAGCGCCATCTGCGAGAGCTCGCCCACATTCCATGCACTCACCACCAACCGTCGTGAATCCGGGTTGCGCTTGATCTCGTCCACCAGCCACTGCATCTGGTCGATGCTGCTGCCATCGGCCGTCGCCCAACTGCGCCACTGCTTGCCGTAGATCGGCCCGAGGTCGCCGTTCTCGTCGGCCCACTCGTCCCAGATCCGTACCTGGTTGTCTTTCAGGTAGCCGATATTGGTGTCGCCCTGCAGGAACCACAGCAGCTCATGGATGATCGAACGCAGGTGCAGTTTCTTGGTGGTGACCAGCGGGAACCCCTGGTTCAGATCAAAGCGCATCTGCCAGCCGAACACGCTGCGCGTGCCGGTACCGGTGCGGTCACTCTTTTCCGTACCGTGCTCCAGCACATGCGACAACAGGTCCAGGTAGGCTTTCATGCCTTGGCTCCGGCAGAGACCGCAGGCAGTACCGGCTGCAGCACCGGCGCACGCCGCGACAACCACAGCAGCACCAGGCCGAGCGCTACCAGGGGCAGGCTGAGGATCTGCCCGCGGGTAAGCCAGTCGAAGGCCACGTAGACGCCGTTGTCAGGCATGCGGACGAACTCCACGGCGAAGCGGAACAGGCCGTACATCAGCGCGAACAGTCCGGAAATCAGATAGCGGTTGCGCGGCTTCGCCGACACTATCCACAGCACGACAAACATCACCAGCCCTTCCAGGAAGGCTTCGTACAGCTGCGAGGGATGGCGTGCGTACTGGTTCAACGCACCGGCGGCGAACTCTGCCTTCAGCGCAGCCGTGTCCAGCTGTGCCAGCGGTGCGGGCAGGCCGGTCGGGAAGACCACGCCCCAGCTGCCATCGGTGAACTTGCCCCACAGCTCATCGCCGATGAAGTTGCCGATGCGACCGAATCCGAGACCCAGCGGGACAAGCGGCGCGACGAAATCCATGGTGTCGAAGAAGTGCAGGCGATGCCGGCGCGACCACCACCAGCTGGCGCCCAGCACGCCCAGCAGGCCCCCGTGGAAGCTCATGCCGCCATCCCACACCTTGAGCAGCAGCAGGGGATTGGCCAGGAAGTCACTCAGCGCATAGAACAGCATGTAGCCCACGCGCCCGCCCACCACTACGCCGAGCATCCCGTAGAACAACAGGTCGGAGAAACCATCGGTGTTCACCCCCGGCAGGCGGCCGGCGGCGATGCGGCGCTTGCCGAGCCACCAGGCCGACGCGAAGCCAAGCAGGTACATGATGCCGTACCAGTGCACCTGGATCGGCCCCAGCGAAATGGCGATGGGGTCGATGTCGTGGAAATAGATCATGGGCAGCGCCTTGCAGAGATCGGGGTATTTTAGCGCCTGTGCTCAGCCAAGAATCTGCGGCGTGTCGGGCAGCGCATCTTCGTGTGACCGCGTGGACGGCGGAAAGTGCCCGGCCAGCAGGTCCGATACCTCGTTGATCGCCAGCACCAGCGCGGCCTCCGGATCACCGCCCTGCAGGCCCGCACGCAGGTGCGCGCAGATCGCCTGCCACTGCGTCTCCGCCACGTGCCCCTGCAGGCCACGGTCGGCGACGATCTCGATGGCGTGGTCGGCGAGCAGCAGGTAGATCAGCACGCCGTTGTTGGCGGCGGTATCCCAGGTGCGCAGGTGCGAGAACGCGCACTCGGCCGCCTGCCGTGGCGTCACCTGGCGCCACAACGCGGCGAGGGGCAGATCCGCCTCCACGGCGAACATCACCTGACCGCCATGGCGCCGCTCGCCTGCTGCGATCGCATCAGTGATCGCCTGCAACGTCGCGGCAGGAAAGGTGCGTCGCACCGAGGGAGACGCCACATGGCGCAAGGCACGCGCGATCATCACCATCCTCCCGAAGCGCCGCCGCCGCCAGAGCGGCCACCACCGCCACCCCAGCCGCCACCACCGCCGAACCCACCGCCGCCACCAAATCCACCGCCGCCGCCCCAACTGCCGCCGCCCCAACCGCCCCCGCCAGCGAAGCGCCCGGGGTGGCCGGAAGTGACGGCCATCAGCAGACCGACCAGACCGGCGATGCCGCTGGCCAGCAGCAATGAGGTGAACAGGAACGCGGCCAACGCCGCCCCGCCGCCGGCAATCAGCCCGCGCACCGGGCGCGGCAGCCGACCCAGCACGGCGCGCAGGAACGAGCCGACGAAGAAACCAATCACCACCGCGACGATCCAGCCATCGCCCCCGTTCCCACTCTGCTGGGCACGATGGCCACTGACGGGTGCCGGAAGCGGTTCTCCTTCAATGAGCCGCGCCAGCACTCCGGAAGCCTCGGTGATGCCACCTGCGTAATCCCCCGCGCGGAACGCAGGCACCAGATATTCCTGGATCACCCGGTTGGCGACGGCATCGGGAATCGCGCCCTCGAGCCCGTAACCTGGCTCGATACGCACGCGCTTGTCATTCTTTGCCACGACCAGCAGCACCCCATCGTCCACGCCCTTGCGACCCACCTGCCACTGGTCGAAGACCCGGGTGGTGTACTGGGCGATGTCTTCCGGCTGCGTGGTCGGCACGATCAGCACCTGCAACTGGCTGCCCTTGCGCTGCTGCAGCGCCGTGGCCTGCTGCACCAGTTGCTGGGTGCGGGCCGCGTCCAGTGTGCCGGTGGTATCGACCACCGGCGAGTCCAACGCGGGAATCGGCGCCAGCGCCTGAGCGTGCACGCTGCCCAGCGGCAGCCAACACAGCAGCACCAGCAACAGCGTGGTCAGGCGCATCGATCAGCTGCCCGGCTGCGGAGCGGGCTGTGCTGCCGGCTGGCGATTACCGAACTTCACTTCCGGCGCGTTGGAAATCTGCGCTTCGTTCTCCACGGTGAAGTTGGGCTTGGTCTTGTAGCCGAAGATCTTCGCGGTGATCACCTGCGGGAACGAACGGATATAGGTGTTGTAGTCCTGTACCTGCTGGATGTAGCGGCCGCGCGCGACGGTGATCCGGTTCTCGGTGCCTTCCAGCTGCGCCTGCAGGTCGCGGAAGTTCGCATCGGACTTCAGCACGGGATAGTTTTCCGTCACCACCAGCAGTCGGGACAACGCGCTGCCCAGCTCGCCCTGGGCCTGCTGGAACTGGCGCAACGAGGCCTCGTCATCTGCGTTCACGTTGACCTGGCCCACTCGCGCGCGGGCATTGGTGACCTCGGTGAGCACCGTGCGTTCCTGGTCGGCGAAGCCTTGGACCGTGTTGACCAGATTGGGCACCAGGTCGGCGCGACGCTTGTACTGGTTGAGCACTTCGGACCAGCTGGCCTTCACCGACTCATCCTTCTGCTGGATGGCGTTGTAGCCACAGCCGGACAACAGGGCGGTCAGCAGGAGCAGCGGGATGAGGCGGGTCAACAGGCGCATGGCCGGGCTCCACGGAGGTTGCGGGAAGCGGGAGCATGCCACGACGGAAGTTAATGCCGTGCTGCGATGGTCGAACGGGTGAGACCCCCTCGCGGCTGGCGCTGACAGCGGGTTACGAGCTTGGGGCCGGGCGGTGGGACGGCGCGGGGGACGGCAAAAACTGCGTCCTGCGTGCCTCGTTTCGCGCCATCCATGGCGCGGGTCCACGTCATCGCATTCGCGCTGCCGCTCCCACGCTTTGCTTCGCAAACCGTGGGCCCCGTCTCACCAGCACCCACACCCCGCCGCTTCGCGGCCGCCCCTGACTCAGGGGCTCCCTCCACCCGACGAGTTACTGCCATCGGTAGCGCCGAGCCGTGCTCGGCGAAATGTTACCGCCAACGGCCCGCTGCGCTCGCCGACCATGGGTCGGCGCTACCAAGGCACCGCCATGAACCTGTCGAAGGCGGGCGGGGTGGGTTGGCGGGGGCGTTGAGCACCATGGATGGCGCGAAACGAGGCCCGCAGGAGCGGCCTTTGCCGTCCCCCGCCAACCCACCCCGGCCCGCCGTCCCGCGGCTGTCGCCGTTGACGTTGACCTTGCTTCAAAAAGCAGGTGCCGGGCCGTTGGCCCGGCAACCTCTTTACCAGTTACCGGCACCCGGCACGTTGTGTTGCACCGCGCGGCGGCGCATCAGCAGGTTCAGCCACTCCACCAGCACCGAGAACCCCATCGCCGCGTAGATGTACGGCTTGGGTACGTGCACATCCATGCCATCCAGGATCAACACCGCACCGATCAGCAGGATGAAGGCCAACGCCAGCATCTTCACCGTCGGGTTGGCATCGATGAAACGACCGAGCGGGTTGGCGGCCAGCAACATGACGGCCACCGACAGCAGGATCGCCGCCACCATCACCGGCACATGGTCGGCAATGCCGACGGCGGTAATGACCGAATCCAGCGAGAACACGATATCGATGATCGCGATCTGCAGGATCACCATGCCGAACACGGCCGAGGCCTTGGTCGTGGTGGGATCTTCGTCTTCCCCGCCGGTGATCAGCTCGCGGATCTCCATGCCGCCCTTGATGATCAGGAACAGGCCACCCAGGATCAACACGAGATCGCGGATGGAGATGCCCATGCCGGCCACCGTGAACAGGTTGGCCTCCATGTGCGCCAGATACGCCAGGGACACCAGGAGCAGGATGCGGGTGATGCAGGCCACCGCGATGCCGAGCTTGCGCGCGAAGGGACGGCGCTCTTCCGGCAGCTTGCTGACGGCAATCGAGATGAACACCAGGTTGTCGATACCCAGCACGATTTCCAGCGCACTCAAGGTGAGCAGGGTCAACCAGACGTTCGGATCGGAGAGCAGTTCAAGATACATGGGGGGAGTCTTCGAGAAGGCAGGAAAGGGTCAGAACAGCCGGGGAACCAGGATCATCCCCCAGCACAGCAGTACATTCACCAGCAGCACGAACACCGCCGCCGAGCCCATGTCCTTGGCACGACCGGCCAGTTCGTGGATTTCGGGACCATAGCGTTCGATCACCGCTTCAATGGCGGAGTTCAGCAGCTCCATGGCCAGCACCAGCAGCAGCGAGCCGATCATCAGCACGCGCTCGACCGGGCTGTCGCCCAGCCACAGGGCCAGGGGGGCCAGCACCAACAGCAGGCATGCCTCCAGCCGGAACGAGGACTCGTGCAGCCAGGCGGCGCGTAGCCCCTGCCACGACCAGCGTGCCGCCTGCAGCATGCGCCGCGGCCCGCGCGGCATGTGTCCGAACTGGTCAGCCATGCAGCGCACCCCGTGCAGATGCACAGGCAATCAGGTCGCAACGCGGCAACCGCAGGGGCAGGAAGCGGACGATCATGGAAAACCAAGGTAGGCAGCAGGGCGCTATTTTGCCATAAGGCCGCGTGGGGCACGGGCGCGGCGAAGCGTGCGCGACGGCGGTCCCGTTATCATGCAAGGCTGCAACCCGTTGGAGCCCCTGATGAAAACCCGTCGCCGCCCACTGCTGCTTGCCCTGGCCCTCGGCCTGTCCACCACCGGCCTGGCCCATGCTTTGTCTCCCCCTGCACCGCCGCAGGTGCCCGAGCAGGTGTCCAACGTGGCCTGGGCCACCGACATGACCGAGTTCAGCAAGAACGACGCCGCGTCGCCCCCACCGCGCGGCGGCATCGAGTTCATCGGCAGCTCGTCGATCCGCATGTGGGAATCGCTGGCCGCGGACTTTCCCGGTAAACCGGTGTTCAATCGCGGCTTCGGCGGGTCCGAAGTGCGGGACAGCACCTGGTACGCCAATCGCATTGTCATCCCGTATGCGCCGTGCAAAGTGTTCCTGTATGCCGGCGACAACGATCTGAACAGTGGCCGCACCCCCGTGCAGGTGCGCGATGACGTGGTGGCCTTCGTGCAGCGTGTGCACGAGGCCCTGCCGAAGACCACGGTGGAGTACCTGTCGATCAAGCCCAGTCCGTCACGCGCGCACCTGCTGCCGGGCATCAACCAAGCCAACACATTGATCCGCGAGGCACTGTCTGCGCTGCCCAACACGGGCTACACGGACATCTACACGCCCATGCTGGGCGCTGATGGAAAGCCGGATCCGGCGCTGTTCCGCGAGGACATGTTGCACATGACGCCGGCTGGCTACGCGATCTGGACGAAGGCGATCGCACCGAAGGTACAGTGCGATGGCGTGTCCGGTTGATCCGGTAGCGCCGAGCCATGCTCGGCGAAATCCAGCAGGGCGCTGCAAACCCAACCCCGCCGCGCTGCGCGCTCGCCGAGCGTGGCGGGGCGCTACCGTGATCGTGCGCTGACAGTTCGAGAGGCCCAGAGAGACCGGTAGCGCCGAGCCGTGCTCGGCGAAATCCAGCAGGGCGCTACACACCCAACCCCGCCGCGCTGCGCGCACGCAGAGCGTGGCGCGGCGCTACCGGTCAGACGCCCGCGGCCGACTCAGCGGAAAATGATGGTGCCTTCGGTGCCCTTGCCGGGTTCGCTGGTCAGTATCACTTTCCAGCCGAAGCGGTCGCACAGGCGGCGGACGATCGACAGGCCCAGGCCGGTACCTTGCGGGCGATCAGGCTCGGCGCGATAGAACGGCTCGAAGGCCTTCGCCAGCGCTTCGGGTGACATGCCAATGCCCGTGTCGCGTACCCGCACGCGGTCCTGTTCGACAAACACGTCCACGCGGCCCTCGTCGGTGTAGTTGCAGGCGTTGCGCACCAGGTTGCTGATCACCACCTGCAGCACGCGCGGTGGACCATGCAGCTCGACCACACCGGGCGTATGCAACTCCACATGCACCGGCCGATCAACCATCAGCTCGGTGGCCGTATCCACTTCATGGCGCACCACCTCGCTGACGTCGAACATCTCCAACTGCGGATCGACGTCGGCTTCGCGCGCCAGGATGAGGAAGGCATCGATCACCGCCTCCATTTCGCGTCCAGCGCGCTGGATCCGCTGCAGGCTGCGCAGTTGGCGCGGCGAGGCGGTTTCATCGGCGAGTGCCATGTCGCTGGCGACCCGGATGACGGTCAGCGGCGTTCGCAGTTCGTGGCTGGCATCGCGGGTGAAGTTGCGCTCGCGCGCCACGTTTTCGGTCACCCTGCTGGCCAACGAATGAAGTGCAGCCGCCAGCTGGCGGGTCTCGCCCTGCATGTCGGCGGGCAGTTTCTGCGGATCCAGATCACTGGCCTGGGGCTTGCCCGGATCCCAACGCGATACACGACGGGCCAGCCAGTTCACCGGCGACACCAGACGCTTGGAGGCCCGGTAGGTCACCCAGCTGGCGCCGTACACGGCGAGCAGGGTCAACAGAACCGGCACGATGCCGAACCAGAATGCCAACAACTCCGCGCGGGAGCGCAGGAACACCAGATACAGCCGCCCCTGCGGCTGCACATCCACCCAGACCAGCTGATCATCCCGGCGCAGCTCATGGAAGCCGGCCGGCAGGTCACGCAGGTTCGCTGGCAGGTTCAGGCTGGAACGCCCGGTTTCCACCAGATAGCCACGGATGTTCTGGGTGTTGGGCGGAGGCTGCGAGGGCGATGCGTCGTGCAGCGTCCAGTAATAGGCCGCCTCCTCGCGCAACGCCGCACTGACCAGACTGTGCTTGATCACCAGCGAGACCAGCCAGGCACCGAGCAGGATGCCAAGGCTGGCCAGCACGGCCTGCAGGATGAAGGCGATACGTATCTTGCGCGGCAGGCCGTGCGGCATCGGACGGGATCACTACAGAAGATGGCCGCGCCGAGTATAGGCAGCGGGTACGTCAGCCCCCTGTGCAGGCGTGGATGGCCTGCACAGGGGGCATGACTGCGACTTCAGCCCATCGGCTGGGCGATGTCCGCGATGCGGTAACCGGCGCTCTGCACGGTGTGCAGCAGCGGGCGATCGAAGGGCTTGTCGATGATCTTGCGCAGGTTGTACAGATGGCTGCGCAGGGTGTCCGAATCCGGCAGCCCATTGCCCCATATCTCACGCTCGATTTCCTGGCGTGTCACCACGCGCGGGGATTCACGCATCAGGATGGTCAACAGACGCAGGCCGATCGGCGAAAGCTGCAGCTCGGTGCCGGCACGCGTAGCACGCATGCTCACCGGATCCAGCACCAGATCAGCGACCTTCAGCACTTCCGAACCCACCTGACGACGCTCGCGACGGATCAGGGCACGCAGACGCGCTTCCAGCTCCTGGATGGCGAACGGCTTGGTCAGATAGTCATCTGCACCGAAACCCAGGCCAGTGAGCTTGTCGTCCAGTGTGTCGCGCGCGGTCAGCATCAACACCGGCGTGGACTTGCGGGCGTCGTTGCGCAGGCGGCGGCAGACTTCGATGCCATCCAGGCGCGGCAGCATCAGGTCCAGCACGACGACGTCGTAACTGTTCTCAGCCGCCAGACGATAACCGTCCAAGCCGTCCTGGGCATAGTCGACCTCGAAACCGCGGCCTTCCAGATACTCACCGATCATCTCGGAGATATTACGGTTGTCCTCCACGACCAGAACAAGGCCGGAGGTTTCCTTCGTCTGACGCATGGTCTTCCCTCTAACTTCAGCTTTGTGAAACATGCCGGATCGAGGGTGCACGGGATGTGAAGTGCCTGCACGGTGCAGGCAACGTGTTTCAGAGCAGCGGCTGCAACAGCGGCCAGACGTTGGCCAGCACCTTGGGTTGCGCCTGCGCGGTGGGATGCAGGCCGTCAGATTGCATCATTCCGGGCTGCAGGGCCACGCCTTCCAACAGGAACGGGAGCAGCGGCACCTTGTACTGGTCGGCCAGCGCGCGATACACCGCGGCCAAGCGCTGGCGGTAGGCCGGCCCATAGTTGGGCGGCACGTCGATGCCCAGCATCAGCACCTTGGCCCCGCTTTTCTGGCTGGCCTGGATCATCTTCTCCAGGTTGCCGCGGATCTGGGCCGGGGTCAGGCCCCGCAGGGCATCGTTGCCGCCCAGGGCAAGCACCACCACCCCCGGTTTCTCGCGTGCCAGCAATCCCGGCAGCCGGGTTGCCGCGCCGGCGGTGGTTTCACCGCTCATGCTGGCATTGACCACGCGGGCTGTCGGACCCGAACGGGTGCTGAGCCGCTTGCCCAGCAGGTCCACCCAGCCGCTGCCGGCCGGGATATTGTGGGCAGCGCTGAGGCTGTCGCCGAGCACCAGCACCGGCCCGGCTTGACCTTTGGCACACGCCAGCACCGGCAACAGCAGCAACCATGCCAGCAGCATCCCCATCCGGCCCCACGGCCGGTTCTGTCCTGTAATGCGCATTGGAGTCTCCTTATCGACAGCCTGTCCCCCCGCAGCGCGCCCGTCGCCATCGCCGTCGACCAGGTCGGCAAATCCGTGCATGGCCCGGAGGGTGAAGTCCACATACTGGACAACATCAGCATGACCGTACATGAAGGGACCTCGGTTGCCATCGTCGGCGCGTCCGGTTCCGGCAAGACCACCCTGCTCGGGCTGCTGGCCGGGCTGGACCTGCCCAGCCGCGGCCGCATCACGCTGGCCGGCAGCGAGCTCGGCACGCTGGACGAGGAAGCGCGGGCGCAGCTGCGCGCACGTGAAGTCGGCTTCGTGTTCCAGAGCTTCCACCTGCTGCCTGCCCTCACCGCTGCCGAGAACATCGCCCTGCCGCTGGAACTTGCTGGCCGCGAAGACCGCAAGCGGGTGGACGAGGTGCTGGCGGCAGTGGGCCTTTCGCACCGTGCGCGCCATTACCCGCGCCAGCTGTCCGGTGGGGAACAGCAGCGCGTCGCACTGGCGCGTGCCTTCGTGGCCCGTCCGCGGATCCTGTTCGCCGACGAGCCCACCGGCTCGCTGGACCAGTCCACCGGCCAGCAGATCAGCGATCTGCTGTTCGCCCTGAACGCCGACACTGCTACTACGCTGGTGCTGGTCACCCATGACCTGCGGTTGGCACAACGCTGCCAGTACATCCACCGCATCGACAATGGACGCCTGCAACAGGTGCACCACGAGGCCGTCGCATGAACCTGCTGCGCCACGCCCTGCGTTCGCTGCGACGGGAAGCGCTGGCCGGCGACCTGCTGACGGTGTTTGCCGCGCTGGTGCTCGGCGTGGCGGTGATGACCGCGGTGGGTACGTTGGTGGACCGGGTCAACCTGGCGCTTGCCAACGGCACGGCTGAAATGATCGGTGGCGACCTGGGCGTCAGTGGACGCGCCGAGCCGCCTGCGGAATTCGCCGCCGAGGCCACGCAGCGCGGTCTGCGCAGTACCCGCATCGCCGCGTTCGGCAGCGTGTTGTTCCATGGTGAGGCCAGCCAGATGGCCACCATCAAGGCCGTGGAAGCGGGCTATCCGCTACGCGGCCAGCTTCGCATCCGCACGGGCAGCGATGCGCGGCTGGACGATGCCGCCGCCGCGCCTGCACCGGGCCAGGCCTGGGCCGACCCGCGCCTGCTGCAGGCCTTGGACCTGCGCATCGGCGATGACCTGGAGTTCGGCGCGGGCACCCTGCGCATTGCAGGCAGCATCGAAGCCGAGCCGGACACCTCAAGCGAGCTGCTGACCCTGTCACCGACGTTGCTGGTCAACCGTGCAGACGTGGAAGGCACCGGCCTGCTCGATCCGGGCAGCCGCATCAGTTATCGCACCATGTTCGCCGGCGAACCGGAGGCCATCGCCAGCTTTCGCGCGTGGCTGCAACCGCGCGTGCAAGGGCTGCGGCTGGTCGGGCTCGGCGATACCCAACGCGGCGTGCGCGAGTCGTTCCAGCTGGCCGGACGCTTCCTCGGCCTGAGCGCGCTGCTGGCCGTACTGCTGTCCGGCGTGGCCACCGCGCTGGCGGCGAACCGGTTCGCCCTGCAGCGCATCGATCAGGTCGCCGTGCTGCGCTGTCTGGGCGCCCGCCAGCGCGACATCCTGGCCGGCCTGGCCCTGCAGTTGCTGCTGATGGCCATCCCTGCCTGCCTGGTCGGCGTGTTGATCGGCATGGCCGCGCAGGAAGGGCTGGTGCAGATCCTCGGCGGACTGGTCCCGCAGCGATTGCCGTTGCCGCAGGCGATGCCGGCCCTCACGGGCGCAGGTATCGGCCTGCTGCTGCTGATGGGCTTCGGCCTGCCGCCCCTGCTGCGCCTGCGCAACGTCGCGCCGATGCGCGTGCTCAACCGCAGCTTCGCCACCCTGCCGCCCACCTCGGTCCTGGTGTACGCCGGCGCGTTGCTGGCCAGCCTGGCGCTGACCGTGCAGGTCACCGGCGACCTGAAACTTGCCCTCTGGGTACTGGGCGGGCTGGCCGCGCTGGCACTGCTGGCCGGGATCGGTGGCTTCGCGCTGCTGACGCTGGTGCGCGGGGTGCAGCACCGGCTGCATGGCAACTGGCGGCTGGGCCTGGCCGCGCTGACCCGCCGCCGAGGCCTGGCGGTGATGCAACTGGTGGGTCTATCGCTGTCGCTGTGCTCGCTGCTGATGCTGGCCGTCGTGGGTCCCGGCCTGCTGCAGCAGTGGCGTGACCGCCTGCCGGCCGACACCCCGAACTATTTCCTGATGAACATCCAGCCGGACCAGCGCCAACGTGTGCTGGACGCATTGCAGGCGCAGGGTGCCGTGGATGCGAGTGTTGAACCATTCGCGACCGGTCGCCTGCTGGCGTTGAACGGTGAAGCCCCGCGCCGACGTGGTGATGATCAGCAAGCCGAGCAGGATAATGGCCCACAGCAGCCTGCCGGGGCCGACAACGATCGCGACCGGCCACTGAACTTCAGCTGGCGCACGACCTTCCCGCCTGCGAACCAGCTGCTGCAGGGTCGGTTCTGGGCAGCCGACAGCACCGCGGCGGAGGCCTCCGTGGAAGAAGGCTGGGCCACGCGCTACGGCGCCAAGCTGGGGGACCGCATCACCCTTCAAGTGGGCGAGCAGCAGCGCGACTACACCGTCACCAGCATCCGCAAGGCCGAATGGAACAGCTTCCGGGTGAACTTCTTCCTGCTGGTGAACGCCAATGCGGTGGGCGATGCGCCCTACAACCTGATCTCGGCCTTCCACCTGCCGCGCGCGAAGGCCGCCGGCCTGGGCAAGCTGGTGCGCGAGCAGCCCAACCTGTCGCTGCTGGATATCGATGGGCTGATCAGCGAAGTACGGCAGGTGATGGACCGCGTTGCGCAGGCGATCCAGGTGGTCATGGGGTTCAGCCTGCTGGCCGGCGTGCTGGTGCTGCTGGCTGCCTTGCAATCCACCGCCGGTGAGCGTCGCTATGACAGTGCGGTGCTGCGCACGCTGGGTGCCACGCGCCGGCAACTGCGTGGCGCGGTGCTGGTGGAGTTCGGTGCGCTGGGCCTGCTTGCGGCGATCCTCGCCGTGGGTGCGGCCGCGATCATCGGCGTGGTGGTGTCGCGGCAGGTGTTCGAACTGGCCTTGTCGCCGCCGTGGACCGGGCTGTTGTTGGGTGGCGCAGGCGGTGTGGTGCTCAGCGTGGTCGCCGGCTGGTGGGGCACGCGACGCATCCTGCACACCCCGCCGGCCCTGGCGCTGCGCGAGGTATAGGTTACGGGTCTCCACCCGCCCGACCCTCTGACCGGCTCCGGAAGCTGAAAAACGGTAGCGCCGAGCCATGCTCGGCGGAACGTGTCCGAACCCATCGGCAACGCGCCGCCGCGCATCGCGGGCGTGTCCCGACGCGCACGTCAGTGCTTGGCCGATGACCTCTGGAATCCGACGCGATTAGCGTGGAGGCTCCTTCAAGGAGGTCGCTCCAATGCGCACACCTGCGTTGCTGCTCTCGTTCACCCTGCTGTCCCCCGCCATCGCCCAGGCGCAGGCCTTCATCCATCCCGGCATCCTGCTCGATGCGCCGGCGCTGCAGGCAACACGCGAAGCGCTGCGCGCAGGCGATCCGCTCAAGACCGCCGCCATGGCCGCCCTGCGGCAGAGCCCCTTGGCGTCGCTGGATCATGTCGCCACCCCGTTCGCGAAGGTGGAATGCGGGTCGTACGACAAGCCCAGCATCGGCTGCAAACCCGAACGTGATGATGCCAAGGCCGCGTACACCCACGCGTTGCTGTGGGCGTACCTGGGCGATGAGGCGCATGCACGCAAGGCCGCGGAGATCATGGACGCCTGGGCGACCACGCTTTCCGGCGGCCACGAAAACAGCAACGCGCCGCTGCAGGCATCGTGGACGGCGCAGCTGTGGACGCGTTCGGCAGAGATCATCCGCTACACCAGCACGGTGTGGCCGGCAGGGGATGCGCGGCGCTTCGGTGATTGGCTGATCGCGCAGTACCTGCCCGACATCAACCGGATGGGGGCGTGTCCGGGAGGAAACTGGCATGCCAGCGGTATCGAGGCACGCATGAACATGGGCATCTACACCGATCGACGCGATCTCTACGACAGCGCGGTGAATGATTGGAACACCCGCTTGCCTACCTATGTGTACATGCCGGTGGATGGCGCCACCCCGCTACCGCGTCCTGGCTGCGCGACGCCCATCGAAACCTTGTGGTTCGGCCAGACGGTCATGGCGGCCGGACTGGCAGAGGAGACCTGCCGCGACCTGGAGCACACGGCCTACGGCCTGGCCGCCTACCTCAATGCAGCGGAGACCAATCGGCTGCAGGGGGGCAGCCTGTATCAGGCGCAGGGCGAGCGGCTCATGGCAGCGATGGAGTTCCACACCGATATGCTGGGCCGCCCGGACATCCCGACGTGGTTGTGCAAGGGGAAACTGGTATCGGATGTGCGCGGCACGCTGGAGATCGGCTATTCCCATTTCGCCGGCCGCCTGGGACAGGCACTTCCACACACCGCCGGATGGCTGGCCACGCACCGTCCCAGCCAGGGTGACTTCCATTTCCTGTGGGAAACCCTGACGCACGGCTCCGCACTCAAGGATTGAAGGCCGTTGACCTGTCGCCCACGCCGCAGGCGCATAATTCGCCCACTCCACCGGCGTGATCGACATGGCCCAGTACCTTTATCCCGTGTTGCTGCTCCTGGGCAGCAACATCTTCATGACCTTCGCCTGGTATGGGCACCTGAAGTTCAAGACCGCGCCGCTGATGACGGTGATCCTGATCAGCTGGGGAATCGCGTTCTTCGAGTACTGCCTGCAGGTACCGGGCAACCGACTGGGCAGTGCGGTGTATTCGGCACCTCAGCTCAAGGGCATGCAGGAAGTCATCACCCTGGTGGTGTTCGCGGTGTTCTCTGCGTTCTACCTCGACCAGCCGCTGAAATGGAACCACTACGCCGCGTTCGCGCTGATCGTGGTCGCCGCGCTGCTCATGTTCAAGGAGTGAGGGAGCGCCCCGGTAGCGACGGCCGCCGGACGCGGTAGTGACGGCCGCTGGCCGTCAGCTGTTCTGACTGGCACCGGGCAGGCCGTGCGCCTGTCACCGGGCAACGCGTCGCTGTGCGTGCTACAGCAGATGCAGCGCCGCCCGGGGCGACGTGTCAACGGCGCCGTCGGCACTTTCCAGCCGCGCGATGCGTCGAGCTGCCGCGCTTCCCAGCGACGACAACGGCGCCAGGCTTGCCGCGAGGCCACTGCCCTGCTCCACCGCGTGCAACTGCACAACACACATGCGCCACCGCTGACCGCCGAGGCTGCCGGCGAGACGGCGCCATAGTCGCTCGCCCACGCTGGCATCCTCGCTGCCTACCGGGCGTACGGCGAGACCGCTGACAAGCCGGTCCCATGCCAGGAAGTCACTATCAGGCAGCAGGTACAGGCGCCAGCAGCAGCGGCCTCGCGCATCGGTGAAGCACAGACTTTCGCGCACGCCTTCGCTGTCCAGGCCTTGGCAGGCGTGGGCGGCCACTGCCTGTTGCCAGCCGGCCAGTTCATTGCTGTCGGCGCGATAGAGGCACAGCACGGTGCCGAGCGCCGCGAGCTCGGAGGCGCTCGGGCGGTGGATGGGCTGCAGCGGCAGGCTGCGCGGCAAGGACGCGCGCACTGCAGGCAAGGCTCTGCTCATGGAATCACCTCGTGGAGATCGCAAGGAGCGGAAGAGGAGCCCCCGGCCGCCGCCATCGCCACGAGGGCAATGGGCGGAAGACGAGGGGGAGAGAGACAGGTGGGGCGACCGCCTGTGACAGTGTCAGCACACCGGGTGCGCTGACACCGGGAGGGAGGGAGGCGGCCGACCCGGTTACTTGGTCAGGATCAGCTTGTCGTTGCTGGTATGGCGCAACCGGTAGAACCGGTCACCGTGCTGGATGAGGATCTCGCGGCGCCCTTTCAGCAGGGCTTCGCTGTCGATCACTTCCTCGGCAGGCACGGCACGGACCGGGCGATCGCGGAGGGTCAGGACTTCGGGGCGCAGCAGCACAGCTTGAGCATTCATCGTCTGGACTCGTTGCGAGGGGCGAGTCAAATGATAACGATTCTCAGTTCGCAATCAACACCCATTCTCAATTTGATTGATGGGATTGATGATTGCTTAATCAATATCGATAGCCCCTATCTATCAAATTAACGTGTTTCGGCAGATCGGTAGCGCCGAAGGCGGCGGCAGGAGCCGCCGCCAACGTCGCTTGCGACGGCCCGCAGGGTGCCGGTCAGGACGACCGGCATAGCCACGCTCGGCGAACGCGCAGCGCGGCGCTTCAGGTGCCCGCCGAGCACGGCTCGGCGCTACAGGGAGGCTGCGGACACGTCCGCCCCCGCAACTCAGTTGGCGAAGACGGCCTCGACCTGGGCCCATACGTCGTCATCCACTGCGGTCAGCAGCTCCAGCGCCTGCAGGTTCTGCAGCAACTGCTCCACCCGGCTGGCACCGAGGATCACGCTGGACACGTTCGGATTGCGCAGGCACCAGGCAATGGCCAACGTGGCCGGCGACTGTCCCAGATCGGCTGCCAGTCGTGCGTAGCGACGCAACTGTGTCATCCGCGCCGGACCGTCCGCCCCCAACACCAGGTCCTGCAGCCATTCCATCCCGTCCCGCCCCAGTCGGGAGCCGGCGGGGAATCCATCGTTGTATTTGCCGGTCAGCAGCCCGGACGCCAGCGGCGAGAAGGTGGTGATGCCCAAGCCCGGATGCGCATACAGCGCGGCGTACTCGCGTTCCACCCGGTCGCGATGCAGCAGGTTGTACTGCGGCTGCTCCATGGTCGGACCGTGCAGGTTGTGGTGCTGCGCGAAATCCACCGCCTCCTGGACCTGCAGCGCCGACCATTCGGAGGTGCCCCAGTACAGCACCTTGCCTTGCCGCACCAACGTATCCATCGCGCGCACGGTCTCCCCGATGGGCGTATCCGGGTCAGGCCGGTGGCAGTAATAAAGATCCAGATAGTCCACCCGCAGCCGCTTCAACGCCGCATGGCAGGCATCGGTGACGTGCTTGCGCGACAGCCCGCGCTGGGTCGGCCCTGGGTCGGCCGCACTGCCGAAGAAGACTTTGCTGGACACGCAGAAACCATCGCGCGGCAGGCGCAGATCGGCGATTACATCCCCCATCACCTGTTCGGCGCGACCGTTGGCATAGGCCTCGGCATTGTCGAAGAAGTTGATGCCGTTGTCCCACGCCGCAGCTACAAGATTGCGCGCTTGGTCCCGGGCGATCTGCTCGCCAAAGGTGACCCAGGCGCCGAAGGACAGCGCCGAAAGTTTCAGCCCGGACGACCCGAGACGGCGGTAGAGCATGCAAATCTCCTGCTGCAGGCCCGCAGACCGGGCTTCAAGGTCCATATTCTACCTGCAGGGATGCCTTGCCCTGCCTGCCACCCGCGGGCCGTTTCGCCGCTGATCGCATCTTGCTCGCCGCTTTTCCTTGCCCCCGCCCCTGCCCTGCACTAGGCTTCCCGTTTTTCGCGGTGCCCTCAGGGGATTCATCATGGTCGAAGGTTTGGGCAGGATCGGCTTCGGCCTGTTTGGTCTGGCGGTGCTCATCGGCATCACTTGGCTGTTCTCCAACAACAAGCGTGCGGTGGACTGGAAACTGGTCATCACCGGCCTCGTCCTGCAGATCGCCTTCGCCGCGGTGGTGCTGCTGGTGCCGGGTGGTCGAGATGTGTTCGATGCACTCGGCCACGGTTTCGTGCGCGTGCTGAGCTTCGTCAACGAGGGCTCCGGCTTCATCTTCGGCTCGCTGATGAACGTGGACAGCTACGGCTTCATCTTCGCCTTCCAGGTGTTGCCGACCATCATCTTCTTCTCTGCGCTGATGGGCGTGCTGTATCACCTGAACGTGATGCAGGCGATCGTGCGCGTGATGGCGCTGGCGATCACCAAGGTCATGCGGGTATCCGGCGCGGAAACCACCAGCGTCTGCGCCAGCGTGTTCATTGGTCAGACCGAAGCCCCGCTGACGGTGCGTCCGTACATCTCCAAGATGACCGAGTCCGAGCTGCTGACGATGATGATCGGCGGCATGGCGCACATTGCCGGCGGTGTCCTGGCGGCGTATGTGGGCATGCTGGGCGGTGGCGATCCGGAGGCGCAGGCGTTCTACGCCAAGCACCTGCTGGCCGCCAGCATCATGGCCGCGCCGGCCACGCTGGTCGTCGCCAAGCTGCTGATTCCGGAAACCGGCACGCCGCTGACACGCGGCACCGTGAAGATGGAAGTGGAGAAGACGTCCAGCAACATCATCGATGCGGCCGCCGGTGGCGCCGCCGATGGCCTCAAGCTGGCCCTGAACATCGGCGCCATGCTGCTGGCCTTCATCGCCCTCATCGCGCTGATCAACGCACCGCTGACCTGGATCGGTGATGTGACCGGCCTGGCGGCAGCCATTGGCCGCCCGACCAACCTGTCGACCATCTTCGGCTATCTGCTCGCGCCGATCGCCTGGGTCATCGGCACCCCGTGGGCCGATGCCAGCACGGTCGGTTCGCTGATCGGCCAGAAGGTGGTGATCAACGAATTCGTCGCGTATTCCGAGCTGTCGCGCATCATCAACGGCCAGGTCGCAGGGGTTACCTTGTCCGACGAAGGCCGCCTGATCGCCACCTACGCACTGTGCGGCTTCGCCAACTTCAGCTCCATCGCGATCCAGATCGGCGGCATCGGCGGACTTGCGCCGGAACGCCGCCACGATCTGGCCCGTTTCGGCCTGCGCGCGGTGTTGGGCGGTACCATTGCCACCTTCATGACCGCCACGATCGCCGGCGTCCTGACCCACTTTGGTTGATACGCTTCGGATCAACCGCGCTTCACTGAGAACAGTTTTCCTATGAGCAGCAACGTCGTTGTCGTCGGTTCCTTCAATGTCGATCATGTGTGGCGCTGCGAAGCGCTGCCGGCACCCGGGGCGACCATCGCCGGGCGCTACAGCACCGGCCCGGGCGGAAAGGGCTTCAACCAGGCCGTCGCGGCACGCCGCGCCGGTGCAGACACCACCTTTGTCTGCGCCTTGGGCGACGACGCGGGTGGCGCCATGGCCCGTGGCCTGGCGGCACAGGACGGCTTCACCCTGACCGCCGAGGCGAGCAGCGAGCCGACCGGCACGGGCGGCATCTACGTCGATGCCCGTGGCCGCAACACGATCGTCATCGGCCCCGGTGCCAACGCCGCCCTGAGCATCGGCTTCGTCCAGCAGCAGCAAGCGCTGCTGGCGGCTGCCAAGGTCGTGCTGGTGCAGCTGGAATCGCCCGTGGAGACCATCGAAGCGGCGCTGGCGCTGGCCCGCGAGGCCGGTGTCACCACCGTGCTCAATGCGGCACCGGCCGACGCGCCGTCCAGCATCGGCCTGCTCAAGCTGGCCGATGTGATCACCCCGAACGAAACCGAGTTCGCTGCCCTGCTCAGCCGCCACGTAGGCGAGCGGATCGACCCGAACGATGTCGCCGCCTTGGACGGTGCCAGCCTGCATGCGCTGTGCCGCAAGCTGGTGGGCAGTGGCACGGTCGTGGTGACGCTGGGCGCCGTGGGCGTGTTCGTGTCGCACGACGAAGATACCCTGCGCGGTGACAGCCAGCCTTACTACCGCGTGGGGGCCGAGCAGGTCCACGCGATCGACACCACCGGGGCCGGCGATGCCTTCAACGGTGCGTTGGTGGCGTCCATCGCACACGCGCCGGATGCTCCGTTCGCGCGCCACGTGCGTTTCGCCAACCAGTTCGCCGGGCGTTCCACGGAAAAGGAAGGCGCGGCCGCCGCCATGCCGCACTTCACCCCGGACGACCAGCACGCCTGATCAGCGAATGGTGACGGCCGCTCGCCGTCACGGTGTCGCCGCTACGCTCGCCGAGCGTGGCTCGGCGCTACCCGTGTTTGCCTGGCAGCGCCGAGCCATGCTCGGCGGGGTTCGTTCGACAGACCCAGCCGCCCACCATGGCCCCGCGCTGCGACCGGCGGAAGCAACCGTCAAGCATCTGCTGATGCCGGTGCGGCATGAGCCCCTTCCAGATCGGCCTGAACCGGGCCGCAGCCGGGCGTCTTCGGCCCGCACACCGGCACTACAATGGCCGCCATGCAGATCGGCCCTTATTCCATTGCCCCCAACGTCGTGCTCGCGCCCATGGCCGGGGTCACCGACAAACCGTTCCGCCTGCTGTGCAAGCGGCTGGGCGCAGGGCTGGCTGCCTCGGAAATGACCATCAGCGACCCGCGCTTCTGGACCACGCGCAAGTCGCTGCATCGCATGGACCACGCGGGCGAGCCGGATCCGATCAGCGTACAGATCGCCGGCACCGAGCCGCAGCAGCTGGCCGAGGCCGCGCGCTACAACGTCGACCATGGCGCGCAGATCATCGACATCAACATGGGCTGTCCGGCCAAGAAGGTGTGCAACGCCTGGGCCGGATCGGCCCTGATGCGGGATGAGGACCTGGTCGCGCGCATCCTCAGCGCCGTGGTCGGTGCGGTCGACGTGCCGGTCACCCTGAAGATCCGCACCGGTTGGGACTGCGACCACCGCAATGGGCCGCGCATCGCCCACATCGCCGAAGACAGCGGCATCGCCGCACTGGCGGTGCACGGCCGCACCCGCGACCAGCACTACACCGGCCAAGCCGAGTACGAGACGATCGGCGCGATCAAGGCCGCACTGCGCATCCCGGTGATCGCCAACGGCGATATCGACTCGCCGCACAAGGCAGCGCAGGTGCTGGCGAAGACCGGCGTGGATGCGGTGATGATCGGCCGCGCCGCGCAGGGCCGACCCTGGATCTTCCGCGAAGTCGCCCACTATCTGGCGACCGGTCAGACCCTGCCGCCGCCCTCGCTGGCAGAGGTCCGCGACATCCTGCTCGGTCACCTGTCCGCACTGCACGCGTTTTACGGCGAGCCTCAGGGCGTGCGCATCGCGCGCAAGCACCTGGGCTGGTACGCCAAGGATCGGCCCGAGAATGCCGCGTTCCGCGCAGTGGTCAACCGCGCTGAAGACCCGAACAGCCAGATCGCCTTGACCACTGAGTACTTTGATCGGTTGATCGCCGATGCGCGTGAGACAGCGCTTGTCGATTGACCCTTTCGCCGAGCACCACTCGGCGCTACCCGGATACCCCCATGACGCCGCCGATTTCTTCGCCCACCTACCTGCATGGCTTTTCCAGCACTGAACAGGAGCGCCTGATGACCCAGGCGCGCCTGCTCGAACCCACCATCTTCGGGCAGATCGACTACACCGGCGTCAGCCGGCTGCTTGAAGTCGGCAGCGGCGTGGGCGCACAGACCGAGATCCTGCTGCGCCGTTTCCCGGAACTGCATGTCACCGGCGTGGACCTGAGCGAAGCCCAGCTGGCGACCGCGCGGGCCAACCTTGAGAAGACGCCGTGGTGCAGCGACCGTTACGTATTGCATCACGCCGATGCCGGCGAACTGCCGTTCGGTGCGCGCTCGTTCGACGGCGCATTCCTGTGCTGGGTGCTGGAACATGTGCCGTCGCCGGCGCGGGTGCTCAGCGAAGTGCGCAGGGTGCTGTCTCCGGGCTCGCCGGTGTACATCACCGAAGTGATGAATGCCTCTTTCCTGCTCGATCCGTACTCGCCGCACATCTGGCGTTACTGGATGGCGTTCAACGATTTCCAGCATGACAACGGCGGTGACCCGTTCGTCGGGGCGAAACTGGGCAACCTGCTGCTGGCCGGGGGCTATCGCGATGTACACACCGAGATCAAGACGATCCACCTGGACAACCGCGAACCCGCCCGCCGCAAGACGATGATCGCGTTCTGGGAACAGGTGCTGCTGTCGGCGGCAGAGCAGCTGCTGCAGGCCGGCACCGTGGACGAAGAGACCGTGGACGGCATGCGCCGCGAGTTCCGCCAGGTGCAGAACGATCCGAATGCCGTGTTCTTCTTCTCGTTCGTACAGGCCCGCGCCACGGTCTATTGACCATCGCCCCGATATGCACGCGATCTGCCGTGGTAGCGCCGAGCCGTGCTCGGCGAGCGCACAGCGCGGCCTGCGTCAGACACCATCACGCCGGACAGATCCCGCCGAGCATGGCTCGGCGCTACCCCTTACGCACGCGATCTGCCCTGGTAGCGCCGAGCCGTGCTCGGCGAGCGCGCAGCGCGGGCTGCGTCAGACACCATCACGCCGGACAGATTCCGCCGAGCATGGCTCGGCGCTACCGTTTGGGTTCGTGCCAGATGCGGTCCCACATCTCGCCCAACCGGCGACTGACGTCGGCGCGCGCTTCGGGGCTGCTGTAATCACTGCGCAGCTGCTCCGGCACGATGCCGCGCCATTGCCCGTCGCGCTGTTCGGCCACTGCGAAGTTGAACGTGTAATCCGGTTCCAGGCCCATCCGCAGGTCACTCAACACCAGACGCCCGTCGACCACCTGCGCACGCATGAAGCCACGATTGAACCAGGTCAGGCGCTTCACCGACGGGATATCACCGGCTTGCCGCAGCGCCTGTACGTTGGAGGCGAAACCTTCAAAGTGCATCGACCCCTTATCGGCCACCAGCGAACGGTCCGCCACCACATACCCGCTCGGCGTCATCGCCACCACCCGCCACAGCAGCGTGTTGAACGGCATCGGCACGGAGAACCGCGGGGCGTCCCCCAGCCCCATCGCCGCCAGACTCTGCTGCGCGGCGCGGTCGACCTGTGCCTTGGCCAACAGGCTCCAGCCCAGATAGCCGCTGCTGACCACCAGCGCGACCGCCAGTGCCCTGCCCGCCCACGGCCGGCTTCGGCCGAACCACGCCAACACACAGCCGAGCAGCAACCACACCGTGTACAACGGGTCGATGATGAAGATGTTCGAGCCCATGGCCGGCGAGGGCTGCAGCGGCCACCACAGCTGCGTGCCGTAGACCGTCATCGCGTCCAGCAGCGGATGGGTGACCAGCGCCAGCTGCATCGCCCAGAACCAGCGCACCGGCGCCTGCGCCACGCGTCCGTTGCCGAACCGTTTGAACAACCACCACAGCACGGCGGCGACCCACGGCAGCACCAGCAGCGAGTGGCTGAAGCTGCGGTGCTCGGTCATCACCGCGACCGGGTCGGCCGCCATGAAGCCCAGCCACAAGGCGTCGAGATCCGGCAGCGTGCCCAACGCGGCGCCGGCCAGTAACGCAGCGCGACGGTGGCCGGCGGGGGCGATGACAGCGGCTACGGCGCCGCCAAGTACGATCTGGGTAAGGGAGTCCATCGGCCGATGCTAGCAGCCGCGCGCTGCGTGTGGACTGTTGCCGCTGCGCTCGCCGAGCGTGGCTCGGCGCTACCCAAGCCGCCGAGCCTGCCGCTGCGCTACCACGCGCCGGTCATCGTTCCCCGCTACCCTCACATCCGGGCACAACACCTTAACCACGGGCAACCCGTTGCAGTCCACAATGCACGTGCGACGCGCGCCGTGTATCATTCGCGCCCATCTTTCCATCCGAATCAAGGGATATAACGCCTGATGTCCAGCTACCTGTTCACATCCGAATCGGTCTCCGAAGGCCATCCGGACAAGATCGCCGACCAGATCTCCGATGCGGTTCTGGATGCGATCCTGGCCAAAGACCAGCGCGCCCGCGTGGCCTGCGAAACCATGGTCAAGACCGGCGTGGCCATCGTGGCCGGCGAGATCACCACCAGCGCGTGGATCGACCTCGAAGCCCTGACCCGCCAGGTCATCCTGGATATCGGCTACAACAGCTCCGACGTCGGCTTCGACGGCGCCACCTGTGGCGTGCTGAACCTGATCGGCAAGCAGTCCCCGCACATCGCGCAGGGCGTTGACCGCAAGAAGCCCGAAGAGATGGGTGCGGGCGATCAGGGCCTGATGTTCGGCTACGCTACCAACGAAACCGACAGCTACATGCCGGCGGCGATCCACCTGTCGCACCGTCTGGTCGAGCAGCAGGCGAAGATCCGCAAGAAGAAGAATTCGCCGCTGTCGTGGCTGCGTCCGGACGCCAAGAGCCAGGTCACCCTGCGCTACGAAGACGGCCAGGTTTCGGCCATCGATGCCATCGTGCTGTCCACCCAGCACGCCCCGGGCATCAAGCAGAAGGACCTGATCGAGGCCGTCCGCGAAGAGATCATCAAGCCGGTGCTGCCGGCCAAGTGGCTGCACAAGGGCACCAAGTTCCACATCAACCCGACCGGCAAGTTCGAGATCGGCGGCCCGGTGGGCGACTGCGGCCTGACCGGCCGCAAGATCATCGTCGACACCTACGGCGGCTGGGCCCGTCACGGCGGCGGCGCGTTCTCGGGCAAGGATCCGTCCAAGGTCGACCGTTCGGCGGCTTATGCGGCCCGCTACGTCGCCAAGAACGTCGTGGCGGCCGGCCTGGCTGATCGTTGCGAAGTGCAGGTCTCCTACGCCATCGGCGTGGCCGAGCCGACTTCGATCTCGGTCACCACCTTCGGCACCGGCAAGATTCCGGACGAGCAGATCGAAAAGCTGATCCGCAAGCATTTCGACCTGCGCCCGTACGGCATCATCAAGATGCTCGACCTGATCCACCCGATGTACCAGCAGACCGCGGCCTACGGCCACTTCGGCCGCAAGCCGAAGGAGTTCAGCTACATCAATGGCACCGGCGACACCGTCAATGCCACGGCCTTCTCCTGGGAGAAGACCGACCGCGCCGCCGCCCTGCGCGCGGATGCGAAGCTGAAGTAAGCGATAAGCACCACGCACCATCCGAAGGGCCGCGCAAGCGGCCCTTTTTTTTTCGCCAATCGAACGCCCGCGTAGGTTGCGGGTAGAGCCGACTTCAGTCGGCTGGCGTTTTCCATCAAGGCCCCGCAGCCGACTGAAGTCGGCTCTACCAGGGCACTGGCTTGCCGCCCCATGCGAAGATGGCCACATGTCGACCGAACTCAAATCCCACCAGCTCACCATGACGGTGTTGATGACACCGGACATGGCCAATTTCTCCGGCAAGGTCCATGGCGGTGCCGTGCTGCGCCTGCTCGACCAGGTGGCCTATGCCTGCGCGAGCCGCTTCGCCGGTCATTACGTGGTCACTCTGTCGGTGGATCAGGTGATGTTCCGCCAGCCTATCGCCGTGGGCGAGCTGGTCACGTTCCTGGCGTCGGTGAACTACACCGGCACCTCGTCGATGGAGATCGGCGTCAAGGTCGTGGCCGAGGACATCCTCAAGCGGAGCGTGCGCCACGCGAACAGCTGCTTCTTCACCATGGTGGCAGTGGATGAGGAAGGCCGCCCCACGGCCGTGCCTGCGTTGCAGCCGACCTCCTCCGACGAGAAGCGCCGCCACGCCGCCGCACTGCTGCGTCGCCAGTTGCGGCAAGAGATGGAACAGCGGCATCTGGAACTGCTTGCATCGAACCCGCCTGCGCCGGAAGGATGAGGTAACGCTGACCCGTGCGCGGCGTGTGCCGCACACCTCCGTGCCGGACAGATTCCGCCGAGCGTGGCTCGGCGCTACAGACGCACGGAAGCGGCCCACCCGGTAGCGCCGAGCCATGCTCGGCGAGCGCGCAGCGCGGCGTGTGCCACACACCACCGTGCCGGACAGATTCCGCCGAGCGTGGCTCGGCGCTACGGACGCACGGAAGCGGCCCACCCGGTAGCGCCGAGCCATGCTCGGCGGGCGCGCAGCGCGGCCTGTGTCAGACCTCAGCTGGCCCGGCGCACCCAAGCGTCAGCCGGTGTTCTGCACGCCCTGCGACACGCCATTGACGCACGCCACCAGCGCGCGCAGCAGGTCGTCGTCTTCGCCGCCGCTGGCCCGCCAGCGCTGCAGCAGATCCACCTGCAGCACGCTGATCGGGTCCACGTAGGGGTTGCGCAGGCGGATCGACAGCGCCAGCCGCTGGTCGTGCTCCAGCAGTGACGGCTGGCCGGTCAGCGCCAACAACCAGCGCTCGGTCAGGGCCCACTCGTCCTGCACCTTCGGGAAGAAGCTGCCGTGCAGTTCGCCGGACAGCCGTGAGAACTGTTCGGCGATGGTGATGTCGCCCTTCGAGAGCACCATCGCGATGTCATCCAGGAAGGTGCGGAAGAACGGCCAGTCCTGCGCCATCTGCCGCAGCGTGTCTTCGTGGCCGGCATCCACCGCGGCCTGCAGGCCCGTGCCCACACCGTACCAGCCCGGGATCACCGCACGCGCCTGGCTCCAGGCGAACACCCAGGGAATGGCCCGCAGGTTGGTCAGCGCTGCGTCCTGGCCCAACCGGCGCGAGGGACGCGAACCCAGTGTCATCCGCTCGATCACATCGATCGGCGTCGCGGTGCGGAAGTAATCCATGAAGCGCGGTTGTCCGACGAACGCACGGTAGGCCGTGCTGCTCGCATCGGCCACCATGTCCATCACCGGCCGCCATGCCTCCTCGCGCGGCTCAGGCGCGCGAGGACGCAGGCTGGAACGCAGCACCGCGCCGGTGGCCTGCTCCAGCGAGCGCACCGCCAGCGCGCGGATGCCGTACTTGCGATGGATTACTTCGCCCTGTTCGGTGACCCGCAGACGACCGTCGATGCTGCCACGCGGCGAGGCATCGACCGCGTGCGTGGTTTTACCACCGCCGCGACTGATCGAACCACCGCGGCCATGGAAGAAGGTCAGCGCGATGCCGTTCTCAGCGGCCACGTCCAGCAGTTCTACCTGGGCGCGCTGCAGGCCCCAGCGCGATGCCGCGATGCCGCCATCCTTGCTGCTGTCGGAGTAACCCAGCATCACCATCTGCACGTCATTACGCGATGCCAGATGAGCGCGATAGACCGGATCGGCCAACAGGTCGCGCAGGGTCGCGGTGCCATGACGCAGATCGTCCACCGTTTCGAACAGTGGGGCGATGTCCAAGGGTACAGCGCCCTCCTCATCCACCAATCCGCCGCGGCGGGCCAGCGCCAGCACTGCCAGCACGTCACCGCGATCATGCGCCATCGAAATGATGTAGCTGCCCAGCGCATCGGCACCGTGGCGTTGGCGTGCGTCAGCGAGTGCGGCGAACACCGCATCCAGGCGTTGGTTACCCTCTTCATCGGTGACCGGCAGCGCCTCGTCACCACTGGCATACGGCCCCAGCAGCGCGGCACGCGCGGCGGCGTCGCGGGCCTGCCAGGCGTCTTCGCCGTCCAGCGCCAACGCCAGCGCACGGGCATGCACGCTGGATTCCTGGCGTACATCCAGCCGTGCCAGATGGAAGCCGAACGTCTTTACCCGCCACAGCAGCCGCTGTACTGCAAAGCCGCCGGCGTGTTCGCCGCGATTGGCGATCAGGCTGTCCAGAATCAGCTGCAGGTCCTCGATCAGCTCACCCGGGCCCGCATAGGCCCCGTCGCCATCATCCAGCGTCGCCTGCAGGCGAGCGCGCATGCGGTCGTTCAACAGGCGGTAGGGCATGTCGGCATGGCGCGGCCGCGACTGCACGTCGGGCAGTCGCTGCAGATAGTCGTCCAGCCTTGCCTTCAATGCAGGGCTCACCGCCACCCGCTCGGTGGACTGGCTGAGCAGGCTGGCCAGCTGCAGCAGTTCCTTCTGGTACTGGCCCAGCACCGCGCGGCGCTGCGCATCCAGTGTGTTGCGGATGGTGCCGGCATCCACGTTGGGGTTGCCATCCATGTCGCCGCCCACCCACGTGCCGAAGCGCAGCAGGCGTGGCAGCGGCAGATTCTCGCCGTAGGTGTCGCGCAGGGCCTGCTGCAGTGACTCGTACAGCACGGGAATCACGCGGTACAGCACCTGCACCAGATAGAAGCCGACATGTTCGCGCTCATCATCCACGGTCGGCCGCACCGGTGAGGAATCGGTCGTCTGCCAGGACGCGGTCAACGCCATGCGGAAGCGTGCATCGTCGGCAGCCGCTTCACCGGGCGTTCGCTGGCCGTCCAGGTTGTCCACCAGGCTGGCGACCATCAACTGCTCTTTCTCCAGCAACGCGCGTCGCACCGCTTCAGTGGGATGCGCGGTAAACACCGGTTCGATGTCGATGCGCGGCAGCCAGCGTTCCAGCTCGTCCAACGTCACGCCCTGCGATTTCAGGTGCTGCAGCGCATCCTGCAGGCCATCGGGCTGCGGGGTGTGCGTGCCAGCGCGCTGGTAATCGCGGCGTCGGCGGATGCGATGCACACGCTCGGCGATGTTGACCACCTGGAAGTACGTGCTGAAGGCCCGGACCATCGCCTCGGCCTGCTGCGGCGAGCGGCCCGCCAGGCCGTCGGCCAGGTCGGACAGCGGCGACGCGTTCTCGCGGCGGGCAATGGCCCGCGTGCGCACACTTTCCACGTCGTCGAAGAACGCCTCTGATACCTGCTCCACCAGCAGGTCGCCCACAAGGGCGCCAAGCCGGCGCACATCGTCGCGAAGCGGGATATCGGGGGTGGCGAACATGATGCTGCTGCGGAACTCGTTCATCGGCGACGCACGAACCTCAAGCCAGGAGCCTGTACCAAGCGTAGCGCAGTTCAATTGCGTGCCGACGGTTGGTTTCAACGGTGACGGCCGCGGCCTCGATACAGACGGCCGCCGCGTCGGTAGTGACGGCCGCTGGCCGTCGGATGCATCCCGCTCCTGTCACCGGCCGATGCGCTCGCCCTTGCCGATGGTCTGTTCCAGCCAGCGCTCACTCTCGGCCAGCATGGTCATGATCGACTCGCGTGCGCGGTACGCGTGCGATTCGTTGGGCAGCATCACCAGCCGCGAGGTCCCACCCAGCCCCTTCACTGCCGCGAACATGCGCTCGCTCTGCATCGGGAAGGTGCCGGAGTTGTTGTCGTCCACGCCGTGGATGAAGAGGATCGGGTCCTTGATGTTGCCCGCGTAGTTGAAGGGCGACATCTTCAGATAGGTGTCCTGCGCCTGCCAGTAATTGCGCTCCTCGGCCTGGAAGCCGAAAGGTGTCAGCGTACGGTTGTAGGCACCGCTACGAGCGATGCCGGCTTTGAACAGGCGGCTGTGGGCCAACAGGTTGGCGGTCATGAAGGCACCATAGGAGTGCCCGCCGATGGCGATGTGGTCGCGGTCGGTAACGCCGCGCCGTACCACTTCATCCACCGCGGCCTGTGCGTTGGAAACCAGCTGCTCCAGATACGTATCGTTGGGCTCCTTGTCGCCCTCGCCGATGATCGGCATGGTCGGGCTGGCCAGCACCACGTAGCCCTTCGCAAGGAACGCCTGCGGACCCCAGTAGCTGATGGCGTTGAACAGATAGGGCGAGCCGGTGACCTGACTTGCGGCTGCCGCACTCTTGTACTCGCCCGGGTAGGCCCACATCAGCAGCGGCCGCGGGCCATCGCGCTTGGGGTCATACCCCGGTGGCAGTAGCAACGTTGCAGTGAGGTCAACGCCATCCTTCCGCTTGTAGCGGATCTGTTCCTTGCTGACAGCCCGCAGTGCCGGCAAGGGATGGGCGAAGGTGGTCAGCGCGCGCGGTGCCACGCCAACGGCAGCGTCACCCAGCGGCTGCACGTAGAAATTCGCGGGCTGCTCCGGGCTCTCGCGGGTGAACAACAGCGACGATGCATCAGCACCCAGCAGGGCGATGGGCACCGAGTACGTCGGCGCCTGCGAATGGAAGAGCCGCGTGGTCTTGCCGCTGGCCAGCTCATAGCGGTCAAGGAACGGCCGGTCGCCTTCCGGCGATGCACCGGCTCCGTAGAAGTAAATACTGTTGCCATCGGCGCTGGTCTGCAGCAGCGCGCGGCCGTTGTCATCACGCAGCGTGCCCGGCTTGCCCGGATCGCTGTAACGGTCCTGTGCATCGCGGTCGAACAGCAGCCTCGGATCCGTCGCTGCCTCATCCGGGGCGATCAGCCAGGTCTTGCTGCGGCGCGTCTTCCACCACGCTTCGTTGAGCAGGGCCAGGTCACCGCGCGCCCAGGTGATGCCGGCATAGCGGCTACCCAGTTGCGCCAGCGTCACCGGCGGTTTGTCGAACGGTGCGGCCTGCATCAGCACCGCATCGCGGATCGCCGCCTCGCGGTTCGGGTCGCCGCCGTCCTGCGCCTCGGCCCATACCAGGGTTGCCGGCACATCCGCGCGCCAGCTGATGTCCCGCACGCCGGTCACCTCCGCGTCGTTGCCGGTCGGCAGGCCTTCCACCAGCGGCCGCACGGCGACGGTGTGGACCAGCTTGCCGCCGCGGTCGAGCACCTCGATGCGGCGCGGGAAGCTGCTCACCGGCACCACGTAGGAATAGGGCCGCTGCGCACGTTGGCTGAGCAGGTAGCTGCCATCAGGCGACAGGCTCAGGCCGAGGTATACACCGGCCATCCCCACCGCCTTGGCCTGTCCGTCCAGACCGATCTCGGTCGGTTGGCTGGTGGCGTAGTAATCGAACAACCGGGCGTCGGCCTCGTTCTTCAGCAGGTCCTGATAGGTGCGGATGGACACCACACCGGCGCCCGCACTGGTCTGCTGCACGGCCGGGCCGGTGGGGGCGACATCGCTGGACGGTGGCGCCCCTGCGTTTGCAAGGCGGCTCATCACCAGCAGGCCGCGACTGTCCGGCAGCCATTGGTAGCCATCGCCGAGCACGGTATTCAGGTCACCGCGCAGGCGTCGTGCACTGGCATTGGCCACGTCCACCAGCCACAGCTCATTGGCGCCACTCGCCGGATCGACCTGGTTGAAGGCCAGCCACTTCTGATCCGGTGACCACGCCAGGCTGGCAACAGACAGCACGGGCGGCAGCCCGCTGATCTGCCGGTCCTTGCCGTCCCCGATGCCCATCAGCCACAGTTTCGCACCGTAACTGAAGCGGCTGTCAGAGAACGTGCGCGGATTGATGCGGCGGCCGGCGAGCTTCAGTTCGGGCTGCGCCACCACGCCAATGGAGGGCAGCGGCGGCATCTGCAGCATGGCGGCCAGATCACGCTGCGGCGACAGGAACAAGCCGGGTGCGCGCGGCTGGTCGACGACCGCCTGCAACGCGGCGGAGGGAAGCTGGTAGCCGGCGACCTCGGTACTCGCCGTTGTCACCTGCGGGGTCGCGGCCCACGCGGTCGGCACGACCGCCAGCAACGCCATCGACAGCACCGCCCCCTTCCATCGGCCCGTACGCCGCACACGCTTGCTCATGTCCACCCCTTCAGTTGCTTGTTGAACCCCGACCTTAACAGCCGCCGCGCCGTTCACACCCTGCCGATGGTTGGGGGCCCCCCGGGCCGCGATATAATGGGCCTCTTCCCCTGCCGAGGGGCGCTGCGACCGGACAACCCGGCCAGGCTCGGAGGGTGGCAATGTAAAACGGCGCCCGGCTAGATACGAGCAACCGCTCGTCCACAACCGGAGCAATGAATGAACGCTGTTGCCAAGACCTTCTCCACCGAAGGTGATTACAAGATTGCCGATATCTCGCTGGCCGACTGGGGCCGCAAGGAACTGGACATCGCCGAGCACGAGATGCCGGGCCTGATGTCGATCCGCCGCAAGCACCAAGCCGACCTGCCGCTGAAGGGCGTGCGCGTGACCGGCTCGCTGCATATGACCATCCAGACCGCCGTGCTGATCGAAACGCTGAAGGACATCGGCGCGGACGTGCGTTGGGCGTCGTGCAACATCTTCTCCACCCAGGACCATGCTGCCGCTGCGATCGCCGCGACCGGCACCCCGGTGTTCGCCTGGAAGGGCGAGACGCTGGAAGAGTATTGGGACTGCACCCTGGACGCGCTGACCTTCACCCTGGCCGATGGCACGCTGACCGGTCCGGAACTGGTGGTCGATGACGGCGGCGACGTCACCCTGCTGATCCACAAGGGTTACGAGCTGGAAAACGGCAGCACGTGGGTGAACGAGCCGGCCGCATCGCACGAAGAACAGGTCATCAAGAACCTGCTCAAGCGCGTGGCCACCGAGCGCCCGGGTTACTGGGGCCGCGTCGTCCAGGATTGGAAGGGTGTCTCTGAAGAGACCACCACCGGCGTGCACCGCCTGTACCAGCTGGCCCAGGCCGGCACGCTGCTGATCCCGGCGATCAACGTCAACGACTCGGTCACCAAGAGCAAGTTCGACAACCTGTACGGTTGCCGCGAGTCGCTGGCCGACGGCCTGAAGCGCGCGATGGACGTGATGCTGGCCGGCAAGGTCGCCGTGGTCTGCGGCTACGGTGACGTGGGCAAGGGCTGCGCGGCCTCGCTGCGTGCCTACGGCGCGCGCGTGGTGGTTACCGAAATCGACCCGATCTGCGCCCTGCAGGCGGCGATGGAAGGCTTCGAGGTCAACACCCTTGAGTCCACCTTGGGCCGTGGCGACATCTATGTCACCACCACCGGCAACAAGGACATCATCCGCATCGAGCACCTGAGCAAGATGAAGGACCAGGCCATCGTCTGCAACATCGGCCACTTCGACAACGAGATCCAGGTCGATGCCCTGAACGCCCTTGCCGGCGTGCAGAAGATCAACATCAAGCCGCAGGTCGACAAGTACGTGTTCGACAACGGCAACGCGATCTTCCTGCTGGCCGACGGCCGCCTGGTGAATCTGGGCTGCGCCACCGGCCACCCGAGCTTCGTGATGTCCAACTCGTTCGCCAACCAGACGCTCGCGCAGATCGACCTGTGGGCGAACAAGGACAGCTACGAGAAGAAGGTGTACCTGCTGCCGAAGAAGCTGGACGAGGAAGTGGCGCGTCTGCACCTGGAAAAGATCGGCGTGAAGCTGACCACGCTGAGCAAGGAACAGGCCGATTACATCGGCGTGCCGGTGGAAGGTCCGTTCAAGCCGGATCACTACCGCTACTGATCCAGCGGTTCACCGCGATGATCCATGGACGGGCGCCTTCGGGCGCCCGTTTCTGTTTGAGCATTGCCGTTGTACCTGTCGAACACGCTAGCGCCGAAGGCAGCGGCAGGAGCCGCTGCCAACGTGCACCGCTCGGCATTACCGTCCGATCGCGCAGAACACCGCACGGGTGAGCCGCGCCAGATCACCCGGCGCCAGCTCCACTTCCAGGCCGCGCCGTCCCGCACTGACATTCAGTGTTGCCAGCGACTCGGCGCTGATATCGATGAACGTGCGCAGCCGCTTCTTCTGCGCCAGCGGACTGATGCCACCGACCAGATACCCTGTCGCGCGCTGCGCGGCGTCGACATGGGCGAGCTCGCACTTACGGCAACCTGCGCTGTGCGCCAATGCTTTCAGATCAAGCTGCCCGGACACGGGCACGAGGGCGACCAGCAGCTCGTTGCCGTCGGTAGTGACCACCAACGTCTTGAACACCTGTTCCGGCATCAGTCCCAGCTTTTCCACCGCCTCGTGACCGAAGGAATCCGCGTGCGTGTCATGGACGTAGCTGCGCACGGTGTGATCGATCTTTTCGCGCTTGAGCAGGTTGATGGCGGGCGTCATCGCGCCATGGTAGCGCCGAGCCGTGCTCGGCGAGCGCAGCGGCGGCTCCTACACGGCCAGCCGGCAGGGCGCAGAGCACCGCGCGGGGCGCTCGCCGAGCGTGGCTCGGCGCTACCAGGGCCGCTGATCGGCCGACACGTATCCCGCCTGCGCGCATCGTTGGTGGCGCCGCTGATCGGCACGCACGCATACCGCCTGCGCGCATTGTTGGTAGCGCCGAGCCGTGCTCGGCGAGCGCAGCGGCGGGTTATGGGCGCCAGTTGGCGTTGCTGTCCCAGAACGCGACCGCTCGCGCGTAGGCATCGCGGTCCAGCGGCACGCCGGATCCGCCCTCTTCCACGCCCAAGGCGTTGCGCATCATGGTGATCGGTGCCATCGGGACTTCTTCCGGCTCGGCGGTGTAGATGCAGCCGACGATGCCCCACTCCGCATCGATCGGTGAGCCTTCCTTTGCCAGCTGCTCGGCGCTGTACAGAATCACCACCAGATAGTTCGCCACCGGCGACTCCACGCCTTCGAACCAGCGGACCAGCACCGGCAACTCGTCACGATTGCGCGCTTCATAGCCGCTGCGCAGCAGGTGCTGGTTCTGCGCGGTGATGGGCACGGTCAGGCAGCGGGTGCTTGTCCAGTTTTCATACACGAAGAGTTTGCAGAACGGCGCGTAGCCCTCGAGCACCGTCAAGGGTGCGTGGCCGTTGAGGTGCTGCACGAACTGCTCGGCCGTGCAGTCCTGGATGGTGTTGGCGCGGGGCTTGCGCGGGAACAGGCGGGGACGGGCGAACTCGGTCAGGACGATGGACATGGCAGGCACGGCGGGGCGGGAAACGTAGGCCTAGGGTACAGGCGCGCCGACGCTGACGCGCAGCTCCACACCCAGCGCGCGCAGGGCGCCCAGCACCGTGCTGAAGGTCAGCGTGCGGCGGCCGGACAGCTGCCGCTGCAGCACATCGAAGGAGAGCCCACAGGCCTGTGCGATGCGGCGCAGGTCGCCGGGATCGGTCACATCCCGCAAAGCCTCGGCCAAGGTTCCGGGATCACCGCCGCTTTCAAAGATGCAGGCATCCAGATGATTGGCGATGTCCAAGGGGGTGCGCGGCCTTTCCTGCTCTACAGCGGCGCGCAGGCCCGTGGGATCGCGCATGCCGTTGCGTTCCAGAAGGCGTTCAAGGTGCTGGGCCACCTCGGTGGCAAGTTCGCGCACGTCATCACCGATCAGCGAACGCAGGCGCGCAACAGGGAGAGCGGGATCCGTCATGGGGTTGAGCCTCGCTAACGTGGAGGCCGCCTGCGCCAAGGCGCGAGGCGGCGGACGATGCGGGTTGGAGTACCGGACCTAACGAAAAAACCGGCGGATATGATCCCCACGCATCGCCCGCCAGAGAGCTGGCGCGGTGATGCATTCTCCGCCGTGCCCAAGGGGCAAAACAGAGCCAATTTCGAAAGGTAACAGGACTCCAATCCCGGCCGGTGCTTCTACGTCACCGGCCTGCACATCCTGCCCATTACGCCCCGAGCCGGTCCATCAGGAAACCTGCAATGCCTCGAGACGGCTGCCACGCGCTGCCCCGACCCTGATGACTTGCATATCCATCGCGATGGAGAGATATAATGAGCTCAAGCCCGCTGCCGCTACCGCCATGACCTCTCTCAGCTTCGAGTTCTATCCTCCCAAGACCGACGAACAGCGCGGCCAGCTGGACCGTACGGCGGCCAAACTGCGCAGCTTCGCGCCCGAGTACGTGTCGTGTACGTTCGGTGCAGGCGGGTCCACCTTGAGCTATACCTCCGAGACCGTACGCCACCTCAAGCAGCACCACCGTTTCGAGTCCGCACCGCATCTGTCCTGCGTGGGCGGCAGCCGGC
The DNA here is from genome assembly GCF_014841935.1 of Stenotrophomonas sp. CFBP 13725. Lineage (NCBI taxonomy): Bacteria > Pseudomonadati > Pseudomonadota > Gammaproteobacteria > Lysobacterales > Lysobacteraceae > Stenotrophomonas > Stenotrophomonas sp. CFBP 13725. Next base: position 223,579 of record NZ_JACYUV010000004.1, on the reverse strand, counting down.
AGGAAATACGCGAGCTGCTCAAGCTGTACCGCGCCATCGGCTGCACCCGCATCGTCGCCCTGCGCGGCGACCTTCCCTCCGGCATGGGCCATCCCGGCGACCTGCGCTATGCGGCCGAGCTGATCGATTTCATCCGCGCCGAGCACGGCGACGCTTTCCGCATCGAAGTGGGCGCCTATCCGGAAACGCATCCACAGGCGGCCGACGCGCTGACCGACCTGAAGCACTTCAAGGCGAAGGTGGATGCGGGCGCCGATGCGGCCATCACCCAGTATTTCTACAACGCCGACGCCTACTTCCACTTCGTCGATGCCGTACGCCGTCTTGGCGTCACGGTACCGATCGTGCCCGGCATCATGCCGATCTCCAACTTCAGCCAGCTGCGCCGCTTCTCTGAGCAGTGCGGTGCGGAGATCCCGCGCTGGATCAGCCGCAAGATGCAGGCTTACGGTGACGACAGCACGGCCGTTCGGGCGTTCGGTTCGGAGGTGGTGGCCCAGTTGTGCCAGCGCCTGCTGGACGGCGGCGCGCCGGGCCTGCATTTCTACACGTTGAACCTGGCCAAGCCCACAACGTCGGTGTTGAAGCTGCTGCGCAGCTGAGGCGGCACACCACCACGGCAGGCTGTGACCCGCTACTCTGCAGGCAATGAACATCTTCGCCGCCAGCCTGCCCCTGCTACTGTTGGTTTGCGCCGTGCCGTCGGCCCATGCGCAACCGCAGCGCCTCAACCGCTGCACCGACGCAGGCGGGCAGAGCGTTTACACCGACCGCCCGTGTGAGGCCGTGGGTGCCCGTGCACGCTTACCCGAAGCCACCGCGCCGGCAGCAGGGAACACGCAGGAGCGCAATACGCTGGGCGCAAGCTGTCCGCGTCGGCTGAGCGAGCTGGTTGGTGCGTTGCGCGGTGCAGTCGCTGCCAACGACGTCAATCGACTCTCGACGCTGTACTTGTGGAGCGCGGTGTCCGACGTCGGTGCACAACGCATCCTCGGCCAGCTGGAATCCATTGCGCGGCGCCCGCTGGTCGATATCGTGCCGGTGTATCCGACGGACGAGCCCGATCCGGGCACGCCGCTGGCCGAGTCGACCGGCGATGTAGCGCTGCCGCGCGCGAACCCGATCGGCCTGCGTCTGCACCAGGTGTTGCCGGGTACGGCAACGCCCTCGAGCACCGTGCTGGGCCTGCGGCGGCAGTACGGGTGTTTCTGGATCACGCTGTGAGGTAACGTCGCGCCGGGCTCGGCGGGGGCCGGACGCGCCGCCGCGCTCGCCGAGCGTGGCTATGCCGGTCGTCCTGACCGGCACCCTACGGGCCGTCGCAAGCGACGTTGGCAGCGGCTCCTGCCGCTGCCTTCGGCGCTACCACGGCACGGTCAGTCGGTCGGCCAGAGGCCGCGGATCGCGGCGATGCCCTGTGCGCCATGTCGGCGCGCGGTGGTGATGTCCTGCACGCCCAGGCCACCCAGCGCATAGATCGGCAGGGCGACCTGTGCGCGCAGCGCGGCGAAGCGCTCCCAGCCCATCGGTGCGGCGTCGGGGTGGCTGGCGGTAGGCTGCACCGGCCCCAGTACTACGAAATCGCAGCCCAGGGACTGCGCTGCCTGCAGCTGCTGCAGGTCATGGCAGGATGCCGCGACGGGCTGTTCGGCAGGCAGGGGGCGCTCGCGTAATGCCGTCAACTGCTCTGCGCCAAGGTGCACCCCGGTCCCAAGATGACGGGCCAGTTCGATGTCCCGGTTGACCAGCCATTGGCTGACGCCCCGGTGACGCCGCACGGCGGACTCGCACAGCTGCGCACGCTGTGGATGATCGGCTGGCAACCGCAACTGGATGCGCTGATGACCTGCGTCGACAGCGCGCCACAGTTGCTCGTGCCAGCGCTCGTTGTCGATGTCGTCCTCGAGGGGCGCGGGCGTGATCAGATAGCGATCCGGCTCGCGCAGCGCAGCCACTACCGGCAAGTCGGCCGGGGGCATGGAGTAGCGGCCCAGTTTGTCCGGCGCGACCCAAGTGATGGCCTGGCCTTCACGACCGCGCGGTGTGCCCTTCCAGCTGCGTACATGGCGCACTTCCAGCACCAGGTCTTTGTCCGGGTAGCACTGGGGTACGTCCATCAGCCAGTCACCGATGTCCGCTTCGATGCCCAGCTCTTCGTGCAGTTCGCGGGCAAGCGCCTGTTCGGAGGTTTCGCCGGGCTCGCGCTTCCCGCCGGGGAACTCCCACAGACCGGCCAGATCGCTGTGTTCAGTACGCCGGTTGAGCAGCACGCGGCCGCGGGCGTCGGTGATGACGCCGGCCACCACGTGTATCGATCGTTTGGGGGAGGACATGGAAGCAGCATGCCCAAAACGAGTGAGGTGACGCAAGATGCCTGTACGCCGTAAGCGACCAGACGACAACGGGCCCCCGAAGGAGCCCGTTGCCGTGTCCACATGCTCAGCCGTGACTCAGAACGCGACGTTCCAGTTCAGCTGCGCACCCACTTCCCGCTGACCTTCACCTGCACGGCCCTGGGCGGCCAGCGACAGGCGGCTGCGGCTGGAGGTGTTGACCGACACGCCCAGCTCGGCGATGCCCACGTTGCGGGCCAGCGGCAGGCCGACGACGGTGAACGGGCTGCTGCCGGCCACGAACTGGTGGCGGGAATCCGCGCGCAGTTCGCCGGCCGCATTCTGCCACGCCAGCCCAGCTTCCAGCCGTGCGCCGTCCTGCTGACCGCCGCTGATGTCCCATGCGGCCCGCACGCCGGCGGTGGTCGTCCACACCTCGTCCTTGCTGGAGGCGATCGCCAAGGCGGCATTGCCACCGGATTCGACGCCGCCCTCGGTGGACAGGCGCGTGTAAGCCAGTGCCACGTACGGGGTCAGCGTCAACGCATCGTCGACCTGGAAATCCCAACCGCCTTCCACGAAGCCCGATATCGCGTGCGCGTCACGGCGGCTGGACAGCGACTGTCCCCATGCCGTGCCCGCGCCCACGGTGCGACGCGTATCCAGCGTGTAGTCCGCATAGCTGGCGCCCCCGTTGACGTACAGCGCATCGCCACGGAATCCGCCATACAGACCGCCGTGCACGGCATCGACTTCCGTCGTTGCGTTGCGCGCATCGACCTGCTGGCGCAGCGACTCGGGGCCACCGGCCACACCGACCGTCCAGCGCTCGCCGATGCTCCAGTCCGCACCGGCCATCAGGCCTTCACGGTGGTCGCGGGTGCGGGCTGCCGTGCCATCGCCATCGCGGCGGCTGGACGCGCCACTGCCCCCGATCCAGGCGGACGGGCCACCCTCACTGGCCGGCATGCCGCTACGCAGGCGCTGGCCGATGCCATCGCGCAGGAAACGGTCTTCCAGCAACAACGCACGACTGCTGGCGTGAATTTCGCCGGACAGGTCATCGAACGCCAGGCGTGCGCTGTCCGCATCCAGCATCAGCAGGCGGTTGTACAGCGCCAGGGCGTCACCGGACTGCTGCAGCGTATCCAGCGCAGCGGCCGTGGCGAGCTGGTTGCCGGTGGCGGCGACGGTGACAAACACGCGCGGCGGTGGCGGCGGGGTAACCGGATCCACCGGCGGGGTGATCGGGTCCACCGGCGGATCGACCGGCGGGTCCACCGGCGGATCAACAGGGGGATCCACCGGGCCGGTGTCCTTCACCGCGATGTTCAGCCGCACGTCGTTGGCGGTATAGCTCAGCGATGTATCCAGGAAGGCCGAGCGGGAGATCACGTCGTCGAAGGTGCCGACGACCCCGCCTGCTGCGGTCAGGATGGTGTAGGTCTGTCCGTCCTGGTAGCTGGTCGCAGGATCCAGTGCGGTGACGCGCACGCCGGTGTCGCCGGAGTTGGCGAGGTTCGCGCCGCGGCCGATGTTCGCCTTGCCGGTCACCGTCAGCAGGTCGGCCTGCCCGTTGCCCAGCACGTCCACGTCAAAGAACGCCTTGTTGGCGACCTGTTCGGGGAGTACTGCGCTGGTGTTGAAGAACAGATCACCATCGATGGTCATCGTGCCGACACCGGCGTTGCCTGGCGACAGCGTGCCGCCATTGAACACGTAGGTGCTGCCCAGCGTCGCATTGCCTGCCAGCACGCCGGATCCGCTTACTTCGGCCAGCGAACTGCGGCGCACTTCGCTGCCCAGGCCGGCACCGAAGTCGATGTCCTGCTGGAAGCCGGATGCACCGTTCAGCACCAGCGTGCCGCCCTGCACATTGATCTGCTGCTGCAGGGCCTGGCTGGGGCCCGCATAGCCCGCGCCGGCGTACATGTCCGAGTTGATGACGAGCGTGCCGCCGGTGACGGTGACATCGCCGCCGAAGGCACTCAGGTCGCCATTGAGCGTGGTGGTGCCCGCCACCTGGGTGAGCGCGCCGCCGTGCAGGTGGGCGTTGGACGTTCCCGACGAGACGGTCTGGATGGTGTTGCCCAGTGCGATGTCGCCGGTGTGGTTGAACACCAGCCCGCCCGCGCTGCCGTTCATCGAGATCGCCGCGCCGTCCAGTGTTCCGGCTTCTTCCGCGGCCAGCCACTGCGGACCGCCGTCGGCCACGGACCACGTCGCCATGCCGCCGCCCAGCACCAGATAACCGCTCTGACCCATTAGGATGCCGCTGCCACCGGCAACCCGCCCGCCGTTGCTCACGCTCAGCATGCCGTACGGCCCTTTCAGCAGCACCGCGCCCACGGTCAGCCCGTTCGCCGCTTCGATGGCCGAGCCGGCACCGCTCACACGGGTCTGTTCGTCCACCGCCACGGGCGCCATGCTGGCGTCGTTGAGACCGCCACTGATGTTCACCGCATCACTGCGGATGACCGCCCCATCCAGCACATCGAGGTTGGTGCTGATGTCCATCGCGCCGGTGTTGGTCCACGTGGTATCCGCGCCGGTGATGAGCGCCGTGGCGGTAGTCGGGCCGAAGCTGTCCTTGATCGCCGCACGGTCGGATTCGATGGCGCCACCGGCTTCCAGCAGCAGGTGGTTGGTGACATCCACGCGTGCGGCGCGGATCGCCGAGCCTGCGCCGGTGACCACGATGCTGCCGGTCTGGCCGAAATCGCCACTGCCCAAGGCGTCGTACTTTTCGGCATTTACTTCATCGGCAGTGACCACGCCGCCGTCCTGCACGCGCAGTGTGCCGTCGCCGTTCTGTCCGACGCGCACCGTAGTGGCATCAACCACCGAACCGGCGCCGCTGACGGTCAGCGTGCCGGTGGCGTTGTTGGACGCACCGAGCACGAGATCCTGTGACACCAGCTGGCCACCGCCACTGACAGTGATCTCACCGCGGCCGCCCTGGGTGGCACCGGACTGTGTGCCCGCGCCGACATAGATGCCGCGATCTGCCGTGACCCGGCCGCCATTGATCGTCAGGGTGCCCTGTCCGACCTGTCCCACCAACAGGTTGTTGTCAGTGACAAGCAGTTCGCCACCGTTGCTGACGTTGATCGCACCGCTGCCTGCAGTGTCAGAGCCGACGCTGAGGCCGAAGTTGTTGACCACGCTGTAGGCCATCGTGGTGGCGACACGCCCGCCATCGATGTCCAGCGTGCCGGTGCCCTGGCGACCGACCAACAGCTGGCGCGCGGTGAGGCTGGAGTCGGCACCGCGCACGACGGCGTTGCCCGTGCCGCCTGCGCCGTAGCCCAACGACACCGTGTTGTTGGAGGTGGCCTTGCCACCATCCAGCAGCTGCAGGCTGCCGGTTCCCGCTTCACCCACGCGCAATGCAGCGCCGGTCATCTGCAGGTAGGCCGTGGGCCCGATCACGCGCAGCGTGCCGTTGGCGCCGGCGACCGTGCCCAGCGACACCAGGCCGTTGGCGGTCAGGTTGCCGCTGCCGACCAGATCGATGGCCACGGCGCCGGTGTTGCCGATGAAGAAGCCGTCGGCGTAGACGCGGGAATCGCCCACCACTTCGTCGGACGTAAAGTCGTAGGGCACGGCGAAGGCCGACGGCACGGAGGCGGCGCTGAGGCCGAGCGCCGCCAGCACCGCAACGCCCAGCGGCGAGCGACGGCGCGTCGCAACGGCAGCGCGGGCCGGTGCGGAAAGTGTAGAGGCCAGTTCAGAGGCCACCTGCATGACGCCGGTAGCCCGGTTGAAGACCAAGCGGTAAATCCTGTTCATGAAGCTCCTTGGGATAGCGATCTGGACGCGGAGGGGACCGCGTCCCGCACACGGGGGATGTGCAGTGGACCCTGCGAGTTGAAGAACGCGCGGGGCCTGTGACCCTACGGGTGATGTCAGAAAATACCGAGGGCGTGATCCGACTTCCGTGTGGGGATCTGACCAATATGTCCGTAAGGGTTTTCTGATCTACGCTGATTGGTGACACGCATCACCCGAGGCATAGCGAGCGTGATGCATTTGTAGTCGCGTGTTTTGCGATCGGCCTACACGTTGTGGAGACGCAGATGAAACCGATGCGTTGGATTTAGTGCAGGAAACGTCATCGTTCGCGATGGTCCTGCGACCACTCGTGCGATCTTCCTGCGGTGGTTTGCCGTCGTCTTGCAATGGTCGCTGGATGGTCGTGGTTTGGACGCGGCTTGGTCGTGGCTTGGACGTGGCTTGGTCGTGGCTTGGACGTGGCTTGGTCGTGGCTTGGACGTGGCTTGGACGCGGTTTGGTGGCGTCTTGGTCGCGGTCTGGTGGCGGTTTGGTCGCGGTCTGGTGGCGTCTTGGTCGCGGTTTGGACGTCGCGTGGTCGCGGGATGGCCGCGGCTTGGTAGAGCCGACTTCAGTCGGCTGGCTATGTGCGGAAAAAGCAGCCGACTGAAGTCGGCTCTACCGGCGGCTGGCTGTGTGCGGAAAAAGCAGCCGACTAAAGTCGGCTCTACCGTCGGCTGGCTCTGTGCGGAAAAGGCAGCCGACTGAAGTCGGCTCTACCGTCGGCTGACTCTGTGCGGAAAAAGCAGCCGACTGAAGTCGGCTCTACCGTCGGCTGGCTGTGTGCGGAAAAAGCAGCCGACTGAAGTCGGCTCTACCGTCGGCTGGCTGTGTGCGGAAAAAGCAGCCGACTGAAGTCGGCTCTACCGCCGGCTCTACCGGCGGCTCTACCGGCGGGTTGCGCGAGATAAAAAAAACCCCGCTTGCGCGGGGTTTTTTCTGGAGTCAGCTCAGCTGCCCGTGGCAGTGCTTGTACTTCTTGCCGCTGCCACAGGGGCAGGGGTCATTGCGGCCGATCTTCGGCTCGCCGCCCTGGCCCTGCGCGACCTGCGCGGCTTCCACCTGCGCGGCTTCTTCGTCGGCGCTGTAGCCGCCGGCATCCTGATGCTGGAACTGCGACTGGCTGAGGCGCGCCTGTACCTGCTGACGCTCCGCGGCTTCCAGTGCCGCCACTTCTTCATCGCTGCGGATGCGCACGCGCGACAACATCGTCACCACTTCGCGCTTCACGTCTTCCAACATGTTGGAGAACAGCTCGAACGCTTCCTTCTTGTACTCCTGCTTCGGCTGCTTCTGCGCATAGCCGCGCAGGTAAATGCCCTGGCGCAGGTAATCCATGCGAGCCAGATGCTCCTTCCAGCTCTGGTCGAGCACGGTCAGCATCACGTGCTTCTCCAGCGCGCGCATGGTGTCTGCACCGACGCCACTTTCCTTTGCATCGAAATGCGCGTTGACGCGCTCCTGCACCTTCTGCGCGATGCCTTCGGCGTCCAGCTCTTCGTGGCTCTTGACCAGGTCGGTGACCGACATGTCGAGGCCGAACTCGGACTGCAGCGTGGCTTCCAGGCCCGGCAGGTCCCACTGTTCATCGATCGAGTTCGGCGGCACGAAGCGGGCGACGATGTCGAACACCACGTCGTCGCGGATGCCATCGACGTTGTCCTTGACCGAATCGGCATCCAGCAGTTCATCGCGCTGCGAATAGATCACCTTGCGCTGGTCGTTGTTGACGTCGTCGAAATCCAGCAGGTTCTTGCGGATATCGAAGTTGTGCGCTTCGACCTTGCGCTGGGCCTTTTCGATCTGCCGGCTGACCAGGCGGTCTTCGATGACGTCGTCTTCCTTCATGCCCATCATGCGCATGGCCTTCTGCACCCAGTCGGAGGCGAAGATGCGCATCAGGTTGTCTTCCAGCGACAGGTAGAAACGGGACGAACCCGGATCACCCTGGCGGCCGGAACGACCACGCAGCTGGTTGTCGATACGACGCGATTCATGGCGCTCGGTGCCGACGATGTGCAGGCCACCGGCGGCCTTGACGGCGTCATGCCGGACCTGCCACTCGGCCTTGGCCGCGGCGCGCTGGGCGTCGCTGGCCTCCTCGCCCATCTCGTGCAGTTCGGTTTCCAGCGAGCCGCCCAGCACGATATCGGTACCGCGACCGGCCATGTTGGTGGCGATGGTCACCGCACCCGGACGACCGGCGTTGGCGACGATGGTCGCTTCGCGGTCATGCTGCTTGGCGTTCAGCACTTCATGCTGCACACCGGCCTTGGCCAGGTGTTCGGACAGCATCTCCGAGGTTTCAATCGAGGTCGTACCCACCAGCACCGGCTGGCCCCGCTTGTTGCATTCCTGGATGTCGGCCAGCACCGCGTTGAACTTGCCCTGGCGATTGAGGAACACCTGGTCCGGCGAGTCCTTGCGGATGGTCGGGCGGTTGGTCGGGATGACCACCACTTCCAGGTTGTAGATGCTCTGGAACTCGAAGGCTTCGGTATCGGCCGTACCGGTCATGCCGGACAGCTTCTTGTACATGCGGAACAGATTCTGGAACGTGATGCTGGCCAGCGTCTGGTTCTCGCGCTGTACCGGCACGCCTTCCTTCGCTTCCACCGCCTGGTGCAGACCGTCCGACCAGCGACGGCCGGCCAGGGTGCGGCCGGTGAACTCATCGACGATGACGACTTCACCATCGCGCACGATGTAATCCACGTCACGCTGGTAGATGGCATGCGCACGCAGCGCGGCATTGAGGTGATGCACGACGGTCAGGTTCTGCGCCGCGTACAGGCCTTCGGTCTCCGCGTCGAGGATGCCGGCTTCGACCAGCAGACGCTCGGCGTGCTCCATGCCCGCTTCGGACAGGTGCACCTGCTTGCCCTTCTCGTCGATCCAGAAGTCGCCCTCGGCTTCTTCGTTTTCCTGCTTCACCAGGCTCGGTACGATGCGGTTTACGCGGATGTACAGCTCCGGGGAATCATCGGCCGGACCCGAAATGATCAGCGGGGTACGCGCTTCGTCGATCAGGATGGAGTCGACTTCATCGACGATGGCGTAGTGCAGGCCGCGCTGATAGCGGTCGGCCTTGGACAGCGCCATGTTGTCGCGCAGGTAATCGAAACCGAATTCGTTGTTGGTGCCGTACGTGATGTCGCTGCCATAGGCCTCGCGCTTGTCACCGTGCGGCATGCCCGGATACACGACGCCCACGCTCAGGCCCAGCCAGTTGTACAGCTTGCCCATCTGCGCGGAGTCGCGGCGCGCCAGGTAGTCGTTCACGGTGACCACGTGCACGCCCTTGCCTTCGAGCGAGTTCAGATAGACCGGCAGCGTAGCGACCAGGGTCTTGCCTTCACCGGTGCGCATCTCGGCGATCTTGCCCAGGTGCAGCACCATGCCACCGATAAGCTGCACGTCGTAATGACGCATGCCGAGAACACGGCGGCTGGCTTCGCGACAGACGGCGAACGCTTCCGGCAGCACCTTGTCCAACGCCTCGCCATCGGCGATGCGCTGCTTGAATTCCGGCGTCTTGGCCTGGAGCTGCTCATCGCTGAACGCTTCCATCTCCGGCTCCAGCGCATTGACCTTGGCGACGATGCGATTGAGCTGGCGCAGCTGTCGTTCATTACGACTGCCGAATACGCGGGTAAGCAGGCTGTTGATCATTGAGGGAACCGGTTGTCAGGTGAACGCCGGCACGGCTCCATCGGGAATCCGTCCGCCGCAAACGAAACGAGGCGCCCTGCGCCCCGTCTATGGCATCACCCATTGTAACTTGGGATGGACGTGGGAGGATTCAAGCGCTTTGGCGGTTCGCTGGCCGGACCATAGCGCCGAGCGATGCCCGGCGGCGTGCCCGCCACATTCGGCACACCCCGGGTGGGGCTGTCGCTGCGCTCGCCGAGCATGGCTCGGCGCTACCGGAACCCGTCAGCCGCGCGAAACGCGACCGACCGGGGTGTTGCCGCCGTCACCCAGGAACTTGCGCGGATTGACCACGCGCCCGCTCTCCCAGACTTCGAAGTGCACATGGGCACCGGTGGAACGACCCGTGGAACCGGCCTTGGCCACTTCCTGTCCGGCACGGACCAGGTCACCCACCTTCACCACCAGGCGCGAATTGTGCGCGTAGCGGGTCACGTAACCATTGCCGTGATCCACATCGACGACGTTGCCGTAGCCGCCCTTCACACCGGAGAAGCTGACCACGCCTTCGGCGACAGACATCACCGGATCGCCGACCTTGGCATGGAAATCAATGCCCTTGTGACTGCGTGCACCGCGACCGAACGGATCAGCACGGGTGCCGAAGCTGGACGTGACATAGCTGTTGCGGATCGGCATGCGCGAGGGCACGGCGTTCTGCTGCAGCTGATGGTCGAACATCAGCGATTCCATCACCGAGAGCTGGCTGCCTGAAGCAGCGAATCGCTGCTCCAGCACCTGTAAGTCGGCGTTGATGTCCTTGACCGGGATATCCACGGTCGGACCGCCGGCGTCGCCTTCACCCAGGCCGGGGGTTTCCTGGAAGTCGAACTCGCCGTCTTCCAGTTTGCCCATCTGGGTCAGGCGCTCACCCAGCGCATTGAGGCGGGTGGCTTGTGCCTGAAGTTCCCCCAGGCGCGCCGCGAGGGCGTTCACCTCGGTCTGCGACTGCAGGCGGACCTGGGCGAGTTCCCGCTCCTGGCGGTCTACCTTGGCCTGCAGGCGGGAATCGCCCAGCAGGTTGGCCCCCATTCCACCGGCGAAGCCGATAATGCAGCCCATGCCCAGCACGCTGCCCAGCAGGGCGCGGGGACGATCCTCGAAGTAGAAGCGAAGACGCGCAAGGGGCGTTTTTGCCTTTCCATCACGCGTTTTGATTACGATCTTTTTGAATGCCATCAGTGAGTTTTCATGTCTGAGCCGAAATCCAGTGGTCGTCCCGCACCTACGCCTAAGCCGGCGCTGGATGCGGTCATGGGTGACAAAACCGGGAACCCGCTGCGTCGTGCCTTATGGCTCGATGCGTTGGACCAACAATTACGCCCCCACTTGCCGCTCACCCTGCGCAACCATTGCAGGCTGGCGAACGTGAACGACGAACACCTCGTTTTTCTCGTCGAATCCCCTGTCTGGCATGCCAAATTGCGGCTTGCCGAAGCACAGTTGATCGACGCGGCCCGGTCCATCGGGCTGAAGGCCACCAAAGTGACCATCAAGACTGCGTCCCCCGCTCCACCACGCTCCCCAGCGATCGACAACCGGAATGGACCCCACGCAGTTTCAGCCGCCACGCACAAAGGACTACGCGACGCCTTGGCCAGCCTCCAGGACACGAAACCGTCCAGGTCCTGATGACCGCGAAGCATCCGGCTCCGCTTCCCCGCTCTGCCAACATGCCGTGGAAATGGCGTGAAGCTTTTGCGAGGACCGTGGGGCATCCTAACGGCGTCGGGCCGTCCAGTCGTTAGAGTTTTGTTATTTAAACGTTAAGTTCAGGCTTCTGACGTAACAGGTTCACAAACTGTGACGCCGTACTGGCCCCTTCCTGCTGGCCGTGAAGACCAGGGCCCTGAACGCGAAACGCCGCCCGAGGGCGGCGTCAACTAGCTGATATCGCAGTGTTTTTCAGGCGTAGGCCGGAGCGCCGTAGGCGACCGGCTCGGCAGCGGCGGGCGATTCGTAGCTCACCCACTCCCATGCGCTGGCATCGGCCATCAAGGCACGCACCAGCTTGTTGTTCAGCGCATGACCGGACTTGAACCCTTCATAGGCCCCCAGCACCTGGCCGCCGGCAAGGTACAGATCGCCGATGGCGTCCAGGATCTTGTGTCGCACGAATTCGTCGGCATAGCGCAGGCCGTCTTCGTTCAGCACGCGGAACTCGTCCAGCACGATGGCGTTGTCCATCGAACCGCCCAGGCCCAGGTTGCGCTCGCGCATGTACTCCAGGTCACGCATGAAACCGAAGGTCCGGGCGCGGGAGATTTCCTTGGTATAGGCCATCGTGGAGAACTCGATTTCCTGCCGCGACTGCTTGGCGGGGATCATCGGGTGATCGAACTGGATGGTGAAACCGAGCTTGTAGCCCTCGTAGGGATCAAAGCGCGCGACCTTGTCACCTTCAGTGACTTCCACGGTCTTCAGTACACGGATGAAGCGCTTGGCGGCGTCCTGTTCGATGATGCCCGCCGACTGCAGCAGGAACACGAACGGGCCGGACGAACCGTCCATGATCGGCAGCTCGGCCGAGGACAGTTCGACAATGATGTTGTCCACACCCAGGCCGGCCAACGCTGACATCAGGTGTTCGACGGTCTGGATCTTGGCGTCGTTGCAGGTCAGCCCGGTGCACAGGGTCACTTCGGTCACCAGCTCGGCCTTGGCCGGAACATCGACGACCGGGTCCAGATCCACGCGGCGGAACACGATGCCATGGTTGACCGGTGCCGGGCGCAGGGTCATGTAGACCTTGTCGCCGCTGTGCAGGCCAACGCCGGTGGCGCGGATCGTGTTCTTGAGGGTGCGTTGCGGAATCATGGGGGGTGACCAGAAGCGTGCGGCGGGCCGCGATGGCCTGCCCCAGGGGGTGCAACAGATTAACACGCGGTCGCCCCTACTCCGGCTGAAGCCAGGCAGGTGGTGGCGCCACGCGGGTGCGGCGGGTGCGATCACAAGGCGGCCGGGCCCATCCTGGCCCGGCGCCTGCAATGCAGGACATGGTGCGTGATGCCGGGGAGGACAACCCCGGCAGCATGGATCAGTCGGCCTGGCGGCGCAGGAACGCCGGGATGTCCAGGTAATCGTTGGGCAGTTCGGCGGTCGGCGTGCTGCCCGCGCTGGCGCTCGAGCTGCTGGACGACGAAGACGACGCGCTGGACGAAGAGGACGCCGCTACGCTGTCGCTGCTCGCGCGACGCAGGCCCAGGCCGACACCGCCAACGGCCTTGGACACCGCGTCACCGCCGTTGTCGAAGTCGGAGAACTCCGGCTGGCCGGTGGTGGCGTTGCGGACCAGCTTGATCGGCGCACGCTCGCCCGGACGCTGGCTCTTGCCGGCGGCCACGCGGTTGAGGCCGGTCGCGACCACGGTGACGCGCACTTCGTCCTGCATGTCCGGATCGAGCACGGTGCCGACCACCACGGTGGCGTCTTCCGAAGCGAAGCCGTCGATGGTGCGGCCGATCTCGTCGAACTCGGCCATGGTGAAGTCGGCACCGGCGGTGATGTTGACCAGGATGCCGTTGGCACCGGCCAGGTTCACATCGTCCAGCAGCGGGTTCTGGATGGCCGACTCGGCAGCGGCCTGCGCACGGTCATCACCGCGGGCGGTACCGGTACCCATCATCGCCAGGCCCATTTCGGACATCACGGTGCGCACGTCGGCGAAATCGACGTTGATCAGGCCCGGACGCACGATCAGATCGGCGATGCCCTGCACGGCGCCCTGCAGCACGTCGTTGGCGGCACGGAACGCCTGGATCATGGTGGCGTTTCGGCCCAGGACAGTGATCAGCTTTTCGTTGGGGATGGTGATCAGCGAATCGCAGTGCTGGCTCAGTTCTTCGATGCCCTTCAGCGCAACCTGCATGCGGCGACGGCCTTCGAACGGGAACGGCTTGGTGACCACGGCAACGGTCAGGATGCCCATCTCCTTGGCCAACTGCGCCACCACCGGTGCAGCGCCCGTGCCGGTGCCACCGCCCATGCCGGCGGTGATGAAGACCATGTCCGCGCCCTGCAGCGCGTCGATGATGCGCTCGCGATCTTCCAGCGCAGCCTGGCGACCCACTTCCGGGTTCGCACCTGCGCCCAGGCCCTTGGTGACGTTGGTGCCCAGCTGCAGCTGCAGCTTCGCACCGCAATTCTTGATGGCCTGCGAGTCGGTGTTGGCGGTGATGAACTCCACGCCATCCACCGCTGAGTTGACCATGTGCGCTACAGCGTTTCCGCCGCCACCGCCCACGCCAACGACCTTGATCACCGCATTGGGTGCCATCTTTTCGATCAGTTCAAAATGCGCCATGTCCATGTCCTCGGTTGTATCCGCTTCCTTTGGCATGTTGCGGGAGAGGCATCCTGCCCTCCGCTGCATGCCGCCGTTGCGGCTGTAGTGGTTTGTGTATCCGTCTGTTGCGTGTTGCGGTGTTGCGTTTTCTTTCAGCCGACTGAAGTCGGCTCTACCCGCGATCAGAATTCGCCGCGGAACCAGGTTTTCAGTTTCTTGAACATGCTGCCCGCACGGCCTGCCGGCAGCGACGGCCGACGCGGGTGTTCGATCTGGCTACCCATCAGCAACAGGCCGACGCCGGTTGCATGCACGGGGTTGCCCACCACTTCGCCCAGGCCGGTGACATGCTGCGGGATGCCCACACGTACCGGCATCTGCAGCATCTCTTCGGCCAGTTCGACCACACCTTCCATCTTCGATGCACCGCCGGTCAGCACCATGCCGGCGCGGACCAGTTCTTCGAAACCGGAGCGACGCAGTTCGGCCTGCACCATCTCGAAGATTTCCTCGTAACGCCCCTGCACCGCCTGCGCCAGCGCGTGGCGCGGCATGCGACGTGGCGGCCGGTCGCCGACGCTCGGCACCTGGATGCTTTCTTCGGCGGTCGCCAGCTGCGCCAGCGCGCAGGCGTAACGCACCTTGATCTGCTCCGCTTCCGGGGTCGGTGTGCGCAGCATGTGGGCAATGTCATTGGTGACATGGTCACCGGCGATCGGCAACGACGCGGTGTGGCAGATCGCGCCCTGCACGAACACGGCGATGTCGGTGGTGCCGGCGCCCATGTCGACCAGCACCACGCCGAGCTCGCGCTCGTCGGCGGTCAGCACGGCGACGCTGGAGGCCAGCGATGACAGCACCAGATCGTCCACCTGCAGGCCACAGCGCTGCACGCACTTGCTGATGTTGGCGGCAGCCGACTGCGCGCACACCACCAGGTGGGCATGCACTTCCAGGCGGACGCCGGTCATGCCGACAGGGTTGCGGATGCCTTCCTGCGAATCGTCCAGCACATACTCGCGCGGGATCGCATGCAGGATCTTCTGGTCGGCCGGGATGGCCACGGCCTTGGCGGCGTCGAGCACCCGGTCCAGGTCGCCCCAGGTCACTTCGCCGTCGCGGATCGGGACGATCCCGGGCGAGTTCTTGCACTGCACGTGGTTGCCGGAGATCGACGCGTACACCGAACGGATCTCGCAACCGGCCATCAGCTCGGCCTCTTCCACCGCACGCTGGATCGACTGCACCGTGGACTCGATGTCCACCACCACGCCGCGCTTGAGCCCGCGCGATTCGTGCGACCCGATGCCGATCACCTCGATGGGGTTGCCCGGCGAGTACTCACCCACCAGCGCCACCACCTTGGAGGTGCCGATGTCGAGCCCGACGATCAACGATTTATCACCCTTGCGATTCATGTCCTGTCCTGCGTTTTTTTCGGCTCTGGCGCCGGTGCTTCACCCCAGCTGAGGGTGAAGCCATTGGTGTATCGGAGGTCGGCGCGCTCGATCGGCGCGGCCTGGCTGGCGAGCTGGGGCAGCACGCGTACGTATCGCTGCAGGCGTGAGCGCGCATCGTCGCGGCCCACCACGACTTCGGTGCCGTTGCTGAGCAGCAGTGACCAGCTGCCGCGTGCATCCATCGTCAGGCGGCTGACGTCCAGCCCGGACGGCGCGAACAACGCCCGCGCATCGTTGTACAGCGACACCACTTCTTCGGTCTGGCTGTCTGGACCGTCCAGCTGCGGCAGCTGCAGGTCGGCCAGTTTCTTCGGCGTGGGGAACAGCTTGCCCTGCTCGGAAAGCAGGCGATCGCCGCCCCATCGCGCGAACGGCTTGTGCTCGACCAGGGTGACTTCCAGCACATCCGGCCACTGCTTGCGCACGCGTGCGCTTTCCACCCACGGCAGGCGCTCGATGCTGTCCTGTGCATCCTGCAGCTTCACCGCGAAGAAGCCGGCGTGCGCGTAAGGCAACAGCACCTTCTGCAACTGCTCCGCCGGCACGCGCTTGAACTCACCGTGCACGCGCAGCTTCGCCAACGGCCAGCGCTCGGCGCCGACCCAGCCGTTGAGCACGGCCACGACGGGCAGGGCCACCACCGACAGGGCCAACAGCCAGACGAAGATGCGCAGCACCGCGTTCATGCGTGACCGTTCTCCTGCACTGTAGTGGCGAGGGTCTGTTCGAGCACACGCCAGACCAGGTCTTCAAAGCTGATCCCGGCCTGGCCTGCGGCTTTGGGCACCAGCGAATGGCTGGTCATGCCCGGCGCGGTGTTCACTTCCAGCAGGTACAGGCGGCCGCTGGTGCGGTCGCGCATCACATCCACCCGGCCCCATCCACGGCAGCCTGCAGCGCGGAACGCAGCCAGGGCGAGACGACGGATCTCCTCTTCGTCGGCATCCTGCAGGCCAGGACACAGATACTCGGTGTCATCGGCCTTGTACTTGGCGTCGTAGTCGTACCACTGGCCCTTGGGCACGATACGGATCGACGGCAGCGCAACATCGCCGAGGATGCCGACGGTCAGCTCGTCGCCGACCACCATCTGCTCCATCAGCAGCTGGCCGTCGTAGCGCGTGGCCAGGGCCACCGCCTCGTCCAGGCCGGCATCGTCGAAGACCCGGCTGATGCCCACGCTGGACCCTTCATTGGCCGGCTTCACCACCACCGGCAAGCCGAGTTCGGCGGCCTGCGCGTGCACGTTTTCCGCGGTGACCTTGCGGTACTGCGGAGTGGGCAGGCCGACCGACAGCCACACCTGCTTGGTCCGGATCTTGTCCATGCTCAGGGCCGACCCCAACACGTCCGAGCCGGTGTACGGCACGCCGAACGCTTCCATCAGACCCTGCACGATGCCGTCCTCCCCCCCGCCATTGTGGCCGTGGAGGATGTTGAACACGCGGTCCACTTCGCCCGCGGCCAGCGCGTTGGCCAGTGCCGGGATGCCATCGATGGCGAATGCGTTGATGCCGCGCGCCTGCAGCGCTTCGAGCACGTTGCGACCGGAATCCAGCGACACCTCGCGTTCGCTGGACGTGCCACCCAGCAACACACCGACACGACCGAACACGGCCGGGTCGGTCGTGCGGGGTGCGGGGAAGTTGAAAGCGGTCATGCCTGGGCCTCCACGCTGAAGCCTTCCGTTGCGATCTGCTGGGCCACGGCGCCGATGTCGCCGGCCCCCATCATCAACAGAAGATCGCCGTCCTGCAGCACGTCGGGCAGCACGTGCGCGAGTTCGGCCGCCTTGCCGACCACCACCGGCTCACTGCGCCCGCGCGCACGGATGGCGCGTGCCAGCGCTTCGGAATCCGCACCGGCGATCGGCTCTTCGCCGGCCGGGTAGACCTCGCTCAGCACCAGCGCGTCCACGCTGGACAGCACGGCGGCAAACTTGTCGAACTGGTCGCGGGTCCGGCTGTAGCGGTGCGGCTGGAACGCGACGACCAGGCGCTTGTCGGACCACCCACCGCGTGCAGCAGCGAATACCGCCTCCAGCTCGCTGGGATGGTGGCCGTAATCATCGATCACCTGCACCCGGGCGCCGCTGGCGGTGGTGACCTCGCCGAGGTCATTGAAGCGACGGCCGACGCCGGCGAAGCTTTCCAGCGCACGTGCGATCGCATCCGGTGCAACACCCAGCTGCCAACCCACGGCGGCGGCGGCCAGCGCGTTGAGGACGTTGTGCTTGCCGGGCAGCGCCAGGACCACTTCCTGGCTGGTGCCCTGCGGCAGCCGCAGGGTGAAGCGCATACGCGCTCCTTCCTGCACCACGTTTTCGGCGCGCACGTCGGCGTTGTCGCTCAGGCCGTAGCTCATCACATGGCGCGGGGTCTTCGCCGCCAGCGCAGCGACTTCGGGATCGTCGATGCACAGCACGGCCAAGCCATAGAAAGGCAGGCGCTGCAGGAATTCGGCGAAGGCCGCCTGCACGCGGGCAAAGTCGTTGCCGTAGTTTTCCAGATGATCGGCATCAATATTGGTGATGATCGACATCAACGGATTCAGGCGCAGGAAGCTGCCATCGCTTTCATCGGCCTCGGCGACCAGCCACTGACCGCCGCCCAGCTTGGCGTTGGCACCGGCGGCCAACAGTTGGCCCCCGATCACGAAGGTCGGATCCAGTCCGCCCTCGCTCAGTACCGCCGCCGTCAGGCTGGTGGTGGTCGTCTTGCCGTGCGTGCCGGCCACCGCGATGCCGCGGCGGAAACGCATCAGCTCGGCCAGCATCGCGGCGCGCGGCATGATCGGGATACGCTGGCTGCGCGCTTCCATCAGTTCCGGGTTGTCTTCGCGGATCGCGCTGGAGACCACCACACAATCGGTGCCGAGCACGTTGGCGGCGGAATGTCCCCGCATGATGCGTGCGCCGAGGCTGCCGAGGCGACGCGTCGCGGTGTTGTCCGCGTTGTCCGAGCCGGACACTTCATAGCCCAGCGTCAACATCACTTCCGCGATGCCGCTCATGCCGGTGCCACCGATGCCAACGAAATGCACGCGCGGGAAGGCGCGCACCAGGTCGTTGGTGTCGTGCAGGCGGCGGATCATGCGCAGCTCCGCGTCGTGTCGGCGCGCTGGCGCGGCACAGTGTTCATACAGCTTCCTCGAGGATGATATCGGCGATGCGCTCTGCGGCATCGACCTTGGCCAGCGCACGTGCGGCTTTCGCCATCTGCATGCGGCGGGCGGGATTTTCGGATAGTTCACGCAACAGTGACGTGATGCCGGTGACCAGCGCATCGCCCTGCTTCAGCAGCACGGCGGCATCGCGCTCGACCAGGTATTCCGCATTGCGCGTCTGGTGATCATCGACCGCGGCCGGGAACGGCACCAGCACGCTGCCGACGCCCACGGCACACAGCTCGGCGAGAGTGGACGCGCCGGACCGGCACACCACGACGTCAGCCCACGCGAAGGCATCGGCCATGTCGGCGATGAACGGCGTGATCTCGGCGGTGACCCCGGCCTTGGCATAGGCCTCCACCGCCTCGGCGTGCATTTTCTCGCCGCTCTGGTGGCGCACCTGCACCGGATGGGAAGCACCCAATGCGGCGATCGCCTGCGGGACGCCCATGTTCAAGGCGCGCGCGCCCTGGCTTCCGCCCACCACCAGCACACGCAATGGACCAGTGCGACCGGCAAAGCGCTGCTCGGGCGGTGCAATCGCAGCGATCTCGGCGCGCACCGGGTTGCCGACGGCTTCTTCGCGTGCGGCGAAGCTGCCGGGGAAACCGGTCAGCACGCGCTGCGCAAAGCGGGAGAGGAAGCGGTTGGTCATGCCGGGTGCGCGGTTCTGCTCATGCACCAGCAGGGGCAGCCCATGCAGACGCGCAGCCAGCCCGCCCGGTCCGGAGGCGTAACCGCCGAACGCGATCACCGCACGCGGATGACGGTCGCGCAGGATGAAGCCTGCCTGGCGGATCGCACGCAGCAGACGCCACGGCGCGCCCAGCAGGGCCAGCTTGCCCTTGCCGCGCAGCCCGGCGATATCCAGCGTATCGATCGGCACGTCATGCTGCGGCACCAGGCGGGTTTCCATCTGTCCGACAGCGCCCAGCCAAGTGACCGGGATACCGCGCGCGCGTAGCACCTTGGCCACTGCCAGACCGGGGAAGATGTGCCCGCCGGTACCACCGGCAAGAATCATCACGGGGCGCGGGGCCGCGTCACGCATGGCGCTCATGACAGCCTCCCGAAGGTCGGCTCGACGCGCGTCTGCAGGCGGCTGGTGCCACGCGTGGTGCTGCCCGGCGCCGAGGTGGTCGGCGTCGCGCTCGTACTGGCAGTGGCCGGTGCGCCCGCATTGGCGACGCGGGACGGCTTCGGCGTCGCGGCCGGCCCCGCTGGCGGAGCGGTCACGATCTCGTCGGCCACCTCATCGCCCCCGCCCATGCGAACGGCATGGCGGCGCTCGGCGCGATCCAGCTCGTACGACACGCGCAGCAGCAACCCCATCGCGACGCAGGTCATCAGCACGCTGGAACCGCCCGACGAGATCAACGGCAAGGTCAGCCCCTTGGTCGGCAGGATGCCCAGGTTGACCCCGATCGAGACGAAGCTCTGCATGCTGATCCACAGCCCGATGCCGAAGGCCACGTAGCCGGAGAAGTGGCGCTTCATCTCCACGCAGCGCATGCCCAGCCACAGCGTGCGACCCACCAGCAGCGCGTACAGCGCGATCACCAGGCAGGTGCCGAGGAAACCCAGCTCTTCGGCCGTGACCGAGAAGATGAAGTCGGTATGTGCCTCGGGCAGGTAATAGAGCTTCTGCACCGAGTTGCCCAGGCCCACGCCGGTCCATTCGCCGCGGCCGACGGCCATCAGCGCGTTGGACAGCTGGTAGCCGTCGCCCTGCTGGTCGGCCCACGGGTCCAGGAAGGAGGTGATGCGGCGCATGCGGTACGGTTCGATGATCGCCAGCGCGCTCATGCCGACCATGCCGATGATCACCGGCATCGACATGCGCGGCATGTTGACCCCGCCCAACACCAGCATGCCGGCGGTGATCGCCAGCAGCAGCGTGGACGAGCCGAAGTCGGGCTGCAGCAGCATCAGCACCACCAGCGCCCCGGCCACGCCCAGCGGCTTCAGCATGGCCGGCCACGTCGCGTTCACCTCGTCCCGGAAGCGCACCAGGTAGCTGGACAGCCACACGATGTAGAGCACCTTGACCGCTTCGACCGTCTGGAACTTGGACACGCCGAGATTGATCCAGCGACGTGCCCCGTTGACGCTGCTGCCGAGGCCCGGCACGAATACCACCACCAGCAAGGCGAAGCAGCCCAGCAGCAGCAGCTGGTTGTACTGCTCGATGGTCTTCAGTTCAGTGCGCATGGCCAGCCCGGCCAGCACGATGCCCACCGCCAGGAAGATCAGATGGCGATTGAGGTAATAGAACGGGCTGCTCATCAGCGCGATCGAGCTCGACGCGACCATCACCACGCCCAGCCCGGTCAGCGCGATGATCGCGCCGAGCAGCCACTTGTCGAAGTGGCCTCCGATGGCTTCAAGGCGTGTTGCCTGGCGCGAGAGATCATTCATCAGCGCACCTTCAACGTGGCCAGACCGACCAGCACCAGCACCACCGAAATAATCCAGAAGCGCACGATCACGCGCGGCTCCGGCCAGCCCTTCAGCTCGAAGTGGTGATGGATCGGCGCCATGCGGAACACGCGCTTGCCGGTCAGCTTGAACGAGGCGACCTGGATCATCACCGACAAGGTTTCAACCACGAAGACGCCGCCCATGATCACCAGCACCAGCTCCTGGCGCACGATCACCGCGATGGTCCCCAGCACGGCGCCCAGCGCCAGCGCACCGATGTCGCCCATGAAGACCATGGCCGGGTAGGTGTTGAACCACAGGAAGCCCAGGCCCGCGCCGGCGATGGCGGCGCAGATGATGACCAGCTCACCCGCTCCGGGGATCTGCGGAATCTGCAGGTAGTTGGAGAACACCACGTTGCCGGACGCGTAGGCGAACACGCCCAGCGCGCAGGCGACCAGCACGGTCGGCATGATCGCCAGGCCGTCCAGGCCATCGGTCAGGTTGACCGCATTCGAAAAGCCCACGATCCAGAAGTACGCGATGGCCACGAAGCTGATGCCCGCCAGCGGCAGCGCCACCGACTTGAACATCGGAATGTAGAACGTCAGCGCGGAGGGCACGTCGGCGGTGAAGTAAAGGAACAGGCCAGCGGCCAGGCCGAAGATCGACTGCAGCAGGTACTTCCAGCGCGACTTCAGGCCATTCGGGTCACGGCGGACGATCTTGATCCAGTCGTCGTACCAGCCGATCGCACCGAAGCAGATCATCACCGCCAGCACCAGCCACACGTAGCGGTTGCTCAGGTCGGCCCAGGCCAGCACCGCGAGGGTGACCGTCAGCAGGATCAACGAACCGCCCATGGTCGGCGTGCCGGCCTTGGCGAAATGGGTCTGCGGGCCATCCTTGCGGATCGGCTGCCCGCCCTTGAACTGGGCGAGCCTGCGGATCACGGCCGGGCCCATCCACAGCGACAGGAACAGCGCCGTCAGTGCCGCCAGGATGGCGCGGAACGTCTGGTAGTTGAAGAGCGCAAACGAGCTCTCGAACTGCTGCAGCCAGCGGGCCAGTTCATACAACATGAGGCGATTCCTCTCCTTGCGCGAGCAGCGCTTTCACAATCTTGTCCATGGCGCTGCCACGGGAGCCCTTGACCAGGCAGCGCACGCCCGCATGCAGTTCCTGCTGCAGGGCCTGCGCAAGCGCGTCATGGGTTTCAAAAGAACGACCGCCTTCACCGAAGGCAGCAGAAGCCGAGGCGCTGAGCGGCCCCAGCGTGTACAGCCGCTTGAGCCCGGCCTGACGTGCACGCAGGCCTGCCTGCGCGTGCAGCGCGGCTGCATCGGGGCCGAGTTCGCGCATGTCACCCAGTACCAGCCAGCCGTCGTCACCGCTGCCGGCCAACGCCTCGATGGCAGCCACCAGCGAACCCGGATTGGCGTTGTAGCTGTCGTCCACCAGAACGGCCCCGCTGTGCAACCGATGGGCGATCTGGCGTCCCGGCACCGGTTCGGTGACGGCCAGCGCCGCCACGACATGCGCCAACGGGATGCCGGCGGCCAGTGCGAGTGCGGTGGCCGCAAGCGCGTTGCCGATGTTGTGGCGACCCGGCAACGGCAGCGACACCGCAGCCTGCCCGACCGGCGTGTGCAGCTCGAAATGACTGCCCGCCGCATCGAAGCGGATTGCCGAGGCGAACACGTCGGCACTGTGCTCCAGGCCGAAACGCAACACTGCGCAGCGCGGCGGGGTGCCGATGAAATGCTGCTCGAACCAAGGCGCAAAGGCGTCGTCGGCATTGATCACCGCCACGCCGTCCGCCGGCAGGGCCGCGTAGATCGCGCCCTTGGTGTTGGCCACACCCTGCAGGCTGCCCATCCGCTCCAGATGGGCGGCCGCGATGTTGTTCACCAGCGACCAGCGCGGACGGACGATGTCGGTCAGGTACGCGATGTCACCCGGCTTGCCGGCGCCCATCTCGTACACGGCGAAATCCGCGTCTTCCGGCGCGTCGATCACGGCCAATGGCAGGCCGATCTCATTGTTGCGGTTGCCCGGATTGGCATAGACCACCTTGCCGGCGATCTGCGCGTGCTGCTGCAGGATGCCCAGCAGCAGCGCCTTGACGCTGGTCTTGCCGTTGCTGCCGGTGATGGCGAACACACCAGTGGCGCGGTCGCGCTGCATGCCGGCGGCGATGCGCGCCAGGGCCAGCTCGCTGTCGGCCACCAGCACCTGCGGCAGGGTCAAGGGCAGCAGGCGTTCGACCAGCAGTGCACTGGCGCCGCGCGCAAGCGCATCTGCACCGAAATCATGTCCATCGAAGCGCTCGCCACGCAGCGCCACGTACAGGCTGCCGGCCGCCATCTGACGGGTATCGTTGCTGATCGCGTCGATGGCCGCATCGTCACCGTGGATCTCTCCACCGGCCCAATGGGCGATCAACGACAGCAGGGTGCGCCTCATGGCGTCACCTCCTGCACCGCAGCGACCAGCGCGGCAGCGGCGACGTCGGTGTCATCGAAGGCATGGCGTACTCCGGCGACTTCCTGGTAGGGCTCGTGGCCCTTGCCGGCGATCAGCACGATGTCACCCGGTCCCGCCCCGCCGATCGCCAAGGCGATGGCACGCGCGCGGTCACGCTGGACCACCACCTTGTCGGCACTGTCGAAGCCGGCAAGGATATCGGCCACGATGCGGTCACCGTCTTCGCTGCGCGGATTGTCGTCGGTGACGATCACCTGGTCAGCCAGCCGTTCGGCAATGGCCGCCATCTGGGGCCGCTTGCCGGTATCCCGTTCGCCGCCACAGCCGAACACGCAGACCAGGCGGCCGTCGACATGCCCACGCAGGCTGTCCAGTGCCTGTTCCAGGGCATCCGGCGTATGCGCGTAATCGATCACGACCGTCGGCTGCCCCGCTTCGCCGCCGAGGCGGTTCATCCGCCCGCGGATCGGTTGCAACTGCGCCAGCACCTCGACGATGACATCCAGCGGCTGCCCCAGCGCATGGAGCACACCGGCCACCGTCAACAGGTTGTCTACATTGAAGCGGCCAAGCAGCGGCGAGCGCACACCGCGCGACTGCCCGTCGAGTGTCAACGTGAACGCTACACCCAGGCCGTCCAGCACGATCCCGCTCGCCCGCACGCTGGCCTGCGGCGCACCGCGCGAGCTGACGCCCACCGCCTTCTGGCTGGCCGGCACGCGCGCATGCAACGTGGCACCGAATGCGTCATCGAGATTGACCACCGACGCACGCAGTCCGGCGCGATGGAACAGCCGCTCTTTGGCTGCACCGTAGGTATGCATGTCGCCGTGGTAGTCGAGATGGTCACGGGTGAGGTTGGTGAACACGGCCACGTCGTAATGCACGGCATCCACACGGCCCTGGTCCAGCGCATGCGAGCTGACTTCCATCGCGATGGCCTGCGCACCGGCGTCGCGCAGGTCGGCCAGCAGCGCATGCATCTGCAGCACCAGCGGCGTGGTGAACCCCGTCGGCTGCACGTCGCCGAACAGGCCGGCGCCCAAGGTACCGATGCTGCCGCTGCGGGTGCCCAGCAGCTGCCAGGCCTGGGCCAGCAGTTGCACGGTGGACGTCTTGCCGTTGGTGCCGGTGACACCCACCATGGTCATCGCGCGCGACGGCGCGCCGTGGAACTGGTCGGCCATCGCGCCCATGCGCGCGCGCAGGCCCGGCACGGCAATGGCATCCGATGGTGCAGGCAGCTCCGCAGGGGCCGGCGCTTCGAACAGGATGGCGACTGCACCATTGGCACGCGCCTGCTCGACGAAGCCCAGGCCATGTGCGCCGAACCCGGCGATCGCCACGAAGGCATCACCCGGTTGCACGGCGCGGCTGTCCATCACCAGGCCGCGGATATCCACATCCCGACCGGCCAGGGCCACGTCAGGCAGCAGGCGGGAAAGCGCCATCGTGCGGCTCATTGCGTGCCCCCGGTCGGTGCGGACACCGGCGTCGCAGGTGCCTGCGCGGTCGGCAGGGCCGCATCGAATTCGGCGGCGGCATCGGGAGGCAGCACGGCGTCGGCCGGGGGCGTCGGCAACACCGAGGCGGAATGCCCGGTCTTGCCGGACTGCTGCGCGGCCAGCCACGATTGGATATCGTCCGGCGGCACGTCCATCAGGCGCAGCGCACCGTCCATCACATTGTGGAAGACCGGTGCCGCCACTAGGCCGCCGTAGTATTTGCCGGCCTGCGGATCATTGATCACGATCACCGTGGCAAAGCGCGGGTTGCTGGCCGGCACCACGCCGGCGAACAGCGCGTTGTAATGCCCGCGCTCGTAACCGCCGGGGCCTGCCTTGCGCGCCGTACCGGTCTTGCCGGCCACGTGATACCCCAGCACGGCCGCCTGCTTGGCGCCGCCCTGGGTCACCACGGTTTCCATCATCGCCACCACTTCTTTGGCGATCTGCGGGTCCAGGATCTGACGCGCTTCGTTGTGCTGGCCTTTGACGAAGGTCGGCGGAATCAATTTGCCGCCGTTGCCCAGCGCCGAGTATGCCGTGGCGATCTGGAGGGGCGTGACCGACAGTCCGTAGCCATACGACATGGTGGTCTTGGAGGGGCCACTCCAGCGCGCGGGACGCGGCAGCACGCCGGCGGATTCGCCGGGAAAACCGCTGCCCGGACGCGAGCCATAGCCGAAACTGTGGATCGAATCGTAGAACACCTGGTCGGGCAGCTTGGCCGCGATCTTGGCTGCGCCCACGTTCGAGCTGCGGGTGATCACGCCGGTCACGTTGAGCACGCCGTTGTTCCGCGGCACGTCGCGGATGGTGTAGCGCCCCAGTGACATGTAACCGGGGTTGGTATCGATGATGGTGTCCTTGGTCACCACGCCGGCCTGCAGTGCAGACGCGATGGTGATCGGCTTCATCGTCGAACCGGGCTCGACCAGGTCGGTCACCGCGCGGTTGCGACGGGTGTCCGGGATCGCGCCCTGAAGCGAGTTCGGGTTATAGGTCGGCAGGTTGACCATCGCCAGCACTTCACCGGTAGCCACGTCCATGATCACCATCGAACCGCCGGCGGCCTTGTTGGCGACCAGCGCGTTGCGCAGCTCCTTGTACGCCAGGTACTGGATGCGCCGATCGATGCTCAGGGTCAGGTCCTTGCCCGGCGTGGCGGCACGCAGCAGATCACTTTCAACCGTCTCGCCCTTGCGGTTGCGGATGATCCGCTTGGCACCGGGCTCACCGCGCAGCCACTCGTCGAAGGCCAGCTCCAGCCCTTCCTGGCCGCGATCATCGATGTTGGTGAAACCCAGCACGTGGGCCATCGCCTCACCCTGCGGGTAGAAGCGGCGGAACTCACGCTGTGCAGCCACGCCTGGAATCTTCAGGGCGACCACTTTCTCTGCGTCGTCCGGGTTGATCCGGCGACGCAGGTACATGAATTCCTTGTCCGACTTCTGGCTCAGCCGGCTGCTCAGGTCGTCCACCGCCAACCCCAGCGCGCTGGCCAGTTCAGGAATGCGGTCCGGCGAGCGCAGCAGTTCCTGCGGGTTCACCCAGATAGAGGCCACCGGCGTGGACACCGCCACCGGCTCGCCATTGCGGTCGGTGATCATGCCGCGCGAGGTCTTGATCGGCAGTTCGCGCAGGTAGCGTGCTTCGCCCTGGCGTTGATAGAAGTCGCTGTTGATCAGCTGCACATACGCGGCACGGCCCACCAGCGATACCGAGCACAGGCCAAGCGCCAGCGCGACCCAGCGCAGCCGTTGGCGCAGGTTGAAGGCATTGCGGGGGCGGTTGCGGCCGGTCCGGCTCATGGGCGGATCACCACCACGTCGGCGGCTTCGGGAAACTTCATGCCCAGTTTCTCGCGGGCCACCTGGTCCACGCGATTGGCTTCTGCCAACGTGGCCTGCTCCAGCTGCAGCCGGCCGAATTCGATGTTCAGCTCATCGCGCACGCGCTCGGCGCGCGCCAGTTCGATGAACGTCTGGCGGTGGCGGTGGCGCACGAAGACCACCCCGATCGCCGAGGCGATCGTGCAGGCCAGCAGCACGATGAGGATGAGCCGGCTCACCCGGCCACCTCACGCTTCTGGGCCACGCGCAATACCGCGCTGCGGGCGCGCGGATTGACGGCCAGCTCGTCGTCATTGGCCTTGATCGCACCGCCGATCAGGTCCAGCGTTGGCACGAAGGCCTGCTGCTCCGGCAGACGGCGATTACTCGGAGGCGCCTTGGCCAACCGGTTGAAGTACTGCTTGACGATGCGGTCTTCCAGCGAATGGAAGCTGATGACGGCCAATCGGCCACCCGGCTTCAGCCGTTCCACGGCGGCGACCAGGCCGGCTTCGAGGTCGGCCAGTTCACGGTTGATGTGGATGCGGATCGCCTGGAAGCTGCGCGTGGCCGGATGGATCTTGTCCTTGCCACGCGGCATCGCCGACGCGATCAGGTCAGCCAGTTCCCCCGTACGGGTGAACGCCTGCTTCTGCCGCTGCGCCACGATGGCCCGCGCGATACGGCGGCTCATACGCTCCTCACCGTAGGTCCACAGCACGTCGGCGATCTCGGTGTCGTCGGCGCGTGCCAGCCACTGGGCCGCGCTCTCGCCGCTGTCCGGGTCCATGCGCATGTCCAGCGGGCCGTCCTTGCCGAAGCTGAAGCCCCGCTCGGCCACGTCCAGCTGCGGCGAGGAAACGCCGAGGTCGAACAGCACGCCATCCAGGCCGTCGGCCGTCTGCTCCCACTGCAGCAACTGGGCAAAGCTGCCACGGAAGATCGACACGCGCGGGTCGGGCGCGAAGTCGCGCTCGGCGGCCGCGATGGCTTCCGGATCCTTGTCCATCAACAGCAGGCGGCCTGCGCCACCAAGCTGGGCCAGTACGCCACGCGCATGCCCGCCACGGCCGAACGTGCCGTCGAGGTACACACCGTCTTCGATCACCCTCAGGCCTTCAAGGACCTGGGTGTACAGGACCGGCAGATGACCCGCCGGCGACTGCGACACCGGGAGGTGACCGGCCTGCGCTGTTCCGCGCACCCGGGCACCCCGGCTCACAATTTCAGATCGAGAAGCCCATCGCCCAGATCCTCGTCAGACAATGTCTGCTGGATCAATGCGCGGTGCGCCTGCTCGCTCCAAAGTTCGAATTTGTCACCCATGCCGAGCAATACCGCCTTTTTTTCGATGCCCACCGCGCCGCGGTGGCTGGCGGGGATGCTGATGCGGCCGTTGCCGTCCAGTTCCAGGTGTGCGGCCGAACCGACCAGCTTCTGCTGCAGCAGCCGAACGACCCGCTGGGTGTTCGGCTTGGCCATCACGTCGTCCCGCACGCGCTCCCACTCCGATTCCGCGTACAGCCAGAGGCAGCCGGATTCAAAGGGGTTGTAGGTCAGGACCAGCCGGTTGTTGCTCACACGCGCAACGAGGTCGCGATGAACGGTTGGAACCGCCATGCGCCCTTTATCGTCAACCGTGATGGCCGTCTCGCCCTGAAACACGACGCGTGCACCTTTCCTTCAGATGGATGAAACATTGAACCACGAAAAACCACAAAAGACCCGGTTTTCCCTCTGATGCCCACCTTATCAGCGGTCAAAGGGTTGTCAACAACTTTTGCAGGGGGAAATCACCTGTGCCATCAATGGCTTGCAGCAATCTTTAGAGACTTGTTCAAGGCTTATCCACAAGTTGCTGTTTCGTCTCAAATTTTGAGATTGGGGCGAAGTTCAGGGGTGTGTAGAGGGCGTGAAACATGTGATGCGCATTCATTGACTGTGCCGATCCCGTAGCGAGGTGTTGCGCAAAACAGCACAATGCGACGCATGTGCCTACTTGCTCTGGCTTGGCTCCACCACCCGCGCTGGCGTCTGGTGATGGCCGGCAATCGCGACGAGTTCCACGCCCGCCCAACGGCTCCGCTGTCCCGCTGGAACGACGCACCCCGCGTGATCGGCGGGCGCGACCTGCGCTCCGGCG
This sequence comes from Stenotrophomonas sp. CFBP 13725, assembly GCF_014841935.1. NCBI lineage: Bacteria > Pseudomonadati > Pseudomonadota > Gammaproteobacteria > Lysobacterales > Lysobacteraceae > Stenotrophomonas > Stenotrophomonas sp. CFBP 13725. The sequence continues at coordinate 194,403 of NZ_JACYUV010000004.1, read as the reverse complement.
GCGCCTGGGCCGGTGTCGCCGCCGATGGACGCATGGCGGTGGTGACCAATGTGCGGGATCCGCACGCTGCTCAGGCAGGGGAATCCCGCGGCGCGCTGGTGGCCGACTATCTGCGTGGCACGGTGCCGGCCCACGTATGCGCTGATGGGTTGGCAGGCAGTGCCAGGGCCTACCCGCCGTTCAACCTGCTGTTGGCGGATGCGGACAGCGTGGAGTACGTTGGCAACCATCCGGGCGGTCGGCAGCGGCTCGCCCCTGGCGTGCACGGCATGTCCAATGGCGCACTCGACACCCCTTGGCCGAAGACGCGGCGATTGATGGACGCGATTGCCGACTGGTGTGCGACCGACACCCCCGCGCTTGATCGGCTGTGGGCCGCCCTTGCGGACGAGCATCGGCCTGATCCCACCGACCTGCCGGATACCGGCATCGGCCCCGAACGCGAGCAGTGGCTTGGCACGGCGTTCATCCGCGGCGTCGAGTACGGCACCCGTGCCAGCACGATCATCCTGGTCGACCATGCAGGGGAAGGCGCCATCCACGAGCGACGATTCGGCCCGGGCGGCGCTGCCGAAGGCAAGGGACTGCTGTATTTCTGAACGGACAGCGCGCACCCCAGAGACTCAGGGCTGCCACCGCCATGCCCGTTCGCGGATGCCACTGACAACGGCGCGCTGTCGCGGTGAAGATGAGCATGCCCTGTACCCAGCAGGCTTGTCTTCAACACTGCCGTGGAGTCACCACATGAGCCGACGCTTGTCCTTCCTCGCCGCCAGTCACTTTCTCGTGGCCTGCCTGGGCTTCGGCCTGGGCGTGTACCTGCTCCCCATCCTGACCGCGCCTGCGGATCCGCCGGCGGACGCTGTCATGACGGCGATCAACGATGCGACCTACCACGCCGCGTTCAAGCGCGACCTTCCCGGCAGCGACCGGCTGCACTGGGCTGAAGGCAGCGTCGGTGTCGGCCAGAAGACGATCGCGTTTTCCGGCGAAATGGCGCCAGGGCCGGATTACAAGGTGTATCTCACCCGCGACTACGTGGACACCATCGATGGCTTCCTGAAGGTAAAGGCCCAGGCGCGCCGCGTCGGCGAAGCACGATCCTTCAAACGCCTTCTGATCGACGTCCCGCCGGACGTCAACGTGAAGGACTACACGACGGTGGTGGTGTGGTGTGAAACGTTCTCTAAGTTCATTTCAGCAGCCCAGTATCGCGATCCGGAGCGCTGAGCCATCGCCATGCAGCTCGCCGCCACGCGGCGAGCCCGGCGGGTAAATGCTGCGGCCGGACGTTTTGAAGGAAGTGGCGGAGCCGGCCGATAAGCCGGGTTTTGTCGTGGACAGTCATTCCTCTAGGCGCCGCGTCACCACGGCGCTCAAGCAACCTACCCGGACCCGACGCGGGCCGCGCCATGAGGTCCCTATTTGGTCTTGCTCCAGGTGGGGTTTGCCGTACCGGTCTGTTGCCAGACTCGCGGTGCGCTCTTACCGCACCATTTCACCCTTACCGGCCTTCCGAAGAAGACGTAGGCGGTATCTTTCTGTTGCACTTTCCGTCGGCTCGCGCCGCCCAGGGGTTACCTGGCACCTTGCCCTATGGAGCCCGGACTTTCCTCGGCATCCGCAAGGGATGACGCGACTGTCTGGCCGACTCCGCCGCGCGCATTGTCCCACAGATGCGGCATGGGTAGCGCGGGCGTGGCCAGCGAGCGGTCAACGACGAGTTCAGCGGCGCTGCGAGCTCAAGGGTAGAATCCACCGGTGTACTTGGCCACGGCCGCCGACCTCCCTGCATGGACTCGATCATGAACAAGCCTGTCGTCCGGATCTCCGCCCTGTCACTGTCGTTGCTGCTGCTGGCCGGTTGCGCCACCACCAGCCTGACCAGTGCGCCGGAGTCGCCCGCCCAGAGCCAGGCCCTGCTGCTGATCGAGCAAGGTCGCCCGCGTGATGCCGCCCTGCAGCTGGAAAGCCTGGCCGGCACGCTGCGCGGCACCGCGCGCAGCAATGCACTGGCGGACGCCGCGTTCGCCTGGCACGAAGCAGGCGATGCGACGCGCGCGCGCAGCCTGCTGGCACAGGTGCAGCCGCGCCAGCTGGCCTCGCCCAGCCGCCAGCGCTACCTGCTGGTGACCGCGGAACTGGCCTTGGCCGACAAGCAACCGGCCGCCGCCCTCGCTGCGCTGTCCGAGCCCGGCACGGAGGTACTGCCTGCCCTGGCAGCGCGCTGGCAGTTGGCACGCGCCGCCGCACTGCAGGCCAGCGGCGACAGCTTTGGTGCCGCACAGGAACGTGCACGTGCGAACGCCGGCTTGACCGGGCAGCCCCGCAGTGACAACCAGGCCGCCATTACCGCGCTGCTGGGCAGTCTGGATGACGCGACGCTGCGCTCACGTGCCGGCGCGCTGCCGGCCAATGAGCCGCTGTACAACTTCGCCGGTCGCGCCCTGCTGGCACGTGGCCTGCCGTTGCCACGCCCGTTTGATCGGGATGCGGCCGCGGTGCAGTTCGATACCAGCAAGCGGCCGCCAGCGATGAGCGATGGCTACCGGCCGCCGGTGAAGCTGGCGGTGCTGCTGCCGTTGACCGGGCGCTTGGCCACTGCCGCACAACCTGTGCGTGATGGCCTGCTGACCGGGTACTACGGTGAGAGCCGACGCAAGCCGGAAATAGATTTCATCGACACCGCAGGCACGCCCGCCGGCGCGCTGTCTGCCTACGACAAGGCGGTGAGCAGCGGCGCTGATTTCATCGTCGGCCCGCTGGGGCGCGACGAAGTGGACGCCGTGTACGGCCGCGCGCAACTGCCGGTGCCAGTGCTCGCGTTGAATCGCGGAAAGGGTGCACCGCCGGCCGGCAGCGCGGGTTTCTCGCTGGCACCGGAAGACGATGGCGTCATGGCCGCCGAGTACCTGCGCGGGCGCGAGCGCTCCAAAGTGATCGTCGTGCACAGCAGTGACGACACCGGTCGCCGTACCGCCGCCGCCTTCGCCGAGCGCTTCACCCAGCGCGGCGGCCAGGTACTGGCGACGGTCGCCGTGGCCGATACGGTGGGCGACATCAGCGCGCGCCTGCGTACGGCAGAGCCGGCCGATGGCGTGCTGCTGGCGGTGCGTGCACCGCAGGCGCGGCAGTTGGCTCCGCAACTGGCACTGGCCGGTGTGGGCGGCGGCACGCGCGTGGGCACTTCGCAGCTGACCGTCGGCAGTGGCAAGCCGGAAGAGGATGTTGCCCTGGACGGCATCATCTATCCCAACGAGGCGTGGAACGTGCGGGGCGTGGCAGGACTGCCCAGCGCCAGCAGTGCCGGTCAGCTGTTGCCCAGCGCGCGCGGTGCCGCCGGGCGTCTGTTCGCCTTCGGCTTTGACGCCTGGAAGATCAGCGCCTACATGGAATCGCTGGCAGCCCAGGGCGGCTTGGCCGGCGCAACAGGCACGCTGTACCTGGACGGCGGTGGCAACATCCTGCGCGTTCCTGCCTGGTCCACGTTCAATGGCGGGCGGCCCATGCCGATCGCCAATGCCAACTGACAGAGCCCGTCGCGGGGCCGCGGTCGAGGCGGCCGCCGAGCGCCTGCTGTGTGACGCGGGCTTGCAGGTGTTGGACCGCAATGTGGGCTACCGCGGCGGCGAGCTGGATCGGGTGATGGACCACGACGGCACTGTGGTGTTCGTCGAAGTCCGCTACCGCGCGCGCTCGGATTTCGGCGGCGCAGCGGGGTCGGTCGATGGCCGCAAGCAGCAGCGCTTGATCCTCGCCGCACAGCTCTACCTGCAGTCCCACCCGACGCTCTGCGAGCGACCGTGCCGCTTCGATGTCGTGCAGGCAAGCGGCGAACCACCGCGACTGCACTGGCTGCGCGATGCGTTCCGGCTGGACGGCTGAGCACATCATTCCTTTGCCTCTGCTGGAATCGCGATGAACACCGAACTGCCCGCCACCCTGGTTGCCGAAATGTCCCTGCTGCTCGGCGCCGACGGCTGGCGTACCGACACGGCCGCGCTGGATGCGAACGCGCAGGACAATTCCTGGCGTCGCCAGTTGCCCTTGGCGGTCGCGCTGCCGTCCACCCCAGAGCAGGTGCAGGCCATCGTCAGGGCCTGCCGCGCGCATCGGGTGGCAGTGGTGGCGCGCGGTGCGGGCACCGGCACAACCGGTGCCGCCGTCCCGCTGCAGGGCAGCATCGTGCTGTCGTTCGCGCGCATGGCGCAGATCCTGGCGGTGCGCCCTGGCGACCGCTGCGCCATCGTGCAGCCGGGCGTGCTCAACGGCGATCTGCAGCACGCACTGGCACCCCACGGACTGTTCTGGGCACCGGACCCGTCCAGCGCAGACATCTGCAGTATCGGCGGCAACCTGGCCTGCAACGCGGGCGGACCGCGCGCGGTGAAGTACGGCAGCAGCCGCGACAACGTGCTGGGCGTGGTCGCGGTGACCGGCACTGGCGATCTCATCCGCTGCGGCGGTGCCTACACCAAGGACGCCACGGGCTACGACCTGACGCATCTGCTGATCGGCAGCGAGGGCACGCTGGCCTTGATCGTGGAAGCCACGCTGAAACTCACGCCACTGCCGGTGGCGCAGGCCGGGTTGCGCGTGCTGTACCGCGATGCCGACGCGGCAGCGCAGGCGGTGTCACGGGTGATGGCACAACCGGTCACGCCCACGCGCCTGGAGTTCATGGACGCGCGCAGCCTGCAGTTGTTGCGCGGAAATGGCGCGGACGTGCCCGAGGCCGGTGCCATGCTGCTGATCGAGGCGGACGGCGACCACGACACCCTGCCCTATCTGCTGCAGGCCCTGGCCAGCGCAGCCGAAGGCGATGGCATGCTGTCGCTGGACGTTGCGATGGAAGGTGCCGCGCGCGAAAAGCTGTGGGCTGCACGCAAGGCGCTGTCACCTGCGTTGCGCAGCATCGCACCGGGCAAGATCAACGAGGACGTGGTGGTGCCCGTGTCACGCATCCCGGCCCTGGTCGCCGGCGTGCAGGCCTTGGCACGCGAGTTCGACCTGACCATCGTGACGTTCGGCCATGCGGGCAATGGCAACCTGCACGTCAACATCCTGTATCACCCGGACGACGCCGACGAAAACGCCCGTGCGCACGCGGCCCTGCCGCGTATCTTCGCCTTGACGCTGGCATTGGAAGGGACGCTGTCCGGCGAACACGGGATTGGCTTGGCGAAGCGTGACTTCATGGCGCAGGCCTTCACCGCGGAAACCTTGACCGCGATGCACGCGATCAAGGCCGCCTTGGATCCGGACGGCATACTGAATCCCGGCAAGGTGTTGCCGTCTCCCCAATGAATGGTTCGACGGCAAGCAGGGAATCATTCGTAGGTGGCAGTCACGGTGATATCCGCTTTGACATCGCCCGTGGTGAAGGGTGCCTTGTCAACGTGGTGATAGCCCACTTTGAACGGATAACTTGCCGTGGCAGTGGCGACGGTCAAGGTACGCGTATCGGTGGGTTTCAGAAGGACATCGAACTTTTCACCATCCTTCAGAACCAGTGAGATACCGGTCGCGCCCATGGGGCCAGCCTGATTCTTCCAGTAGTCCGTCCCATCGGCCATACCGGCGAAGGCCAGCTGCGCCTTGGTGACACCGACGCAATCGTCGAATTTCAACGCGCCGTCGGCCATGCCCAGGTCGCCGCCTTTAACGTCCCCGGCCTTGAGGGGTTTCAGAGTCACTGGATTAATGGTGAGCTTGCACGTGCCCGGGAGGATCTTGCCCGTCACGGTAAGTGTGGCTGTATCAGCCCGTGCAGGCACGGGATTGGCGATTATCGCGGCCAGCACGGACAGACAAGCAGTCCACTTGATGGAAGTACGTGAGTAAATCATAGGTATCTCTTCGGGTTGGGGTGAACGATCGGGATGGAACAGGCGGTGATGATTGAAGGCGCTCACCGCGTCGCCGTATCAGGCGCAGGAACACAGGTGCCCTGGCTCCAGGACAGGCCATAGATATCCGCAGCCTGGGGAAGCTGGTACTCAAGGCGGCAGCGCCGCGCCCCTTGCGCATCGACGATCAAGGCACCGCTTTCAGCAGCGCCCTGCAGTCGGATGACACTGCCTTGGCCGACGACCCCAATCGAGCGGCCGCTCTCGTCCTGCACCGTGGCGGCAAATGGCAGTGGCTGACCTTGGGCATCAACTGCATCGATGAAGAGGGTTCGCTGCCTGCGGACAAGGAACGGCACACGCACGATGCTGCCGGCCGTCGGGGCGACACGCTGCGAAGTCTGCAGCAGCTGCACATCCAGCGGCAGACCGGCAGGATCCAGCTCTATCTGGTTCCACCGATAGGGGCTGGCAGAGGGCATCACGGCATACCCATTGCGCCCAATCCGCAGCTCATGACCGCTGCGAACGTGTGCACCTGTGGCACCCACTGCCTGAACCAGGACGACGGTATCGCCCAGACTCTGGCCAAACGTCAGGCCATCGGCATGCAACACGATGCTGCCCGCAGCCGATACCTGCCACGTCTCGCGGCGGCCTTCCCGACCATACCCCGCCGACAAGGAACCTTGGCCGCCGTGATAGCTCGCATGGGTATCCAGTAACCGGGACGATCCGACACTGCCCGCCGAGGCGTCGTAGTTCAGCTCGTTACGCGCCCCGGATGCGCCTGACAGGCGTATCTGCGAACGCGCATTTGAGCCGGGACTGAAATGTCCGGAAACGTGATGCCTGCTGGCAGGGGTCCCTAGCGGCATGCTGATGAAAAACGAACAGCGCGTGTCCACCTCACCTTCGCCATGGTGGTAGCGCAGCGCGGTGATCGAGTAGTTCACGCTTCCGATGCGCCCGCTGAAACCTGCCTGCAGATCGGTACGGGCGGCCTCCCGTCCATAGCTGACGAACAGCGAGCTGTGATCTGCAAGGCGTTGCGACAGGTTCACCTGAAGCCGCTGCAGTCCCGCCTCATGCCGTTCCGGTGCAGGCAGCGCAGTGGACGGCGACAGCGGGGCCGGCCAGAGATCGATCAGGCCACGCGAGGCCGCCCCACTGGAATGCCACGCGGTCACGCCCACGCCCGTTCCTGGACCGGGAAACAGGCGCTGGTAGTTGATACGGTAGCTTTGCCCTCGTTCTACGCCACCACGACGCCGCACGTGTGTATCCCGGGCGTCCAGGCCGATAGCGCCCAGCGCGGTGTTGAACGCGGTGCCAACGAGAAACGTCTTCTGCCGGGATGAGAGCTGGAATCCAGACAACAGCGTCAACCGGTTATCCAGGCCACGGCCGAAGGTGGCTTCGATGAATTCCGTTGGCAGAGTGCCGATGCTGGAATAGGGATCGAGCCGTCCCGCAACGACGCTGAATTCCTGTACGCCAGGACGCAATGCCTGTGGAACCGCCGAAAATGGCACCCGGAAGCTGTGGGTCTGCCCGCCCGCCTCGGTGACACTGACATCAAGATCACCGGCACCGCCTCCCGCAACCAGATCCTCAATGATGAAAGGGCCAGGGGGCACCACCAACTCACGGATCAACCTGCCGTTCTGACGGATGCTGACCGTGGCAGTGCTCTGCGCTACGCCTTTGACCACGGGTGCATAGCCCTCCAGCGAATCTGCCAGCATCCTTCTGTCACTGGCGATACGGAGACCCGTGTACGCAACGCTGTCGAAGAGGTACCCGGGCGTGAACTCCTGCCCAACTTGGAGGCGAGTGCCGCTGTTTGGCAGGTCGCGCTGCAGCGACGTCCGGCCGTCCCGCCAGCGTGAACCGCCGGCCGCATGGGTGAACCAGCCATCGTGGCGCAGGCGCCACGACCCCATGTTGAAGCCCATTCGCGTGCCTATGGAGAGCACGGACTCTCTTTGCACCCCCCTCTGCTGTAACTGGTAATCGATGAAGCCCGCCGTGATGCCCTGTTCCCGCGATGCCAGAGGAACTTGGCCGCCAGGCAACGATGCCATGGCCGCCTGCGGAATGCTGATGACCAGCTGCAGTTCGGCTTCGTCGTACTGTACAGAGGCCCCATCGATCCACCGGGGAAGATCCACGCACTGCACATCTTCGGGCAGATCCTGCAGGAACTTCGCTTTCACCCCCATCCCGCGGACCAGCGATGCGCTCACGCAGGGCATGGCCGCGCTGTCTGGAGAATCCGCAACAAAGGTGACGCTTTCCTGGCGCAGTAACTGGCCATTGACCATCACATCCAGCACATAGATCCCGGGCTTGACGGAACCGCTTTCGAAATGGCCCAGAGCATCCGCTGCATCGCCGACCAGAAATCCGGGGCTGAAACGCGGAGATGCGGCCGTTGCCGCCGCCATGCAGAATGCATTTGACGATAGATAAGCAGCAGCCACGATGTGACGCCAGTGAGGTCTGCCCTTTGGCAGGAAATGGGAAATTGAAACCATATCGCGCATGACGTCCGCAGGAGGAAGGCGAAGGTGTACGCACCAGGGCGCCAATGAACGCTTCGACGAGGCGACATGGTGCGTGGCGGCGAATCCGTCATACATGGGGAAATCTGCACAAAATCAGCGGCATTACCTATCGCTGATTACATTTATATAGGCAGTTGCCTGCCGCACTACGGCTGGGACACTTTCAATCTACTGTCACGAACATCGTGTGGCGTTCAATAAAGTCTTCCTATGTAAATACACATATCTCCTGATACTCGGCACAGAGGGGCATAAATGAAACTGGCATTTCGTGATCGCCCCTTCCCCGCAGGACACCCTGAAGCCGATGAAAATCCGAGCGTCTCTCACGCTGCCAGCTCTGCTATGCACGGGGCTCGCCTTTCCGTGCGCGGCAACACCTCTTGAGATCACCGGCGAAGTGACCGCAAGCACCTGCCTCGTCAACGACTCCAACGGCCCCATCCACATCAATCTCGGGCGCACCTCACTCTCCAGAATCAACTCCCTCACCCGGCGCGACGACACGGCGTTCGCCATAACGGTCAGTTGCCCGGGTTCGACAGGCGCGCAGCAGATCGGTCTGCAGCTGACTGGCCCTGCCGACCCGGTGACGGGGGCCATCGCGCTGGATGGCCCTTCATCGGCGACCCGGATTGGGGTCGCCATCCTCACCGGCCAAGGTGAAAAACTGCGCATGGACGAGCAGCCGATCACTCTGGTGAACGTGCCCGCCGGCGGTCAGCGGCAGCTGGATTTCATCGCCGCGCTCGTCCCTCTAGGTAATGGCGCCACTGCAGGCTCGGTGCACGCTCGCGCTGAGCTCACGCTGATCTATCGCTGAAACCCATCCCCTTCCCTGTTTCTGGAGACTCTCTCCATGCACTACCTCTCCCGCTCCGCGTTGGCAGCTCCCCTGTTGATGCTGGCAACTGCTGCGCCTCCCGCATCGGCCGCGGTCACCATCGAGGGCACCCGCATCGTCGTTGACGGCAGTCTTCATCGCGATACGACGGTAAGGATCAGCAACGATGGCAGCGCGCCCGCAATGACCCAGGCCTGGATCGACACCGGCGACAGCAGCGCCGCTCCTGAACGATTGAAAGTGCCTTTCCGCATCACGCCCGCAGGGCCTCGCGTGATACAGCCCAGCGCGTCGCACATGTTTCGCATCACTTACGCACCACGCCCCTCCGAAGCACTGCCGACAGATCGCGAATCGGTGCTTTACTTCAATCTCCTGGATATTCCTCCCGAACAGGAGGACACCACCGAGCAGAACCTCTTGCGGTTCGCTGTCCGCTCGCGCATCAAACTGTTCTACCGGCCCCCTGGCCTGCCGGGCACCGCCGCCGCCGCTGCGGGTTCCCTGCGCTGGCAGATTCAGAACGAGGGAGGCACCCGCTGGCTGACCGCTACCAACCCGGGGCCTTTCCACGTGACAGTGACAAAGATCTCCGTGAACGACACCACTGAACTGGAGGCCAGCATGATTCCACCGCACGGCCAGCACCGCACGGCGCTCCCCCCCGGATCGGCGGCCTCTGACCGGGTGAGCTTCTCCTGGCTGGACGACTATGGCGCGCTGCGGGATCAACAATCTCCGGTGCAGGTGCAGCGCGTTTCCGCTGAAGACTCACGGTAACGAAAGCCCCCTCCGCCGCCCCGACCACTAAATGATTACGTCTATGTCCCGCCTCGAAACAGCGTCGAAACCCCGATTATTTCTGGCCCTGGCGTCCGTCAGCATGTTGGCCTCCACGAGCGCGCTCGCCTGCAGCGTGCACGGCGCCGACACCTTCGACAGTTCCATCACAGTCCAGAACGAACTTGCCCGTGATGTTGCACTGACCGAGTGGCGGGGCCTCGTGGAAATGGGGCCAGACATAAGTCCCTGTGCGCGCACTGACAGCCTGGGATTGATTACGGTTACGAAGATGAAACAGCTGTCTCTCGTCCGTTACATCACTGTGGATGGTCAGCGATACCCGGCCTACGGCTGGAATTCTGCAAGTCCACTGATCGTATTCCGAGCCTACAAGAGCGCTGCTGCGTCCTCGAATACCCCCACGCCGCTTACCGCCAATGAAACCAACCGTTACACCGCTACAACCAGCAAGATCAGTGTGGGTGGCGGCGAGTATGTAACCATCAGGATGCACTACAAACTGTTCTCGCGCGGCGGCCCAATGAACGGCGTCGAGTCCAACATACTCAAAGCGTATACCTATCGTGCGGGAGGTACAGATAAAGGGAACATCGAACATACGTTATCACTCGCGATATCCATACCTCGATTGACCTGTCGCCTGGACAATGTCACGGTCGCGTTGCCAGACATGCGTGCCAGCGAACTTCCGGTCGTTCACAGCGACGCCGGGACACGACAATTCCAGGTGATGATGGACTGCCCGTCAGACCGCGTTCCCGTCCAGCTGACCCTGAACGATGCGGGCGCCGCCACCAATACCGGTAGTGAGCTGACGCCAAGCGCAGGATCTACTTCCAAGGGCGTCGCCGTGCAGTTGCTTCGTGACGGCAAGCCGGTGACCTTCGGCGAAACGTGGAAACATTCGAACGTTCGTGCGGGTGCCAACGCCATACCCTTTGCCGCTCGTTATCTGCGGACCGGAGATGACCTGTCAGCGGGCACCTTGGAGGGAAAGGCGATACTGAGAGCCGACTATCAGTGATCGCATGCGTCGCCGGACGGCCCGCCTATGAGAAATGTTCATACCCACGCGGACCCGAGTAACCCTCGCAGTGCACGCCTGTCCCGGTGGATACCGCGCCAATAAGAGTCAGGGGGGGTGACACCCCCCGGGAAAGGCTGCCCAGGGTGGTTCGTAGCGAGCGCGGTGCCGTAAAGCAGAGCTCATAGTCATCGCCACCGTGCAAAGCACAGCGCAGCGCGCCGTCATCTCCAAGGGCACGACGCAAGGGCACAGACAACGGGATTTGTGTGACATCCACCCTCACCGCTACGTCGCTGCTTTCCGCAATATGCCCGAGGTCGGCCAGCAGGCCGTCGGAAACATCCACGGCAGCGCTCGCTGACCCCCGCAGCGCCAGTCCCAGCGCTATCCGCGGCGTCGGCCGCAACAGACGCTGGCGCAGGAACTCGATGGTCGGATCGGGTGTGATACGGGTGACATCGAGCTCGCCGCGTTTCCATAGCTGCAACGCACCCGCCGCGTCGCCCAGCGTGCCGCTGACCCAGACATCGTCGCCCGCCTGCGCGCCGTCGCGGCGCAGTGCCTGGCCGTGCGGCACCTGACCGAACGCAGTGACCGAGAGCGACAGTGGGCCGCGCGTGGTATCGCCGCCGATCAGCCGCCAATCGTGCGCGTCCGCCAGCGCGAAGAAGCCGTCGGCGAACGCGTCGATCCACTCCGCTTCCGCACTTGGCAGCGATAACGCCAACGTGCCCCATGCCGGTGTTGCGCCCATGGCGGCCAGATCGGAAAGATTGACCGCCAGCGTCTTCCAACCGATATCGGCCGGCCGGGTTTCGGCGGGAAAGTGCACGCCACTGTTGAGCGTATCGGCGGTTACCGCCAGCCAGTGACCCGCCAGCGGCTGCAGCAGCGCCGCATCGTCGCCGATGCCGAGCACGATGTCATCGCGCCCCTTGCTGCGGGCGCGGATACGTTCGATCAGGGCAAATTCGGCGAGTGACATGGGGCTCCGAGGGTGCGGCCCCATGACCGGCTGGGCTGGCGAGCCGCGCTGTAGGGTTGCCGCCGAGCGTGGCTCGGCGCTACCACATCGGTCAGTGACCGCTTTCGGTCTTGCGCCACTCGATCGCGGCGCGATCCAGCACACCGTTGACGAAGGTGTGGCCGTGTTCGGAACCGAAGCGCTTGGCCGACTCGATGGCTTCGTTGATCACCACACGGTACGGAATGTCGGCGCGGAAACGCAGCTCGTACGCCGACAGGCGCAGCACCGCGCGTTCGATCGCATCCACTTCCTCGACACTACGATCCAGGAACAGGGACAACGCCTCATCCAGATCCCGACGGTTGTCCAGCACGCCGTGCACCAGCGCCTCGAAGTAAGCCAGATCGGCCACCTCGCGCGCCTGTTCGTGGGCGAACTGGGCGACCAGCGACTGGCCATTGCCGCCGGAAATCTGCCACGCATAGATGGCCTGTACCGCACGGCGGCGCGCGCGCGAGCGCAGCACCGGATCCACGCCATCACGGCGTACGGGTCTGCCGGACGGCCTGCCCTGGGTGGTCTTGTTCATGGCAGTTGCTCCAGAAGATTGGTCATTTCCAATGCCGCCAAGGCGGCTTCCTCGCCCTTGTTGCCGTGGCTGCCACCGGCACGCGCTTCGGCATCCTCGGCACGCTCCACCGCCAGCACGCCATTGAGCACCGGCACGCCGAAATCCAGCTGCACGCGCATCAGGCCTTCGGCACAACGGTCGGCCACGTGTTCGTAATGACGCGTGTCACCGCGGATCACGCAGCCCAGGGTCAGGATGGCCGCGTGCTGATGTGCAGCGGCCAGACGTGCGGCGACCAAGGGGATTTCCCAGGCGCCCGGAACGCGGATCACATCCACTTCGCTTTCTGCGACGCCGTTGCCGGCCAATGCCTGACGGGCACCGGTGACCAGCGCGTCGGTGATGCGGGCATTCCAGCGGCTGGCCACGATGGCGAAGCGCGCCGATCCGGGAGAGCGAAGATCGCCTTCGAAATGGCTCATGGGGAGTTGGGGGACCTGAGTGGGGGGTAAGTTTACCGTGTACGGGCTGCCGCCGTGCGTGGCGGCAGCCGCGGGTTACCTCAACAGCCGACGGTTTCCACTACCTCCAGCCCATAACCTGCCAGACCGATCTGCCGGCGCGGCGTGCCCAGCACCCGCAGCTTGCCCAACCCGAGGTCGGACAGGATCTGCGCGCCAGCTCCGTTACGCCGCCACTGGCTTACATCTTTGTCCTTGCCCGGCGTGACCGGCTGCGGCTGCTGGCGCAGGCGATACAGCAGCGTCTCGCTGTCACGCGGGGCCGACAGCACCACCATCACCCCGCTGTCGGCGGCCGCGATCGCGCGCAGCGCGTCGGTGGCGGCGACACCGAAATCATCGCGTCGCCAGTGCAGCAGGTCGGCCAGTGGGTTTTCCACCTGCACCCGCACCAGCGTCGGCGTCTGCGCGTCGGGGGTGCCCCGTACGAGTGCGAAATGCAGGTCGTGGGCGATCCGGTCGCGGTACGTCACCAGCGTGAAGCCGCCGAACTCGGTCTCGATCTCACGCTCGTCAACGCGCTCTACCGTCTTCTCCGTCGCCAGGCGATAGGCGATCAGGTCGGCGATGGAGCCCATCTTCAAGCCATGTTCGCGGGCGAAGACTTCCAGTTCAGGGCGACGCGCCATGCTGCCATCGGGGTTGAGGATTTCCACCAGCACACCGGCCGGCTCCAGCCCTGCCAGCATCGCCAGGTCCACGCCCGCTTCGGTATGACCGGCGCGGGTGAGCACGCCGCCGGGCTGGGCAATCAACGGGAAGATATGGCCCGGCTGATGCAGGTCCGATGCTTTGGCATCGGGCTTCACCGCCGTGCGGATGGTATGGGCACGGTCATAGGCCGAGATACCGGTGGTAACTCCCTCCGCCGCCTCGATGCTGACCGTGAAATTGGTCTGGAACTGGGCGGTGTTCGCCTGCACCATCGGCGCCAGGCCCAGATCAGCGGCACGCTCACGGGTGAGCGGCAGGCACACCAGGCCACGGCCATGGGTGACCATGAAATTGATGTCGCTCGGCTTGACCAGCTCGGCGGCCATGATCAGGTCGCCTTCGTTTTCGCGGTCTTCGTCATCCACGATGACCACCATGCGGCCCAGACGGATGTCTTCCAGGATCTCGGGAATGGGGGCGAAGTTCATGCGCGTGCTCCTTCACCCAGCAGACGCTCGACATAGCGCGCGACCAGGTCGATTTCCAGGTTTACCGCGCTGCCGACGGTGCTGGCGGCGAAGGCGGTGTGCGAAACGGTGTGCGGGATCAACGCGACCTCGAAGCCCTCGTCATCCACCTCGTTCACCGTCAGACTCACGCCGTCGACGCAGATCGATCCCTTCTTGGCGATATACCGCCGCAGCGCCTTCGGTGCGGCAAAGCGCCAACGCTGGGCGCGCGCGTCTTCATGGATGGACAGCACCTGCCCCAGCCCGTCAACGTGGCCGCTGACCAGATGCCCGCCGAGGCGATCGGTCGGACGCATCGCGCGCTCCAGATTGATGACCGCCCCTTCCGCCAGGCTGCCCAGCGTCGTCAGCCCAAGGGTTTCAGTCGACGCATCGGCCTGGAAGGTCTGCGCATCGAATGCGATGACCGTCAGGCATACCCCGTTGATGGCGATGCTCTCGCCCAGCTGCACGCTGTCGAAGGGCAGGCTGCCGACGTGGAAAGTGAAGCGGACATCGCCGCCGAGGGTTTCGCGCGCGGCCAGACGGCCGACGCCTTCAATGATTCCAGTAAACAAGAACGTTCTCCGCGGGTAGTGAGCGAAAAACGCCGCAAGGCAAACAGGTACGCACGGAGCATCACGCCCCGTGGCACCGTCTTCTTTCATCCGGACTATCACCGTCGGCTCCGGCATCGAACCGGATCTGCTGACCTCCTGCCCAAGGTGGACCGGAGCGCTCGCGGGCTCATGCCCGAAGGCACCTACCGCCGGTGGGGAATCGCACCCCGCCCTGAAGACGTTTGTATACCGGCGAACCGGCGCAGGCATTCTAACAGGCCTGCCTGAAGGCTCGCTTTTTGTAAAAGATTCATTAAAATGCCGCCGAGCGCGACAACGACGTCGCCCCGGGTAGCTGTACCGGCTGCCTGCAATGGAACGCTGACTCAAGGATTCACACGCATGCGCAAGATGCTGCTGGCCGCCTCCCTGCTCGCCCTGTCGCCGTTGTCGGCCCTCGCCGCCGATGGCCTGAGCTACACCTACGCCGAAGCCGGCTGGACCCAGTTCAAGGTCAACGACGACCTGCTGGACGATCCCAAGGTGGACGGTGGCTACGTCCGCGGCTCCTTCGCCATTGCACCGCAGGTCTATCTGTTCGGTGCCTGGTCGCAGGTGTCCAAGTCCTACGGCTTCACCGGCGGCAGCATCAAGCTGGAGCTGGACCAGCCGGAACTGGGCATCGGCTACAACATGGGCATGAGCGACCGCGTCGACTTCACCGCGGACATCGCCTGGGTCCGCCAGAACGCCAAGGTGACGCTGAAGCAGACCGGCTTCGCCACCGTCAGCGACAAGGACCACACCAATGCAGCCCGCGGCATGTTCGGCGTGCGCGGCAAGCCGTCGGCACGCACCGAAGCGTGGCTGAAGGGTGGCTACATGGATGGCAGCGACATGGACGGCACCTGGGTCGGCAACGTCGGTGGCCAGATCAACCTCACCCCGATGTGGGGCGTGGTGGGTGAAGTGCAGGTCATCGAAGACGTGACCCAGTACTCGGCCGGTATCCGCGCCAGCTTCTGATCCGCGCGATCATCAGGCGTTTCTGACGGCTTCCTTCGGGAAGCCGTTTTTGTTTCTGTCGCGCGCGCAGAACCTGCGTTGCGGGTGCCGTGGTGCCAAAGGGCGATCAGCCCGCAGGGCGCAACCGCAGCCGCAGATCGGTCCCCACCTGGCATTGATCGATCAGCTGCAGGCGGTGCTGCTGTTGCATGGCGTGCACGCCAAGGCCTGCAAACAACGGCAGGCCATGCTCGCCGAGCAGGGTCGGCGCCTGGTAAAGCAGCAATTCGTCCACCCAGCCGCCTGCCATCAAAGCACCTGACAGGGTCGCGCCGGCTTCCGTATGCAGTTCGTTGATGCCACGCGCGCCGAGCAGCGCCAGCACCGCCGCCAGGTTCAGGCGGCCGCCGACGCACGGCACGCTGGCAAACTGCGCATCGGCCGCATCGGGTGCGCTGATGGCGGGGTCATGCAGGTACAGCGTCGGCGCCGGGCCTTCGCGCACGCGCGCGCATTCCAGCGAGCGGAGTTGGGCATCCAGCACCACGCGCAACGGCGGCAGCACCTCGGTGTCGGCCAGACGCACCGTCAGCTGCGGGTCGTCGGCGAGCACCGTGGAGGCGCCGGTCAGGATCGCGCCAGCCCGTGCACGCCAATGCTGCACGTCTTCACGTGCGGCAGCGCCGGTTATCCATTTGGACGTGCCGTCCGCCATCGCCGTGCGACCATCCAGGCTGGCCGCGAGCTTGACCCGCACCCACGGGCGGCCGCGTTCCACACGCGACAGGAAGCCACGGTTCAATTCACGTGACTGCGCGCCCATCAGCCCCTCGCTGACCACGATGCCCGCCGCACGCAGCAGATCGAATCCACCGCCATCGACCTGCGGGAAGGGGTCACGCATGGCCGCCACGACATGCGTGATGCCCGCTTCGATCAGCGCGAGCGCACACGGCGGCGTGCGACCGTAGTGGGCGCACGGCTCCAAGGTGACATAGGCCGTGGCGCCGCGTGCCTGTTCGCCCGCTTCGCGCAGGGCGAATACCTCGGCATGTGGTCCGCCAGCGCGCTGGTGCCAGCCCTGCCCGACCACCCGCTCGCCATGGGCGATCACGCAGCCCACCATCGGGTTGGGTCGGGCGGTGTAGGCAGCGCGCTCCGCCAACCGCAAGGCGGTCGCCATGTGCAGATGATCGAGGGCAGAGAAACCGGTCATGCAGCGCCGGTCCCGCTCAGCTCTTCTTTTTCTTGGTCAGGGCGATCACATCACCCAGCAACTGCAACTGCTCGGTGCTGGCGGGCAGTTCACGCTCCAGCTTTTCGATTTCCTCGCGGAAATCGGCCACATCGCCGAAGCTGCGGTACACCGACGCGAAACGGACATAGCCAACATGGTCCAGCTTGCGCAGCTCGTTCATCACGAACTCGCCGACGCGGATGGAGGGCACTTCGCGCTCGCCGCAGATCCGTAGCTGGTGCACCACCGCACGTACCGCTGATTCGATCTTTTCTTCCGGCACCGGTCGCTTCTGCAGCGCGCGGTCAAAGCCGGCGCGGACCTTGCGCGCCTCGAATGCCTCGCGGCTGCCGTCACCCTTGATGATGGTCGGCAGCTTGAGCTCGATGGTTTCCAGGGTGCTGAAGCGCTCGTTGCAGGCCTCGCACTCACGCCGGCGGCGGATCGTCGCACCGTCTTCAGAGACGCGCGAATCAATCACCCGGGTATCGGCATGTTGGCAGAACGGACAATGCATGGAGCGCCTTGCGTAGTGGAAACGTCATGCCGTGGTCATGGCAGCGTCGCCACGGTACTGGAGATGGCCATGCGCGGCAAACCGCGAGGCCCTGCAACGCCGGGAAGGGCGCGGCAGGGCATGCAGTCACCGATGCACGGGCTCAGCCGTAGACCGGGTACCTGCGGCACTGCGCACTCACCGCATCGCGCACCCGCGCGATCACCGCATCGTCGGCCGGTGCGTCGAGCACGTCGGCGATCCAGTTGGCCAGGTCGACGCAATCCTGTTCGACGTACCCGCGGGTGGTCACCGCCGGCGTACCCAGGCGCAGGCCCGAGGTCACGAACGGTGAACGCGGATCGTTCGGCACCGAGTTCTTGTTCACCGTGATATGCGCCTTGCCCAGCGCCGCCTCGGCGTCCTTGCCGGACACCTCTTTGCCGATCATGTCCACCAGCATCAGGTGGTTCCGGGTACCGCCGGACACGATCTTGTAGCCACGGGCGATCAGCGTATCGGCCATCGCCTGGGCGTTCTTCACCACCTGCTGCTGATAGGTGGTGAACGAGGGCTCAAGCGCTTCCTTGAACGCAACGGCCTTGGCCGCGATCACGTGCATCAGCGGGCCACCCTGAATGCCCGGGAAGACGATCGACTGCAGCTTCTTGACCAGTTCCTCACTGGCACCCTTGGCGATGATGATGCCGCCACGCGGCCCACGCAGCGTCTTGTGGGTGGTGGAGGTGACCACATGCGCGTGCGCCAGTGGGCTGGGATAGACGCCCGCAGCGACCAGACCGGCCACATGGGCCATGTCCACGAAGAGGTAGGCGCCCACCTTGTCGGCGATGGCGCGGAAACGCGCCCAGTCCACGATCTGCGAATAGGCCGAGAACCCGGCGACCACCATCTTCGGCTTGTGTTCGACGGCCAGTCGCTCGACTTCGTCGTAATCGATCAGGCCCTGATCGTTCACACCGTACTGCACCGCATTGAACAGCTTGCCGGAGGCATTCACCTTGGCACCGTGGGTCAGGTGACCGCCGTGGGCCAGGCTCATGCCCAGGATGGTGTCGCCCGGCTGCAGCAGCGCGAAGTAGACCGCCTGGTTGGCCTGCGAGCCGCTGTGCGGCTGCACGTTGGCGTAATCCGCGCCGTACAGTTGCTTCAGGCGGTCGATGGCCAGCTGTTCGGCGATGTCCACATACTCGCAGCCACCGTAGTAGCGCTTGCCCGGATACCCTTCGGCGTACTTGTTGGTCAGCTGGCTGCCTTGGGCTTCCATCACCAGGGGGCTGGCGTAGTTCTCGCTGGCGATCAGCTCGACGTGATCTTCCTGGCGCTGGGCCTCGTCGGCGATGGCCTTGGCCAACTCGGGATCGTAGCTTTCGATTCGGGCATCGCGCGGGAACATCGGTTTCTCCGGGGGCAGGCAGGAAAGGAACGGCAAGACCGCAATTGTAGTCCGTGCGCTGCGGGTCTCAAAACGGACCACGGATGCGCACGACGCCGTTCCTGATCCAGGGTCACCGCGGAATGCGCGTCTCGAGCGTGGCGAGGCGTTGGAGCCGCAGCGCGAGCCTGCTCGTGCCCGCCCACTCGTCGCATGGCGCTGTACGCAGAACGGCGCCCCCAAGAGGCGCCGTTCTGCAGGCTGCAGCCCTCAGCCCGTCAGGCCATCAGCTCAGCGGTTGTTGATGACGAAGTCCGCCAGGATCCCCGTTGCGATGGCAACCAGCAGCAGGTTGCCGCGGTCATCGCGCACCCAGTGGTGTCCACGCGGCGGGCGACGGACGTGGTAGCTGTTGTAGTCATTCACCACGTAGATCGGGCCACGGTAGTAATCCCGATACCGGTGGCCGACCTGCCAACCGTAACCCGGACCGTGCCCATAAGCGGGGCGGTACGCGGGGCGGTACGCAGGGCCGTAAGCGGGGCGGTATGCCGGGCGATACACCACGCGCGGCGGGGGCGCCGGACGGTAGTAACCCGCGTGACGTCGATCATCCCGCCACTCACGGCGATCATGGCGATCATGGCGATCATGGCGACGATCATCGCGCCAGTCCCGGCGCGTTTCACGGCGGTCGTTGCGGTGGTCACGGCGGTCATCGCGACGATCGTCCCGCCATTCACGGCGATCGCGATCATGGCCGCGGTGGCGGTCATTGTCGGCGAAGGCGGGCGCGACAGCGCCCAAGGCCAGCAGGGAGGCCACGGCACCGGCCACAAGTCGATTGATGCGCATGCGTGGACTCCTACCTGCTGGGTGATGTTTCCCATAATGCGCATCGCATATGAACCGTTTCCCGCTGGAAACGGTTCCCCTTCATCGTGACCCATGCCTGTTCAGCTATGGGCCAGAGACGTCACTACGGCAGCGCTTTCCAGCGCCCCATCAACTGCACCGGATTGCCTTCTCCGGCGACCGTGATGGAGTACAGGCCGGGTGCAAGCCCGTCCAGATTGCATTGCCGCCACGCATCGCCCTTGTCATCGCAGATCAACGGCGGGAACCCGGTGCCCACGGGCCCATACACTTTGAGCGCTACTTCCGCATCGCCTCCCCAAGTGAACACTTGCATATTCGATGGCTTGGCCAGTCGCACGCGGCGCGCCGCCTCGTACGTCGTTCCACCGGCGAGCTGAGCAAACACACCCGTCGCCTGCCCCTGCTTCAGGTCCGCTGCCGGTCCGGGCAGGGTCAGGTTGATCCGCATGTCCTGCGCTCCTCCCAGCAGCCGAAGCTGCAGCACGCGCGCACCGGCCGAGCCCGACAGGTCGACGTAGCCGCCAACGGTGTCCAGGCCGTCAAGTTCGAACCTGCGCAGCACTACGCCGTCGACCCATGCAAATTCGATGCCCCCGGACAGCTTCATACCCGCATCAGCGGACGATATTCCAAAGCCGATCCCTTTATCGGTGGACGCCACCGCGACGTTGAATACACGCTGCGTTCCGGCGGGTACGGTGAGATCGCTCACCGACAGCGGCGACGGCAGCAAGGGCGCAACATCGGCGGCCATGGCCGATGAGGGCACGGCAGGAGCAAGCAGAAGGCACAGCAGGGCAGGCAACAATGAGCGGTTCATCAACGCGTCTCCGATTGAGTGGTGCGTGACCATCGTGGTCCGCCCGCCCATCCCGGACCATCCGCCCGCGCCGCGCGCACCTGTGGGGGAAACGCGCCGCAGCCCGTCTGTGACCCGCACCTGTCCCGCCTTTGGGCCCCGCACGGCCGCCATGGCAGTGAAACCGGCGATCAGCGATAATGACCAGTCAAATATTCCGTTTTCCGCCGGCCCTGCCTCTCGGCCCGGTGGATCGACCCTTTGGGAGACTCCATGTCCTCGCAATACATCTACACCATGAACCGCGTGTCCAAGGTGGTCCCGCCCAAGCGGCAGATCATCAAGGACATCTCGCTGTCGTTCTTCCCGGGCGCGAAGATCGGCCTGCTGGGTCTGAACGGTTCCGGCAAGTCCACCGTGCTGAAGATCATGGCCGGCGTGGACACCGATTTCGAGGGCGAAGCGCGTCCGCAGGCCGGCATCAAGGTCGGCTACCTGGCGCAGGAACCCGAGCTGGATCCGACCAAGACCGTGCGTGAAGCGGTTGAAGAAGGCGTCGGCGAAGTACTGCAGGCCCAGGCCCAGCTCGATGCGGTCTACCTGGCTTATGCCGAGGAAGGCGCTGATTTCGACAAACTGGCCAAGGAACAGGAGCGCCTGGAGGCGATCCTGGCCGCCGGTGACGCGCATACTCTGGAAAACCAGCTGGACGTGGCGGCCGATGCCCTGCGCCTGCCACCGTGGGAAGCCATCGTGGGCAAGCTCTCCGGTGGTGAGAAGCGCCGCGTTGCGTTGTGCCGCCTGCTGCTGCAGAAGCCGGACATGTTGCTGCTCGATGAGCCGACCAACCATCTCGACGCCGAGTCGGTGGAATGGCTGGAGCAGTTCCTGGCGCGCTACACCGGCACCGTCGTGGCGGTCACCCATGACCGCTACTTCCTCGACAACGCCGCCGAGTGGATCCTGGAACTGGATCGTGGCCGCGGTATTCCGTGGAAGGGCAACTACACCGACTGGCTGACCCAGAAGGATGAGCGCCTGAAGCAGGAAGACAACCAGGAAAAGTCCCGCCAGAAAGCCATCCAGAAGGAGCTGGAGTGGTCGCGCCAGAATGCCAAGGGTGGCCGCACCAAGGGCAAGGCCCGTCTGGCCCGCCTGGAAGAGCTGCAGTCGGTTGATTACCAGAAGCGCAACGAGACCAACGAGCTGTTCATCCCGCCGGGTGAGCGCCTGGGCAATGCGGTGATGGAGTTCAAGAACGTCTCCAAGAAGTTTGGCGACCGCCTGCTGTTCGACAACCTGAACTTCCTGGTGCCCGGTGGCGCCATCGTCGGCATCATCGGCCCCAACGGCGCCGGCAAGTCGACCCTGTTCAAGATGATCACCGGCCAGGAAAAGCCCGACACCGGCGAGATCGTGGTCGGCCCGACGGTGCAGCTGTCCTACGTGGACCAGAGCCGCGATGCGCTGGAAGGCAACCACAACGTCTTCCAGGAAATCGCCGGCGGATTGGACATCCTGAACATCAATGGCGTGGAGATCCAGTCGCGCGCCTACATCGGCCGCTTCAACTTCAAGGGCCAGGATCAGCAGAAGCTGGTCGGTTCGCTGTCCGGTGGTGAGCGTGGCCGCCTGCACATGGCCAAGACCCTGCTGCAGGGTGGCAATGTGCTGCTGCTCGATGAACCGTCCAACGATCTGGATATCGAAACCCTGCGTTCGCTGGAAGATGCGCTGCTGGAGTTCCCGGGCAATACCTTCGTCATTTCGCATGACCGCTGGTTCCTGGATCGCATCGCGACCCACATCCTGGCGTTCGAAGGTGATTCGCACGTGGAGTTCTTCCAGGGCAACTACCGCGAGTACGAAGCCGACAAGCGCCGCCGCATGGGCGACGATGCCGCACCCAAGCGCCTGCGTTTCAAGGCGCTGAAGTAAGAAGCCCCGAGGACGGCCGCCCAGTGCGGCCGTCCTCTTTTTTGTACTGTCGACGTGTCGTTTCCGTCCCGATCCTGCGAGATCCACCATGCGCCTGCTTGAGCGCCTGTTCCAACTGCAGCAGCACGGCACCACCGTGCGCACCGAACTGCTGGCTGGCCTGACGACCTTCCTGACGATGTCCTACATCGTCTTCGTCAATCCGGACATCCTGTCCACCACGGGCATGGATGCGGGCGCGGTGTTCGTCGCGACCTGCCTGGCCGCAGCACTCGGCTCCCTGGTGATGGCCTTGGCCGCGAACTTCCCCGTCGGCATGGCGCCGGGCATGGGCCTGAACGCCTTCTTCGCCTTCACCGTGGTCGGTGCCTCCGGCCTGCCCTGGCAGCAGGCACTCGCGGCGGTGTTCATTTCCGGGCTCGTGTTCCTGGTGCTGTCACTTACCGGCGTGCGCGCGTGGCTGGTATCGGGCATTCCTTCATCGCTGCGTTCGGCCATCGTGGCCGGCATCGGGTTGTTCCTGGCCATCATCGCGCTGCAGAAATCCGGCGTGATCATCGGCAATGAAGACACGCTGGTCGCACTGGGCCCGCTCAACACGGCACCACCGCTGCTGGCGCTGGCCGGTTTCCTGTTGATCGCCATCCTGGAAGCGCGCCGGGTGCGTGGCGCGATCCTGATCGGCATCCTTGCGGTCACGGCAGCGGGTTGGCTGCTGGGCAACGTGCAGTACCACGGCCTGATGTCGCTGCCACCGAGCCTGGCCCCGACCTTCCTGCAACTGGACCTGCCCGGCCTGCTGCACCACGACGGCGGCGCGCCGCTGGCGGTGCTGCTGCAGGTGGTGCTGGTGTTCGTGCTGGTGGAAGTCTTCGATGCCACCGGCACGCTGTACGGCGTCGTCGGGCGCGCGGGCCTGCTGAAACTGCCAGGCGCGCAGAAGCGGTTCGGGCGGGCCTTGTTCGCCGACAGCACGGCGATTGTCGCGGGCTCGCTGTTGGGCACCAGCAGCACCACCGCCTTTGCCGAGAGCGCATCCGGCGTGCAGGCCGGCGGCCGCACCGGGCTGACCGCGCTGGTGGTGGCGGCGCTGTTCCTGGCGGCACTACTGTTCTCGCCGCTGGCGGCGATGGTGCCCGGGTATGCCACCGCGCCGGCCCTGCTGTTCGTGGCCGGCTTGATGCTGCGCGAACTGGTGGAGGTGGACTGGAGTGACCTGACCGAATCGGTCCCGGCCGCGCTGTGTGCGCTGGCGATGCCGTTCACTTACTCCATCGCCAATGGCCTGGCCTTTGGCTTCATCGCCTATGCCGCGCTGAAGGCCGGCACCGGACGCTGGCGCGAAGTGCACGCCGCCGTGTGGTTGGTCGCCGGACTGTTCGTGCTGCGCTACGCGCTGGAATGAAACACGTCCCGGCCAGGAGCAGGTAGCGCCGAGCCGTGCTCGGCGAGCGCAGCGGCGCTCTGGTTCAGCACACTGCTGACAGCGCCGCTTCGCTCGCCGAGCGTGGCTCGGCGCTACCGGGACGGTTCGCGCTGGAATGAAACACGCCTCGGCCGGGAGCAGGTAGCGCCGAGCCGTGCTCGGCGAGCGCAGCGGCCGCTCTGGCTCTGCGCGCTGATGACAAACGCCGCTTCGCTCGCCGAGCGTGGCTCGGCGCTACCGGGACGGTTCGCGCTGGAATGAAACGCACCTCGGCCGGGAGCAGGTAGCGCCGAGCCGTGCTCGGCGCTACCGGGACGGTTCGCGCTGGAATGAAACGCACCTCAACCGGGAGCAGGTAGCGCCGAGCCGTGCTCGGCGAGCGCAGCGGCGCTCTGGTTCTGCGCGCTGCTGACAGCGCCGCTTCGCTCGCCGAGCGTGGCTCGGCGCTACCGGGACGGTTCGCGCTGGAATGAAACGCACCTCAGCCGGGAGCAGGTAGCGCCGAGCCGTGCTCGGCGAGCGCAGCGGCCGCTCTGGTTCAGCACACTGCTGACAGCGCCGCTTCGCTCGCCGAGCGTGGCTCGGCGCTACCGGAGCCCTGGGATCCGGAGCGCGGGTCAGACGCCCGGCGGCAATTCGAATACCTGGCGCAGGTAGGCCAGGTAGCCCGGGTCATCGCACATGCTCTTGCCCGGCGAATCACTCAACTTGGCCACCGGCTGCCCGTTGCAGCGGACCATCTTGATGACGATGTTGAGTGGTGTGGGACCGAGATCGTTGGTCAGGTGCGTTCCCACACCGAAGGCGACCTGGCAACGACCACGGAAGTAGTCGAACAGGCGCATGACCTTCTCGATATCCAGGCCATCGCTGAACACCAGGACCTTGCTGCGCGGATCCACGCGACGGTGCTGGAAATGGGCCAGCATGCGGTCGCCCCAGTCGAACGGGTCGCCGGAATCGTGGCGCACCCCGTCGAACAGCTTGCAGAAATACATGTCGAAATCGCGCAGGAAGGCATCCAGTCCGACCACGTCGGACAGCGCGATGCCCAGGTCGCCGCGATACTCGCGTGCCCACGATTCCAGCGCAGCCACCTGCGAATCGCGCAGGCGCGGACCGATGGCCTGGAACGCCTGCAGGTACTCATGCGCCATCGTGCCGTGCGGTGTCATGCCATACACACGGGCGAAATGCACATTGCTGGTGCCAACGAGCTGCGGGCCAAGCGCATCGCGCAGCAACGGCAACAACCGTGCATGCCAGTCACGTGAGTAGCGGCGGCGGCTGCCGTAATCGGCGATGCGGCACTGTTCGAACCCCGGTGTATCGCGCAGCAACGCGGCCTTGGCCTGCAGGCGGCGTTCGCCTTCGACGAAATCCGCGGTCGTGGTGTTGCGGAACCACACCTCGTTGATGATCGCCAGCAGCGGCACCTCGAACATGATGGTGTGCAGCCAAGGGCCGGTGATGTCCAGCTCGATCTCACCCGGCACTTTGTCCGAGGCACGCAGGGTGATGTACTTGCGATCCAGGTGGAACAGGCCAAGGAAATCAGCGAAATCAGGCTTCACGAAGCGCAGGCCGCGCATGTAGTCCAGCTCGGCGCTGGTGAAGCGCAACGTGCAGAGGTGGTCGATCTCTTCACTGATCTGATCGAGGAACTGCGCCAGGTCGATGCCCGGCGTACGGCACTTGAACCGGTACTGCACGATGGCGCCGGGATGCTGGTGCAGCACCGCCTGCATCATGGTGAATTTGTACAGGTCGGTGTCGAGCAGGGAGTGGATGATCATGCCGCCATTATGCGCCGCGTGCGGGCTTGTTGCCGGGCCTGCGGCGCGGCGGCCGCGGAGGCAACGTCAAGCGCAACGGCAAGGGCTGCAGGGCTGATGCGTTGGTGGGGCGGGATGGGTTGGCGGGGGACAGCAAAAACTGCGTCCATGCGGGCCTCGTTTCGCGCCATCCATGGCGCTCAACGCCCCCGCCAACCCACCCCGCCCCACCTTCGACAGGTCCATGGGGGCCATGGAACCTTTGCCGACCTGTGATCGGCGGATGTTGGCGCGAGGGGGGTGATGCTTTCCGCCGACCATGGGTCGGCGCTACCGCTTTTCTCTTTTTTTATACGTGGCTGGCGGCCACGGAACCTGTCAGAGGGCCGGGCGGTGGGGCTGGGCGGGGGCGTTGAGTGCCATGGATGGCGCGAAACGAGCGCTACATGGACGTACTTGTGCGCGTCCCCCGCGCAGCCCCACCGCCCGGCCCAACCGCAGACGCAACTGAAGGCAGCCAGCCACGAGGGGCTACGCCGCTCGCAGCAGCCTTGGCACCTGCAGCACCGCATGCGCCCAGATCGCCCCCCACACGGCCACCCGCACCGGCACGCTGCGCTGGTGCGCTTCAAAGCGCTTGAAGTAGCGCCACAACCCGCGATGTTTGTGCCACTCCACGAAGAAGGGACGCGAGCGGCTGGAGACGCCCCGCACATGCACAACCTGCAGGTCGTTGGCGATGGCCACGACCCCGCCCGCATCGCGCACGCGGCGGCACAGGTCCAGGTCTTCGGCATGCAGGCGGTAGCCGGCATCCCAGCCACCGATCCGGTCGAACAAGGCGCGTGGCATCAGCATCACAGCACCGGACAGGGCCGGCACCGGTTGCATCGCCAGCGACGCGTCGCGCGCGATGGCCAGCTTCGAGCCACGCCCGGGGGACCGCAGCATCATCAGGAAATCAGGGTCGCGACGACGCACGGCTTCATCCGGTTGACCCTGCTCGTCCACCTGCTCCACGCCAAGCAGGCAGTCACCCAGCGCGCTGCCGCGCTCACACAGCCGGGCCAGCGTATCCGGCTCGACCAGCACGTCCGGGTTGATGAAGGCCAGCCACGGGCTGCACGAATCGGCCACCCCTTGGTTGTTGGCTGCCGCAAAGCCGGGGTTGTCCGGGTTGGCGATGAAGCGCACACGGGCGTCGACGCTGGCGTGGCGCTGCAGGATCTCGACGGTATCGTCCTGCGACGCGTTGTCGATCACACGGATCTCGGCGATGCCGTGCGCGTCGCGCAGGCGCTGCACGCAGGCATCGATGGTGCTGCTGCTCTGGTAAGTGACGACGACGGCAACAATGGCCTGGTTCAAGCGGCTGACTCCGGCGGGGACGATGCGGCACCGAACAGATCGCCCTGCGCCTCGGGCATTATCGCGCGCTGGTAGCGGGCCTGCAGGTCATCACGTGCATCACGCAGCGGATCGTGCATCAGGAAGTCCGCCAGCCGTGGCGTCCACGCCGGCCACCGGCTCGATAACGCATCCAGATCACCGGGGTGGTTGCTGCCCTCGCTGCCGCGTGCGACGAACGCGGTCTCGCACAGCACATTGCGCCAGCCCAGGCCGGCCATGCGCAGGCCCAGATCGATCAGCGCCGCACTCCAGCCACCGTAGCTGTCGATATCCAGTCCGCCGGCACGCTGGCGTGCGCTGCCGCGCACCAGCACCGCGTGGGTCACCGCCGAGGGCAGCTCCGGATGCTGCGGCGGCATCGCCGCGCAGGCCACCGACAACGCCGCCGGGAAGGCCGGCAGCGGATTGATCTCGCCCAGCCGTGGCCAGGCCACCGTGCCGCCCGCGTTGCACCAGGGCGTTGCAGTCGCGATCGCAGCATCACGGGCGAAGCAGGCCTGCAACTGGTCCAACCACCCTGGCACCGGGACACTGTCCGGTGCCAGTACCGCAACATCCATGCCCGCGCACGCGCGCAGCATTTCATCCAAGTGGGCGACTTCGCCCAAGGGCCGTGCGCGCCGGGTGTACTCGGCCTGCAATGGGGTATGCGCCAACCAATGCGCGATGACTGCCTGCGCACGCGGTCCGGCCTGCGCGTCGTCGGCCAGCCAGATCGCAGTGCCCGCAGTGGTGCCCGCGTCCAGCGCGGCCAGGCAATGGTCCAGCGCCGCGTCGTCCACGCCCAACGGCAACAACACGATCGCCCCCATCCCGCCTCCGCTGGTGGATGCACGGCGGGCGGTTGCCCTGGCCGTGTGCCGCCAGCGTAGCAAGCAACACGGTCGCATGGCGACTGTCGATGACGCAGAGTGCTACTTGCCGCGCGGCGCGCTGATCGGCTCCATCGCACGGAAGCGACGGCTGTACTCATCAGTGAGAATGCGCGCTTCCTGACCATTGCGGACAATGGTGGGGGTGAGCAGCACGATCACTTCCGAGCGGCGGCTGTTGCGGGTTTTCTGTCCGAACAGGGCGCCCACGACCGGGATCCGGCTGAGGCCGGGAATGCCGTTGTGGCCGTCGGTCCCGCTGTCGGTGATCAGGCCGGCCAGCATGATGGTGTCACCGCTCTGGATGGCCGCTTCGGTGG
Source organism: Stenotrophomonas sp. CFBP 13725 (assembly GCF_014841935.1). Lineage (NCBI taxonomy): Bacteria > Pseudomonadati > Pseudomonadota > Gammaproteobacteria > Lysobacterales > Lysobacteraceae > Stenotrophomonas > Stenotrophomonas sp. CFBP 13725. The sequence continues at coordinate 165,974 of NZ_JACYUV010000004.1, read as the reverse complement.
CCATCTTGCGGGTGGATATGCGCGGGTTGCAGCTGCGCTCCTGCGGGTTGCAGTTGGCGGGGATATCAGCAGCGCTGCTGACTTCCTGCACGATGTCCATGAACACGGTGCCGTCGCGGGTGATACGCGGGCGCACCTTCAGAATCACGCCGGTGTCGATGTACTGCACCTGGCCGACGGTACTGGCGCCGATCCCGGTATTGACCGTGGTGGTCACGATCGGGATACGGTCACCGACATTGAGCGTGGCCTGGGCATTGTTGCGCACGAAGATGGAGGGCGTCTGCAGCAGGCGCAGGTCGGTCACCTTGTCCAGCGCGCTGACCACCGCGGCGGCATTGCGGCCAAGGAAGGTCCAGCCCAGTCCGCTGCTGCCGGTGATGGCACCGGCATAGCTTCCCCATATGTCGCGCCCTGCGGCATTGGGCAGCGTCGCCCCGCCCACGGCCCCGGTGAAGCTGGCGCCCTGCACGGCATTTTCGAAGTACCAGTTGACCCCGTAACTCAGTTCACCGGTCAGGCTGACTTCGGCCACCTGCGCTTCGATGTGGACCTGCATGGGCATCACGTCCAGCTTTTCGATCACCTCGCGGATGGAGCGCCATGCCTGCGGCGTGGCGCGCACCAGCAACGTGTTGGTTTCTTCCACCGCCGACACGCCGACACGGTCGGCGCCGATTTCCAGCGTCACGCTGGCGTTGCCGGCCTGTCGCTGCGGCAGGTTCATGCCGCCATTGCCGGTGCCCCCGCTGCCGCCCGTACCGCTGCTGTCGCTGCCGAGCGAGGGGGTGTCCGTCCCGCCATCCTGGCCACCACCGCCGCCATCGATGCGCGAACTGCTGGCGCCCGGTGCCAGCGATGCACCGCTGTCGCCGCCACGGCTGCCGCTGCTGCCGAAGGTTTCCGCCAGGCGCTCGGCCAGGTCACGTGCCTTGATGTAGCGCAATTCATGCGAAAACAGCCGGGGCGCGCCGCCCGCGGTATCGATGCGGTCCAGCCACTCCTGGATCTGGTCGAGGTAGCGCACCTGCGGGGTGATCACCAACACCGCGTTGGCATTCTCCAGCGGCAGGAAACGAAGCATGCCGGCGCTGGGCGTCTTGCTGTCCTCGCCGAAAATCTTTTCCAGATCCGCAGCAACCTGCTCGGCCTTGCCGGACGTGATCGGGAACACGCCCACCGACATGCCAGCCAACCAGTCGACGTCGAATATCTGCACCGTGTGCAGGTAGTTCTCCAGCTCGGCGCGCGTTCCGCCCAGCGTGATGACGTTGCGTCCACTGTCGACATTCACGATGGCATTCGGCCGCGCGTAAGGCTCAAGCACCTTCTTCATTTCCGCAGCCGAGATGAACTGCAGCGGCACCACCCGCACCTCGAACCCACGGGCGCTGGCGGCGGGCGCGGTGCTCGGCGCCACGGTTCCGGCGAGCGCCTGGTCGGCGGCAACGATGTTGTAGCGTCCGCCGCTGTAGACCATGCGCGCGTTGTTCCACCCCAGCACCATCTCCAGCAGGTTCAGTGCCTGCGCGCCGGACACCGGCTTGGGCGTTGCCAGGGTGACCGTGCCCTGCACGCCGGGCGCGATGACGTAGTTCTGCCCCAGCAGGTCGCCGAGGATCGCCTTGACCACGGCGTGCAGCGATTCGCCCTCGAAGTTGAAGGTGGCATCGCCGCTGCTGGCCTGTGCCAACGCCGGCGACGCCGACGAGGCGGCACTGCGGTTGATCATCGTGCCGGTGCCCCGCCGGATGACGGCCTTCGGCGCACCCTGCACGTCATCGCCATCGGCGTCAGCGGCAGGTACGGCCACGCCGGTGTCGAACCGGGCATTGCGCTGCACGTCCGGGATCGGCGCTGTCGTGCAGCCGACCAGCAGGGCCAGGGCGAAAGAGCAGGAAAGGAAACGCAGGTTCATGCTTGCACTCTATCGGTTGGCAGCGCCGCCGGCAGGCGACGTTGGCTGGCGTTGTTGTTGCTGTTGCTGCAGTTGCTCACGTCGGGCGCGGATGCGCTCGCGGATCGCCCGCATCTGTTCTTCACTTGGCCCTTGGCTGGCAGCGTCTGCAGGTGCCGGAGCCGTTGCGGGCGATGCAGCGGGCGATGCCGCAGGTGCGGCGGGCGAACTGCGTGACGGCTGTGGCGGTGGTGGTGGCACGGCTTGTCGCGCCGTGCCCGTCGTGCCTGCCGCGGCGGTGTCGCGCAGCACCGTGGGGGGCTCGCCTCCCTGACCGTCGAACACCGCAAGTTCCAGCACCTGCGCGCCGTCGGGACCGAGGACGGTGGCCCGCCGCGGCTCCAGTGCGAGCAGTTGCCAGCCTTCCACCGCGTCGCTGTTCAGGCGCAGGCGCAGCGAGCGACCCTGCTCGCCCGACAGCGTCGCCATGCCGAAATTTCCGCTGAGCAGCACGCCGGTCAAACGCAGCGCACCGCCGCTGGCAGCCGCTTCCGGGCCGCCGAGGCGGAACGGGTGCGGGCGGCGATCTTCAGCGAAGACCGGCCGCTCGACGACAGCGGTGAAGCTGGCAGATGTAACCAGAGGCTCGGCCCGTTGCGCAGGCAGGTTCGGCAACACCGGTACCGGTACGCTGGTGGCGTCTGCAGCGTCGATGCCGCCGCCGACGCCCAGGCGTGTGGCCAGCCACGCGGCGCCGGCCAGCACTGCGATGCCGAGCAGGATCGACGTGCGCAGGTTGAAACGATCAATCCGCATCCGGCGCCTCCACGACATCCACGACGTCATCAACGGGCGGGCTGGCATCGGGGCTGCCTGCATCTGCAGGCACGGCCTCGACATCGGACGCGGGCGCCGCGTTGGCTGACAGGCCACTGTCGGCAGGCATCGCAACACCCGTTGGCGGCGTGGCCTGCAGGGTGTCCAGGCCCCCCGGCTGCAGGTAGCCGACCAGTTCGAACGACACATCCAGTCCGGTTCCCGACTCCACCGGCGACTGCTGGAAACGCTGGGCCAGCATGTTGAGGTTTTCCACGAACAGGCGCGGCGTGCCGGTTTCCAACGATTGCAGCACGGTGGCCATTTCATCCACGCCGCAGCGCAGCCGGACCTGCATGGCCACGCGCGTGTACGTGGCGTCGCCGCGGCTGTCCGGCATCGGGGTGCGGTTGCTGACCACGCAGGCGCGGTTTCCCGGGCTGGCGGATGCGACGACCTCCTGCACCCGCGCCGAAAGCGCGGCCGCGGCCCCTTCAGCCGTCGCTTCGGTCAGGAAGCCGGGGCGCTGGCGCAGGGCGTCCTGCACCTGCTGCAGCCGTTGGGCCACCTGGGGACGCTGGTCCAGCTGGACCTGCACGCGCTGTTGGCGTTCCTGCAATGCCACGATCTCCTGGTCCATCGCACGCCAAGGCACGGTAAACAGGGGATGCACGAGCACCAGGTAGACCAGCGTCAGCACCGCCAACAGCAGTCCAAGCGCCAGCCAGCGGTCACGGCGTGTCGGTGCGGACGGCATGGGCCGGCTCCTTTTTTGCTGCCGGCAGCGGCGTTGCCAGCGGCCGCAGTTCCGCGGTGAGGGTGAAACGATCACGCCCGCCTGCCGTGCCATCGGCCTGCAGCACGCCGGTCAGGTTCACCCGCTGCCACAACGGCGATCCCTGCAGCAGGGGCACCAGCTGGTTGGCTTCGCGGCTCAGTCCGATCAGCTGCACCTGCTGGCTTTCCACGCCGATCTTTTCCAGGTAGGTGCCATCGGGCAGCAAGCTGCTCAATTCATTCCACAGCGCCAGCATGGTCGGTCGCTTGACGTGCTCACTGTCCAGGAACGCGGCGCCGTCGACCAGGGTCTGCAGGCAGGCTCGCTCGTTGGCCACGCCACGCGCATTGCGCGCGCTGCGCTCCACGTCGGTGCGCAGCTCGTCCACGGCCCGTTCGCGGTTGTGCAGCAGTTGGTTGCCCGCCAGCGTCAGCATCACCGCAGCGGCCGCGGCCAACAGCAACTCAAGCCGCAGCTGCGGGTTGCGGATGCGCTGGCGCTGCCCGGGCGGCAGCAGGTTCACGTGCAACGGAGCGCCCGCGGCGTCGACCACGTCGATGCCACTGACCGCGTCGGCCCAGTTTCCGACGGCCTGCTGCCACTGCTCCAGGCGCTGCCGTGGCAGTACCACCAGCTCGGCCTGGAGGTGGTCCCCGCTCGGCGGGCCCAGCACCCTCACGTCGTAGGTGACCTGATCGACAGCGAACGGCGTCTGCCGGTCGATCTCGTACCCCATCACATCGCGCAGCCGACCGGTCGCCGCAGCGGGAACCCGCAGGGTCCGCCGCAGCACCTGATCCGCATAGAGCACCCAGTAACGGGGCAAGCGTTGCAGCCGCGGCTCCAGTGCCGCAGCCAGGGCGGTGGGTTGGCACGGCCAGGGCAGCGTGCCGACCAGCGTGGTTTCGCCCGCGATGTCGCGCTCCATGTGCAGCGTGTCGCCGCACTGGCGCAGCAGCAGGCGGGCCGGCGCCCAGCCCAGCGCCCATTGCCAGCGTGCCGGCAGCCAGGCCAGCAGCGCATCCCGCCACCAGCGCAGGAATGCGCTGGCACGCGGCATCAGCTGCGCCCCCACCTGCCTGAATCCATCCTGCCATGCGGTCATTGCGAGGCCATTCCCTGTTCCCATCCAAGCACTGTATAAGCCCGGCCCATCGCCGTGCTCGGGGTGTTGCGCACTACCGCGCGGCTGACGGCGGCACGGCCGCGCTCATCCACCACGCTGCACTCGATACTATAGGTGCCACTGCCGCTGGCAACAGCAGGCGCCGACATCGTGTCGTTGCTGGCTGCCCACTCCTGCTCGCGCTGTGCCTGCACCAGCGCGGCATCCATGCCCAGCGCCGTCAGCACGGGGCCCTGCGCGAAGCGCGCATCCGGCCGTGCCAGACGGCTGTGCAGGGTCAGCATCGGGCGCATGCGTGCATACAGCGACGGGGTCATGCCCAGCACCCGCTGCAGCTCACCCAAGGTCTCGAAACGTGCGTTGCGCGGGCCGTACGGCAGGCCTGCGGCGACATAGTCGGGACCCTCTGCGCCGCCCCCGACCGGACTCAGGTCGTCGGCGTCGCGCCAATCCACGATCGCGCCGGCCAGGCGCGTGGCAGCGGCAGGTTCGACCTGCAGGGCCTGCAGGAAGCCCTGCAACAAGGGGATGTCGGCCAGGTTGAGGTTGATCTTGCCGCTCTCGTCTTCAATGCGGATATCGACCTGCGCACCGTCGAAGCGCCAGCGATAGAGGCGACCATCCGGCTGCCACGCAGGCCGCTGCGGGTCCGCACGCAGCCGCGACATGGCGTAGGCCACACCGGCACGGCCGATTTCCTGTGCGCGCCCACTGTCACCCTGCACGCGCTGCTGCAGGTGTTCAATCCTGGCCGACATGGCAAACGCGCCGACCAGCGCAGTCAGCAGCGCGATCAGCCACAGCACCAGCACCAGCGCAGCACCGCGTGGGGCCCTCATCGCGCACCCGCCTGCGCCGCATTCTCCAGCACCACCTGCAGGTCCGGCCACGCCGGTCCCCGCAGGGGCTGCACCTGGATCGACACCAGCAGCGGCGGGCGACGTGTATCCGGCCATTCCGTCATCCAGTCACCCATCTGTCCACTGGCCGCATCGATGCCGCGGTAGCGCAGGGTGACCCGCCGCAGCTCATCCACCAGCACCTCTGGCGCACGCGGCGGACGCTCGGGGATCTGCACGCCGCCCTGCACCATCACCAGGCCGAGCTGCAGGCGCACGCCTTGGCCGCTGCGTACTGCCTGCAGATCGTGCACATAGGATCCGCCCCGTCCCAGATACGCAGGCACATCGGCGACAAAGCGCAACCGCTGGGCTTGGCCGATGAAGAACTGCGGCTCACGTGCTGGGTCGAGTGGCTCGATCGGGCTGCGTAGTGCTTGGGTAAGCTGGCGCCGCAGCAGCCCCTGCACCGCGCGCATGCGCTCGTTGTCGGCCGCGATGGCCTCGCCCCGCTGGCTGATGGTCATCGCCGAACGCACGGTCACAAAGGCGAGCGCCAGCCCGGCAGCGAGCAGCGCGGTGGCCAGCAGCACTTCGATCAGGGTGAATCCGCGCACACGGATGCTCACGGCGTCGCCTCCAGCGCGGGCGGCACCAGGCGCAGGCTGCGCCAGGCCAACTGTCCTGCTCGCGGCTGGTCCCAGCGCACCTGCAGGTCCAGTTCGAGCAGCCGTGGCGCCGCAGGTCCGGCCGCGACGACGCTGCCGGATGCGCGCGGTTCCACGAACGGGCGCACCTGCAGGGTCCACCGGTAGCGGCCCTGTTCCCATTGGCCCTGCTGCTGGCCTTCCTGCAACGGCGCTTCAACGCCCGCGACAGCCAGCAGCGACTGTGCGTGCAGCACCGCGCGCGAGCGCACGTCGGCCTGGCCGACCTGGCGTGCGGCACCGGACAGCGTGCCCAGCAGCAGGGTCAGCGCCATGGCCAGCAACGCGAAGGCCACCAGCACTTCCAGCAGGGTGAAACCGCGTACCGCGCGCTTACCGACAAGGGCGCTGCGTGACCTCATCGGTCCCGCTCCGGGCCGGAGGTGACTTCACCGGTCAGCCAGCCCACGTTGATCCGCCAGCGTGCGTCGCCCCGACGCAGCACGATACGGCCGCCGCTGGCGCCCCCATCTGGATGGAACTCGATGACCCCCTGCCCTGCGGCAGGTTGCAGCTGCGCTGCGCCCTCGAAGTCGACCTGCACCTGCTCGGGCCATGTGCCACTGCGACCGGCCGCCGCTTCCCAGCGCCGTTGACGGGGCTCGATCAGGAAGCGCTGCACGCTGCCACGGGTAATCGCTTCGGCACGCGTGGCGCGCAGTTGGTTGGCGATTTCTTTGCCGGCACTGCGCAGCTGCATGCCGGCCATGCCACGCGAGAACATGCCCGCAGTAACCAGCCCGACCATCGCGATCAGGGCGATCACCAGCAGCATCTCCAGCAGCGACATGCCCTGTGCCTGCGCACCGGTGCTACTGCGGCAAAAACGGCGCGGCATGGCCATGCCGGAGCGGACGGCCCCTGTTTTCAATGTCACTGCTCGTAGCGGATGTCCGCATCGAAGCTGCTGCCGCCGGGCTTGCCATCCTTGCCCAGGCTGATCAGGTCGTAATCCTGGCTTTCACCGGGTGCGCGGTAATCCAGCGGGCGGCCCCACGGATCGTCCAGATCCGATGCCTTCGCATAGGGTCCCATCCAGCCATTCACACCGGCCGGCTGAGTGACCAGTTCGTCCAACTTGGCCGGCAGGCGGTTGGTATCCAGACGGTAGTTGTCGATCTTGCTGGCGACGGTCTGCACCTGCGCCTTGGCGATGTTGGCCTTGCCACGATCGGCACCGCCGAGCACACGGCTGGCGACCAGGGTGAGCACCGCGCCGATCAGCACGATGACGATGATGATCTCCAGCAGGCTCATGCCCGACTGGTTGCGCGGCGAAGAAAAGCGGGGAGTGGCACGTCGTTTCATCAGCAGGTTCCTTGTTGCGGGAGTGCACGTCATTGCAGTGGGACGGATTCAGCCAATCGCGTTGGTGAGGTCATACATCGGCACCAGCACGGCCATGATGACAAGCCCCACCACCGAGGCCAGTAAGAGGGTGATCGCCGGCACCATCGCCGACAGCAGGCGGTCGATGCTGCGTGCGGTTTCCTGTTCGAAGGTGTCGGCCGTCTTCAGCAGCATGGCATCCAGCGCGCCGGATTCCTCACCGACCTGGATCATCTGCAGGGCCAAACGGGGAAAGCGCTTGCCGCGTGCCAGTGCCGCAGACAGGCCGTTGCCACTCTTCACTTCGTCGCTGGCGATGTCGATGTCGGCAGCCAGCGCGCGGTTGCCCAGCACGTTGCGCGCGATGCCCAGTGCGGCCAGCAGCGGCACCCCGTTGCGCAGCAAGGTGCCCAGCGTGCGCGCCAGCCGGGCGGTTTCGAGCTTGCCCAGCAGTGCGCCGATACCCTTGCGTCGCAGCAGCCAGCCATCCAGTGCGAGGCGGAACGCCGGCTGCCGTGCCTTGCGCTCCAGCAGCCAGGCGATCGCGGCGGGAATGACGATGATCCAGATCCAGCCATCACGCACCACCAGGCCCACCTGCAGCACCAGTTGGGTGAACCATGGCAGCTCCACGTCCAGGCTTTCATACATCTGCGCGAACTGCGGCACCACGTAGCCCAGCAGGAAGAGCAGCGCACCGCCCACCACCACCAGCAGGATGGCGGGATAGATCAGCGCGTTGACGACCCTGCCCTGCAGCGCGCGGCTGCGTTCCAGGTAGTCGGCCAGGCGCTGCAGCGTGTCGTGCAGGCTGCCACCGGCCTCACCGGCGCGCACCATGTTGATGTACAGCCGCGAGAACAACCCGTGCTGGCGTTCCAGTGCGCTGGACAGCGACGCACCGCCCCGCACGGTGTCGCGGATTTCGCTGATGACCCGACGTGAGCGCTCGTCTTCGGGCAGGCTGAGCAGGATGGTCAGCGCGCGGTCGAGCGGTTGGCCCGCGCCCAGCAGCGTCGACAATTGCTGGGTGAACTGCAGCAGCGCAGCGCCCTGCATCGGCCGGCTCTTGAACAGGGAGCGCAACTGGCCACCGTCCATGCCGCCTTCACTGGCCAAGCGGGTTTCCATCGGCAGGTGGCCCTGCTCCTGCAGGCGCACGACCAGCTCGGCCTGGCTGACCGCCTCCATCTGGCCGTCCACCATGTCGCCCTGTGCATCCAGCGCCTTGTAGCGGTACAGCGGCATGCTCAGCTTTCCTCGGTGGTACGCAGGACTTCTTCCAGCGTCGTCTGCCCGGCCAACGCCTTCAGCAGACCGTCTTCGTACATCGTGCGCATGCCGCCATTGCGTGCGATGCGCTCGATCTCACCCATGCCTTCGCGACGCATCACCGCGCGGCGCAGCTCGTCGTTCATCACCAGGAACTCGACGATGGTGGTGCGCCCGAGGTAACCGGTGGGCGCGATCACCGAGGGTCGCGGGCGGAACAGGTGGATCGTGCCGTGCGGCTGCAGACGGCGCAGGTCGAAGCGCTCGATCTCTTCCGGCGATGCTTCATAGCGCTCGGCATGGGTCGGCTCCAGGCGGCGCACCAGGCGCTGGGCCAGGATCCCGTTGATGGTGGAGGTCAGCAGATAATCCTCCACGCCCATGTCGAGCAGACGGGTGATGCCACCTGCGGCATTGTTGGTATGCAGCGTGGACAGCACCAGGTGGCCGGTCAGCGCGGACTGGATCGCGATGCGCGCGGTTTCCAGGTCGCGCATCTCGCCGATCATGATGATGTCCGGATCCTGGCGCACGATGCTGCGCAGCGCATTGGCGAAGTCCAGGCCGATCTGCGGCTTGGCCTGGATCTGGTTGATGCCTTCGATCTGATACTCCACCGGGTCTTCGACGGTGATGATTTTCACGTCGGCGGTGTTGAGCTGGCTCAGCGCGGTGTACAGCGTGGTGGTCTTGCCCGAGCCGGTGGGGCCGGTCACCAGCAGGATGCCGTGCGGTTGCTCCAGCACCTTGCGGAACGCCGGCAGGAACTCCTCGGTGAAGCCCAGCCGTTGGAAATCGAACACGACGGTTTCACGATCCAGCAGACGCATGACCACGCTTTCGCCATGCGCGGTCGGCACGGTGCTGACGCGCAGGTCCAGCTCTTTGCCCTGCACTCGCAGCATGATGCGGCCATCCTGCGGCAGGCGACGTTCGGCGATGTTGAGCCGCGCCATGATCTTGATGCGGCTGATCACCGCAGCGGTCAGGTTGGACGGAGGGCTCTCGCCTTCGATCAGCACGCCATCCACGCGATAGCGCACCTTCAGCCGCGTCTCGAACGGCTCGACGTGGATGTCCGAGGCACGCAGTTCCACCGCACGCTGGATCACCAGGTTCACCAGACGGATCACCGGTGCTTCAGAGGCAAGGTCACGCAGGTGCTCGATGTCATCGACCGCGGCGCCCTCGCCATCTGCGGTTTCCACGATCGCCCCCATGGCGCTGCGACCCTGCCCATACCAGCGCTCGATCTGGTCGTCGATCTCGGCACGCTGGCCGATACGCGGATGCACCGGCACGCCCATCGCCAGCGAGATTGCCTGGCACGGATAGGGATCGTGGGCGTCGGCCTGCCACAGCAGCAGGCCGCTTTCGTCCAGCGAAATCGGGCAGACGTGGAACTGCTTCAGGAAGCGCAGCGTCACCGGCAGGGCATCGGCCAGCGAGGGCGGCGGTGCATCCGGCATCTGCCGTGCATCCAGCAGTTCGATCCCGAGCAAGTCGGCGGTGGTCTGCGCCTGGTCCCGTTCGGACACCAGGCCTAGGCGGACCAGCAGCGACAGCAGGCTGCCGCCCGATTCGGCATGCAGGGTGCGCGCGCGGGCGAGATCGGCTTCCTTCAACCGACCGCGCGCGATCAGCGCATCGATCAACGGCGCTTCAGCAGTATTCACGTTGGCAGGGTCGACAACCGCGTTCACAGAAAGCCTCACGTGCAATCGTCCAGACTGTAGCAGCATGCCGTCGGCTGCTACCGTTCAGATCGGAAAAAAGCACGACTGCATCAATAAAAAGGCCCGCCAGGTTCACTGGCGGGCCGGGTACGTCAGAGACGCAACTTACTGCGTGGCAAGCAGGGTCACGCCGGAGAACGCTGCGTCACCCACCACCTTCACGTAGTACGTGCCGGCGACCGGCGCCGTGATGCGTACGGTTTCCGCATTGCCGGTGCGCGAGGACTTGGCGGTCCACGCCACGGTGGAGGTACCGTTGTCCGCGCCCACGTGCAGCGAGATGTTGCCAGTGCCGCCGTAGGTGACGAAGCTGACCGGCTTGCCGGCTGTCGCCACGAAGCTGTACAGCTTCTCGCTGCCGCTGGCACCGCTGATGCCGGCCACGGCGACCTTGTTGGTCAGCGGGGTGGCAGGCGGTGCGCAGTTCTCGGTGCACGGCTCCTTCAGCGCCTCATCCAGCGCGGCCTTGGCATCGACGATGCCGGTGCCGATCGGCGTGCCGGCCGGGATGGTCACCGGGAACGCACGCGCGGTCTGCTTGAGCAGCGTTTCCATCTCTGCCGGGGTCAACGGGTCACGGTCGGCATCGGCCAGTGCGCCCTGCACCAGCGCCGCCACACCGGCGACATGCGGCGAGGCCATCGAGGTGCCGGCCATGCCCATGTAGGTGAGCGTGCCGGAGGTGGGCGTGGTGGCACCGTTGTAACCGGCCTGCCACACATAGCCACCCGGATTGCCATCGACACCGCCGCCGCCGCCCGGTCCGGACAGATCGACGACCGGACCGAAGTTGGAGTAGGACGCAATGCCACCGGTGATCCGGTTGGCGCCGACGGCGATGACGTTGTTGCAGCTGGCCGGGCGGAAGTTGGCCGCGTTGGACGCCGAGTTGCCCGCCGCGACCACCACGATGGTGCCGCGCGACACTGCGCCGTTGATCGCGTCCTGGTATACCGCGTCGCAGGCCGAACCGCCGCCCAGGCTCATGTTGATGATGTCGGCCGGGGTGGTGTTGGCCGGCACGCCGGTGACCGTGCCACCGGACGCCCAGGTGATCGCATCGGCGATGTCGGACAGGTAGCCGCCACACTTGCCGAGCACGCGCACCGGCAGCACGCTGGCCTTGTGGGCCACGCCGGCCATGCCGACGCCGTTGTTGGTGGCTTCGGCGATGGTGCCCGCGACGTGCGTACCGTGCCACGAGCTGTCTTCGGCCAGCGAGCCGGCATAGCACTCGTTGTCGTTCTCGACCCAGTCACCCATGTCCAGTGCACCCGGTACGCGCTCATCGGTTGGACGGCGCGAGGTCTCCGCATCGCTGATGAAGTCGTAGCCCGGCAGCAGCGCACCGCTGACGAAGTCGGGATGCTGCGGCAGGATGCCGGTGTCGAGCACCGCTACCACCACGCCTTCGCCTGCGGCGATATCCCACGCCGCCGGTGCGTTGACACCGCCGGTGGCGCTGCTCAGGTGCCACTGGTACTGCGCGTAGAGCGGATCGTTCGGCACCAGGGACGGCGTTGCATCTGCCTGCACCACGGCGCGGGCGCGTGCCGGCGTACCGGCATCGATGGCGTACATGCGTGCATCGGGCACGGCGTACTGCACGGCCGGGTCGGCGCGCAGTTCAGCCAGCACCTTGTCCAGGTCGGCAGTGCCAAGGCGGGTCTTCAGGCGGATCAGGTCCGCGCCGACGCCGAGCCTGCGCACGACCTGTGGGCTGAACGCAGCAGCGCGCGCGGTGGCGGTCGCCTTGTTGCCGGACAGCGTGGCACGCGACAGCGCACCGTTGACGACGCCGACCTTGGCTGCGCTGCTGCCCGCAGCGACGCTGCCGGCCTTGTACTTCACGATGATGCCGTTCACGGCCTGCTGCTGCGCGGCGGGGGAATGCAGGGGCGCGCTGACCTTGAGGTCGGCGGCCTGTGCCATGCCCGCACCCGCCGTCAGGGACAGCACAGCAGCGGCGAGAACGTTGGTGCGGAGGTTGTGCTTCTTGATCACGTCGAAATCCTCTTCTGGGTCGTTGGTGGTACCAAACCTGCGGCCTTACTTCCTTGCGACTACCCCGGGCGGGCCACGCCCGGGTTGCCGTGACCCGCCCCCTCAGGCTTCACTGGCGGGCGGCGACCGGCGGCCGCCGCCGTTTCTGTTGCCGCGTCCTTACCAGCCGAAGCCAGCACCGACGCCTACGGAACTGTCATCACTGCTGAACGCGCCGCCGAACGTCACCGTGGCGCGATCACTGACCGCACGCTGGTAGCCCAGCGACAGGGCCGATTCGCCGCCCTGGAAGCCGACGCCGACGCCGACGCGGTTCTGGGTGCGCACGCCGGCGGCACTGGTTGCCATGTTCAACATCGCCGCGCTCATCGCGCCCTGCTGGTCGATGCGGCGGTCCATGTTGCGCAGCTTGCCGTCCACTTCGCCCTTGAACACATCGACGCTGTCGGCGACCGTTTTGAAGCGGGTGTCGGTGTAGCTGTTGGCCGAGGCTACGCCGCTGTCCAGCTGGCCTTTGTTGACCGCGTCGGTCGCCTGCGTGCCGGCCGCCACGTTGGTGACCTGGCGCTCACCGCCGACGCTGCCGACGGACACCGAGTTCGCACGATCCGCGACCGAGCCCTGGCCCAGCGCGACCGAGTTGTCGGCCGATGCCGTCGCACCCAGGCCGATCGCGGTCGCCCCGGCGCCGCTGGCGACGGCTCCCTGGCCGACAACGGCCTGCGCACTGACGTCAGCCGTCGGTGCGGCCACCGGACGCGAACCACCCGCCGCCGTTGCCGGTCCGGTTCCACCGGCTGCCGGTGCAGGCGACGCACTGATCGGCGCCCCCGATGCCAGGCTCTGGCCCATCGAAGAAACCCGAGAGTCCAGCGCAGTCAGCGCGTCACCCACGTTGTTGTAGGTGTTGCCCTGGATGACGTAGTTCGGCGCGACGAACACACCCTGCAGGCCCACGCTGGCGCCGCCGCCGAGCATGCTGGCCGCGTTGCTGAGCGACTGGAACAGCTGGCCCCCGTTGACGGCCTGGCGGCTGTCACCGCTGATGCTGCCCGCGGCGACGTTGTCCACCACCGTGCCCTGCTCACCGTTGAAGGTGATCTTGCCGTGCTGCGAATCGTCGTAGGCCAGCGTATTGGCCTGGGTGGTCTGGATACCGCCGATGCGGCTGTCGATATCGTCGACCTTGGTTTCCACCGCGCCGACGCGCTGGTTGGTGCGGTTGAGCTGCGAACCGGTGACGGCATCGCTGCTGTCGGCGGTCAGTCGACCTTCGGTCACGTTGACGATGCGGCGGGTGGCCGGAGAACTGGTCCCGTTACCGCCACCGACCGACACCACGTTGGCTTCCAGCGCTTGGGATCCCGCACCCAAGGCGACACTGCGCGCACCGCTGGCGAGTGCGTCACCACCGAGAGCCAGCGAAGCCGAGCCGGAAGCGACTGCCGAGTTGCCGATCGCGGTGGCGTTGAACGCCGTGGCCTGCGATAGACCACCGATGGCCGTGCTGAAGTCACCGCTGGCATCGGCACGGAAGCCCAGTGCGGCCGCAACGCTGCCACTGGCCGAGCTTTCCGAACCCACGGCGGTCGCCGCATCGCCTGCCGCCGTACTGACGTAGCCCACGGCCACCGATTGCACACCGGAGGCGGCCGAGGACGCGCCGGTCGCCGTGCTGCCGTCGGCACTGGCCACGCTGCCCGCACCGAAGGCGGCACTGACTTCTCCTGACGCCACGCTCCCCGCGCCGTTGGCGGTCGCGTACTCCGCCGACGCCAGCGCGTTGCCGCCGCTGGCGCTGGCATTGGCGCCCACCGCCTGCGCATTGAAGCCGCTGGCCGTTGCGTTTTCGCCGTTTGCCAGTGCGTTGAAGCCGACCGCCGTTGCATTGTTGCCGGCCGCCGTGGCGCCGCTGCCCAGGGCAACGGTACCGTCACCCAATGCATTGGCGGCTTCACCTGCCGCCAGTGCGTTGTCACCTGTCACCAGGGCACCGGCGTCGCTGTCTTCGCTGCCGCTGACGGCGAAGTACTTGCTGCCGGTCCCGCTGGCGTCGGCGACGGCCTGCAGCTGCGCCAGATTCACCGCATCGGTGGCTTCACTGCCTGCCGCCACGTTGGTGATCTGCCGCGTCGCGCCGCTGGAGCCGACCGACACGCTGTCGTCGCGGTCGGCGATGGAGTCCGCACCCAGCGCCACGCTGTTCAGGCCTCGCGATTCCGCTGCATTGCCCAGCGCCGTACTGTTGACGCCCGGCGACCAGGCACCACCACCGACGGCGGTGGAGTAGTTGCCGGATGCCTCGGTGGCGAACAATCCACCCAATGCGCCACCGACGGCCACGCTGTTGGTACCGCTGGCGATGCTGGCCTGGCCGGCGGCCGTGCTGTAGGCACCGCTGGCCACCGAATCGCCACCCAGGGCGACCGAGTTGGAACCGGACGCGTTGGCGAAGCTGCCCAGTGCCGTGGCGTTGAACGCCGTGGCCTGCGCGTAGCCGCCCACCGCCGTGGTGTAACCCGCCGTGGCTTCTGCTGCGAAGCCGAAGCTGGCGGCCGTGGTGCCGATGGCCACCGCTTCGGAGCCCACCGCCGTCGCACCGCTGCCATCAGCCGTGGTGAAGTAACCCACCGCAACCGCTTCTTCGCCGCTGGCTTCAGAGAGCACGCCAGCGGCTGTGCTGCCGTCGCCGCTGGCGACGCTGGCGGCACCGTAGGCGGCGCTCTGTTCACCCGAGGCCAGGCTTTCAGCGCCGCTTGCAGTGGCGTACTCGGCCGATGCGACCGCGTTGGCACCGCTGGCGCTGGCGTTGGCCGCAAGGGCCTGCGCATTGAAGCCGCTGGCGAGCGCGTTCTCACCTTCTGCCAGCGCATTGAAGCCGACGGCTGCCGCGTTGGGCCCGTTGGAGGTCGCACCGCTGCCCAACGCGATGGCGCCATCGCCGATCGCGTTGCTGGCCTCACCGGCGGCAAGTGCGTTGTCGCCGCTTACCAGTGCGCCGGCATCGCTGTCGTCGCTGCCGCTGGCCTGGAAGTACTTGCTGGTGGCTTCACCCACCGAGGCCACGGCATTGAGCTGGTCCAGATTCACCGCATCGGTGCCCTGCGTACCGGCGGCCACGTTGGTCACCTGTCGCTCGTTGCCGGCGCTGCCCACCGATACGGTGTTGTCACGGCTGGCCACCGAGTCGGCACCCAACGCGACCGAGTTGATCGCCGATGCGCTGGAGAAGTAGCCGATCGCCGTGCTCTGGTCACCGGTGGCAAAGGCCAGGGTGCCCGCCGCCGTGGAATTGTCACCACTGGCCTGCGCACCTGCACCTACAGCCGTGGCGGCTTCGCCGCTGGCTTCGGTGGAGATGAACAAGCCCAAGCCGGGCAGCAGATCGACCGGGCCACCGATCGCGGTGCTGCTGGTGCCGGTCGCGACCGTCTGCGTGCCGATAGCGGTGGAGTAATCGCCGATGGCGTTGGATACCGCACCGAAGGCCGCGGACTGTGCGCCGGAGGCATAAGCCCCCAAGCCGTAGGACGCCGCACCGAAGCCGCTGGCGACGGCGCTGGCACCGACGGCGGTGCCACCGAGCCCGGCGCTGGTGGCGCCGGTATCAACCGGTACACCGCCGTTGGTGATCAACGGATTGCCGTCTTCATCGACCGCCACGCCGCCGACCGCGACGCTGCCCGGACCGGTGGCCTGTGCGTTGTTGCCGAAGGCGGCACTGTTCTGCCCGGCTGCCAGCGCGTTGAAGCCGACCGCTGTCGCGTTCTGGCCTGCAGCGGTTGCGCCGCTGCCGAGTGCCGACGCACCGTCTGCCAGTGCGTTGGACGCCTCGCCGATGGCCGTTGCGTTGGCACCGGACGCCAGTGCGCCGGCGTCGCTGTCTGCGCTGCCGGTGGCCTGGAAGTACTTGCTGGTGGCCTCGCCTGCGGCCGCGACCGCATCCAGCTGGTCCAGGTTCACCGCGTCGGTGCCTTCGGTACCTGCCGCTACGTTCGTGAGCTGGCGTTCGTTGCCGGCGCTGCCGATGGCGACGCTGCGATCACGCGCTGCCACCGAACCGGCACCCAGCGCGACACTGTTGTCACCGGCCGCACTGCTGCCCGCCCCCAGGGCGATGGCGCTTTCGCCCAAAGCCTCGGAATTGGTGCCGATGGAAATGCTGTTGACGGTGTTGCCCAGAGCCTGGAAACCCATCGCGATGCTGTAATCGCCATAACCGAAGGCCCCGCGACCCACCGCGGTGGAGCTGAGGCCATCGGCCCAGCTGTTGTAGCCGATGGACGTGGAGCCACTGCCGCTGGCCCACGACGCCAGACCGAAGGCCGATGCATTGGTGGCCGTCGCCCATGCGCTGGAACCGAACGCGGTGGCGCCGTTTGCGGTGGCGAAGCTGTAGCCGCCTACGGCCGTGGTTTCGTCGCTGCTGGCCCAGGCACTGTCACCCAGCGCCACGCTGTAGCTGCCGACCGCACGCGCCTTGTTGCCGCCCGCAAAACTGTTGTCACCGGTCGCCTGCGCGCCCGAGCCGAACGCATTGCTGACCAGCCCGGTGGCCTGTGCCGCGTTGCCTACCGCCGTCGATCCCGCGCTGGCACTGGTGCCGGCCAGCACGGCGGTGCCGTCCGGGTTGGTGAGCGGCGAGTTGTACTGGTCATACGCTTGGCCGAGGCCACCGATGGCCACGGCCCCTTCCCCGCCGGCACTGGTATTGCGCCCCAGCGCAACGCTGTCGTTGCCGACTGCGGACGCACCTGCGCCCTGCGCTACCGCGCCGTCACCGATCGCATTGCTGGCGGATCCGACCGCAACAGCGCCTTCGCCTTCGGCCCACGCACCGGTGTCGGTGCCGGTTTCCGGCTGCGCCTGGAAATACTTGCTGGTGTTTTCCGCACCCGCCGCGACGGTGTTCAGCTGGTCCAGGTTCACCGCATCGGTGCCTTCGGTGCCGGCCGCCACGTTGGTGATCTGGCGCTGCGCATCGGCACTGCCAACCGACACGCTGTCGTCGCGGTCGGCGATCGAATCCGCACCCAGCGCCACGCTGTTGGCGCCCTGCGAGGTGGCTGCATTGCCCAGCGCGGTGCTGTTCACCCCGGGCGACCATGCACCACCGCCGACGGCGGTGGAATAGTTGCCTGATGCTTCAGTGGCCAGGATGCCGAACAGCGCGCCACCTACCGCGACGCTGTTGGTGCCGCTGGCGATGCTGGCCTGGCCGGTCGCCGTGCTGTAGCCACCGCTGGCCACCGAGTCCGCGCCCAGCGCCACCGAGTTGTCACCGGTGGAGGCACTGTTGGTACCCACCGCCGTCGAGTAGTCACCGGTGGCGTTGGCCACCGCGCCGAAGGCGGACGCCTGCGCGCCGCTGGCATACGCGCCCAGGCCGAACGAGGACGCCGCAAAACCGCTCGCATCGGCGCTGGCACCGACCGCGGTACCACCCACGCTGGCGCTGGTGGCGCCGGTATCAACTGGGACGCCACCGTTAGTGATCAAGGGGTTGCCGTCTTCGTCCACCGCCGCCCCGCCCACTGCCACGCTGCCGGGGCCACTGGCCTGGGCGTTGTTGCCGAAGGCGGCACTGTTCTGGCCGCTGGCCAGTGCATTGAAGCCGACGGCAGTGGCGTTGCTGGCGACCGCCGTAGCGCCGCTGCCAAGGGCCGTGCTGCCATCGGCCAGCGCGTTGGACGCCTCACCGATGGCCGTTGCATTGGCGCCGGCGGCAAGTGCACCGGCGTCGCTGTCCGCGCTGCCGGTGGCCTGGAAGTACTTCGCCGTGGTGTCAGCCACGCTGGCAACCGCGTCCAGCTGGTCCAGGTTCACCGCATCGGTGCCCTCGGTACCTGCCGCGACATCGGTGATCTGGCGCTCGTTGCCGACGCTGCCGACGGCGACCGAGTTGGCCCGCACGGCTTCGGAATTGGCGCCCAGGGCCACGCTGTTGGCGCCCCGTGCGGTGCTGTAGAAACCGACGGCGGTGCTGTCTTCACCACTGGCCCAGCTCTGCGCGCCAAGCGCGCTGGCGCGGTCCCCCGGTGCATACGCGAAATAACCCACTGCAGTAGCCTGCTCGCCGGACGCTTCCGTCAGCGTGCCGCTGGCCAGGCTGAGATCACCGCTGGCGATGGCGCCGGCGCCGACGGCCGTGGCCGATTCGCCGCTGGCCTGGGTCTGCACGAAGATTCCCAGGCCCGGAATCAGGTCGGCAGGTCCGCCGATGGCGGTGCTGCTGGTGCCGGTGGCGACCGACTGGGTGCCGATGGCCGTGGAGTAATCCCCGATGGCATTGGACACCGCACCGAAGGCGGACGACTGTGCGCCGCCGGCATACGCCCCGAGACCATACGACGAGGCAGCGAATCCACTGGCTTCGGCGCTGGCACCGACGGCCGTGCCACCTACGCTGGCACTGGTCGCGCCGGTATCCACCGGCACCCCGCCATTGGTGATCAGCGGGTTGCCGTCTTCATCCACGGCCACACCGCCTACTGCCACGCTGCCCGGGCCACTGGCCTGCGCGTTGTTGCCGAAGGCCGCGCTGTTCTGGCCACTGGCCAGTGCATTGAAGCCGACAGCGGTTGCATTGCTGGCTACCGCTGTAGCGCCACTGCCGAGCGCCGTACTGCCATCGGCCAACGCGTTGGATGCCTCACCGATGGCGGTCGCATTGGCGCCTGCGGCCAACGCACCGGCATCGCTGTCCGCGCTGCCGGTGGCCTGGAAATATTTGGCCGTGGTGTCGGCGACCGCAGCCACCTCGTCCAGCTGGTCCAGGTTCACCGCATCGGTGCCTTCGGTACCGGCCGCCACGTTGGTGACCTGGCGTTCCAGCCCGGCCGAGCCAACGGACACGCTGTCCACGCGGTCGGCATACGAGCCTGCGCCCAGCGCCACGCTGCCCGCGCTTTCGGCCACTGCACCGGCGCCCAGCGCCGTGCTTCCGCTACCCACGGAAAACGAGCCACTGCCGACGGCAGTGGAATAACGGCCTGCTGCTTCGGTCGCGTACTGACCGTCCAGGGTACCGCCGACGGCTACTGAGCCTTCGGCAGTGGCCAAGGCGGCATCACCCAGCGCCACGGCGTTGTTGCCGGAGGCCACGCTGCCGGCGCCCGCGGCCGTAGCCGACGCACCCGATGCGGTGGCAGTGCCGGTGCCGCTGGCCTGGAAATAGTTCGCGGTGTTTTCGGCGATGTCAGCGACCGCGTCGAGCTGGGCGACATTCACCGCATCGGTATCTGTCTCTCCGGCCTTGACGTTGGTGATCTGGCGCTCGCTGCCGACGCTGCCGACCGACACGCTGTCTGCCCGGATCGCGGTCGAATCCGCGCCCAGCGCCACGCTGTTGCTGGCCGATGCGACGCTACCCGCGCCGAGTGCGGTGCTGCTGGTGGATGTGGCCTGCGCGCCCCCACCGAAAGCGGAGGAGAGTGATTTGCTGGCGACGGTGTCGGCGCCGATGGCCACGGCGTAGAGGCCGTTGGCTGCGCTGTTGTCACCCACGGCCACCGCATTCGGACCGGAAACAACAGCGCTGCCGGTCACCACGCATTGCGCCAGCGTTCCGTCCTCCAGCCTGCACTCTTCGGTACCGCCTACAGCCAGTGACTGGGCATGGGCTTGCGGTGTGAGCGCGCCCCATCCCAAGGCCATGGCCAGTGATGCCCCAACCAGGACCGGTCCAGTGCCTCGGCGGCGCTTGTCGATGACGTTGCCGGGCTGATCGGACGAGGCCAGTTCAGAGGCCACGACCAGCTGTCCGAGTGCTTTGTTCCAGACCTTGCGATAAATCCGATTCATCTGAGTACGACTCCTGGTTGGACTGGTTTTCGGGCAAAGCAACGCCAGCGCCGGGTGCAATGACCCAACGTCCCCTGAGGGCGCTTGATTCGCGTGATTTACTGCAGTTGCCGGGCCGCTGGCAGTAGAACGTGGTGCGCTGCCTACGGACCGACGGAAGAGGTTGACTGAATGTTTCCAGAACGAGATAGAGGTTTAACGTGAACGTTTCCTGACGTCAATAGCTTGACGCAGAAAAAGAAAACGACGTGATGCCCGTCTCGAATACGGCCATTCATGAGTCGATTGCGTCAGGCTGTAACGACCATGTAACGCACGTGGTCGACGCGTATTCACCCACACATCGGCGGGCATCGTCTTCGATTTGAGTCGGGCAAGAAAAAACCCGCCGGTTGCCCGGCGGGTTCTCAATACGGGAGCGGATTGGCGCTACGCATCACTGAACTGCGTTCATCCGCACCATGCGCGTGCGTTGCGGAACATCCGCATCCACGGCGAGTCCCCCTGCCACTCGGGCGGAGCCCAGCTCAGGTTGAGTGCGCGCGCGGTGCGCTCCGGGTGCGGCATCATGATCGTGACCCGGCCGTCGGTGGTCGTCAGCCCGGTCATGCCGTCCGGCGAGCCGTTGGGATTGAGCGGATACTGGCTGGCCACCTTGCCATCGCCGTCGATGAACCGCAGCGCCACCCGCGCCGCCGCCTGATCCACGGCATTGTCGAACACCGCGCGTCCTTCGCCATGCGCCACCGCCACCGGCAGGCGTGAACCGGCCATGTCGCGCAGCAGGATGGACGGCGACTCCACGACCTCCAGCAGCGACGTCCGTGCCTCGAACTGCTCGCTGGCATTGCGACGGAACTGCGGCCAGTGCTCGGCACCGGGGATGATCGCCTTCAGCTGGCTGATCATCTGGCAGCCATTGCACACACCCAGCGAGAAGCTGTCCTCGCGCGCGAAGAAGGCGGCGAACGCATCGCGCAGCGCATCACGCTCCAGGATCGAGGTCGCCCAGCCACGACCCGCACCCAGTACGTCGCCATAACTGAAGCCACCGCATGCCACCAGCCCGCGGAAGTCCTGCAGCGCGACCCGACCCTCGATCAGGTCGCTCATGTGCACATCGAACGCGCGGAAACCGGCCCGTTCGAACGCGTTCGCCATTTCAATCTGGCCGTTGACGCCCTGCTCGCGCAGGATCGCCACGGTCGGCCGGGCACCGGTCTGCACGTACGGGGCACCGATATCTTCGTTGAGGTCGAACGACAGTTTCGGCTTCAGGCCGGGGGCGCTGAAGGCCCGCGCCACCTGATGTTCCTGATCGGCGTTTTCCGGGTTGTCGCGCAGCTTCTGCATGGCATGGGTCACCGACCACCAGGCATCGAACAGCGCTTCCCAGCGCCACTCGACCAGGCTTTCACCGTGCAGGGTCACCCGCACCACCGGTGCCGTGGTCGGGCGGGCGATGCGCTGCGCGCATTCGGTCAGCGCATGGCGCTCGACCAGGTCAGCGAAGGCGGCGCGGTCCTCGCGTGCCACCTGCACCACCGCGCCCAGCTCTTCGTTGAACAGGCTGCGGAACGGATCATCGCCCCAGGCATCGAGCAGGATGTCCAGCCCCAGGCGCGAAGCGAACGCCATCTCGCACAAAGCGGCAAATGCGCCGCCATCGCTGCGATCGTGGTACGCCAGCAGCACGCCGGCCTGGCGTGCATCGCGGATCAGTTCGAAGAACGCGCGCAGGCGCTGCGGGTCATCCAGATCCGGCGCCGTGCCACCGAAGGCAGGCAGGCCACTGTGGTCGGCATGCACCTGGGCCAGGATCGAACCGCCCATGCGCTGCTTACCGGCCCCCAGGCCGATCAACCACAGCTCGCTGTCCACGTCGCGCTGCAGCAGCGGAGTGAGCTGCTGGCGCACGTCGGCCACCGGGGCAAACGCGGTGATCACCAGCGACACCGGCGATACGCTCTTGTGTGCCTGGCCGCCATCGTGCCACTGCGCCTGCATCGACAGCGAATCCTTGCCCACCGGGATGCTGATATCCAGCTGCGGGCACAGTTCCATGCCCACGGCCTTGACCGCGTCGTACAGCAGGGCGTCTTCACCGGCGTGGCCGGCAGCCGCCATCCAGTTCGCCGACAGCTTCACTTCGTCCAGCGCATCCACCGGCGCAGCGCACAGGTTGGTGATCGCCTCGCCGACCGCCATGCGCGCCGAAGCGGCCGCATCAAGCAGGGCCAGCGGCGTGCGCTCGCCCAGCGACATCGCCTCGCCGACCACACCGTCGAAATCGCCCAGGGTGATGGCCACGTCCGCAACCGGCACCTGCCATGGGCCGATCATCTGCTCGCGCGCGGTGAGGCCACCGACGCTGCGGTCACCGATGGTGATCAGGAAGTTCTTCGAGGCGACGGTCGGGTGTGCCAGTACGCGAAGGCCAGCTGCGTGCAGGTCCAACCCGCCGGTCTTCAGCGCGGGCCAGCGCGGTGCAGGCGGGTGGCTCGCGTCACGGTGCATCTTCGGCGGCTTGCCGAACAGCACGTCCATCGGCAGGTCGATCGGGGAATCGGCCGGAATGCGGCCCGGCACGGCGCCGTACGCCACCACCAGGTGTTCTTCCGTCGTCGCAATGCCCACCGCAGCGAACGGGCAGCGCTCACGCGCACACAGCGCGGCGAACGCATCCAGACGTTCCGGTGCGACACCCAGCACGTAACGCTCCTGCGACTCGTTGCACCACAACTGCATCGGCGACAGCGACGGGTCATCGGTCGGCACTTTGCCGAGGTCGATCACCCCGCCCACGCCGGAATCGTGCAGCAGCTCCGGAATCGCGTTGGACAGGCCGCCCGCACCGACGTCGTGGAAGAACTTGATCGGGTTGTCGAGCCCCATGCCGACGCAGCGGTCGATCACTTCCTGGCAACGGCGCTCCATCTCCGGGTTCTCGCGCTGCACGCTGGCGAAATCCAGGTCTTCCGCGCTTTCGCCCGATGCCACCGACGAAGCGGCACCACCGCCCAGGCCGATCAGCATCGCCGGGCCGCCGAGCACGATCACCACGTCACCGGCCTGCAGCGGCAGCTTGTCCACCTGTACGCGGTCGATGGCACCGAGCCCACCGGCCAGCATGATCGGCTTGTCATAAGCGCGGGTCAGCGCGCCGCCTTCGGGAAGCTCGAAGCTGCGGAAGTAGCCCAGCAGGTTCGGACGGCCGAATTCGTTGTTGAAGGCCGCACCGCCCAGTGGGCCGTCCAGCATGATGTCCAGTGCCGGCGACATGCGCGGATTCAGCGCGCGCGGCGCTTCCCAGGGCTGCGGCAGCGTCGGGATGCGCAGGTGCGAGACCGAGAAACCGGTGAGGCCTGCCTTGGGCTTGCCACCGCGTCCCGTCGCCCCCTCGTCGCGGATCTCGCCGCCGGCACCGGTTGCCGCACCGGGGAACGGCGCGATGGCGGTGGGATGGTTGTGGGTTTCCACCTTGATCTGGAACGCACTCGGCAGCACCGCTTCGCTGCGGTACTCGCCCGTGGACGGGTCCGGGCGATAGCGTGCCGCCGGGTGCCCTTCGATCACCGCCGCATTGTCGCTGTAGGCGCTGAGCGTGTGCTGCGGGGTCTGCTGGTGGGTGTTCTTGATCATCTTGAACAACGACCGGTCCTGGTCCTGCCCATCGATGGTCCAGCTGGCATTGAAGATCTTGTGCCGACAATGCTCGGAGTTCGCCTGCGCGAACATCATCAGTTCCACGTCCGAGGGCTTGCGTCCCAGCTGGGCGAAGCGCTCCCGCAGATAGTCGATTTCGTCCTGCGCCATCGCCAGGCCGAGGCGCTGGTTGGCACCGTCCAGATCCTCCAGCGCGATCCGCTCCAGCTCGCCACGCGGCAGCGCGTTGAACAACGCCTGCCCCTGCTCGACGGTCTCAAGCACCGACTGGGTCATGGGATCGTGCAGCGCCTTTACCAGCGCCTGCTGGACCTGCGGGTCGGCAGGCCAGCCCAGCAGGTCCAGGCGCAGGCCACGTTCGACCCGGCTGACCGGCTGGCCCGCTCCGCGCACCAGTTCGGTCGCCTTGCTCGACCACGGCGACAGCGTGCCCAGGCGCGGCACCACGAAGCGCTGCGTCGCACCGGCGGCCAAGGGCTCAGCGTGGTCGCCAGCCTCCAGGATCCGCCGCAGGGTGGCGGCATCGGCCTGCTGCTGGCCTTCGGGCTGCACGAAATACACATGCCAGGCACCGCTGATGCGCAGATCGGCGGCAATGGACTGCAGGCGGGATTCGAGACGTTCGCGGCGGAACGCCGACAGGGCAGGCGCGCCCTCGAGGACCATCATGTCCGGGGAACCGTGGTTGGAAACGGGCCCGATAGTGTACCGGAAGCGGGCCGCCGGCCCGGACTCGCAAGGTATGCGCGAAAACTGGCGGTCGCCCGTCGCAGACCCGGCGACCCTGCGGCCTGTCTTTTGTCCCAGGCCGTCTCCATGCCACCCAACCACGTCAGTGCGCCTGCCCTCTCACTGGCCAACCTCGCCTCCGTCGTCGTTGCCGCCCAGCAGAAACGCCTCGTCCCCCAGCTCACGTCACCGCTGCTGCCCGCCCGTGTCGTCAACGGCGCTCGTCCCTTCCCCGCCGAAGCGCTGGCCCGTCCCCACGGCACCCTGACGGGCACGCTGACCGTGCTGCCCCCGCTGCGGATGGGTCTGGCGCAGATGGCCGCTCCCGGCCGACCGACCCCTGCGGCGTTGATCGCGATGCCGGTGGTACCGCATATGCAGCACCCTCCCCACGCGGCAGCGCAGGCGCCAGCTCCCTCGAAGGCGGCCCCGCACAACGCGGCTGCCTGCCAGCAGGTATGGGAACGCATCCGGGCGGTACGTGCCGACTGGATGCTGCGCGACACAGGCCAGCATCCCGCGCAGCAGGGGCTGAACGCGAAGGACAACGGTGCAGCGCGTCAAAGCAGCACCGAGGCGCTGGAGGCGGCGGACAGGGTGCGCGCCGTGCGCAAGCTCTGGCACGGGCGCGAGGCGGAGCAACTGACGGCGGCCTCGCCGCCCAGCCAGCAACGGCCAACGGTGTCGAT
Organism: Stenotrophomonas sp. CFBP 13725; assembly: GCF_014841935.1. Classification (NCBI taxonomy): domain Bacteria; kingdom Pseudomonadati; phylum Pseudomonadota; class Gammaproteobacteria; order Lysobacterales; family Lysobacteraceae; genus Stenotrophomonas; species Stenotrophomonas sp. CFBP 13725. Next base: position 140,583 of record NZ_JACYUV010000004.1, on the reverse strand, counting down.
GCCGCAACCGTCGGCGGTATTGCTGCAGACGATGGCCCTCCATCGCAGCAGGTCGCCCGATCCCGCACGCCTGGAGGATCTTCTGCGCGGCCTCATCCCCAAGCCGTCCGAGATGATTCCCCATCCCCCGCATAAGTATCCGACGTTGCCGCAACGCAGTGAGTTCCATCTGTTCGGTATCAAGCGCGCACTGGATCGCCTGCGCGGATAGGACGGCTGCGCCATTTATGGCGGCCGCCGTCAGACGCAGCAGGCACGCTGCACCCCCTCATCCTTCCCGTGAGACATCTCGATGCTGATCCATCCCTCCCCGTCCTTCACCGCACGCGCCGTTTCACTCGCCGCGCAGACCGTGCAGCGGTCGACCCACCTGACGCCTTCCCAGGTACGAAATGCCGCCACCGGCAGATCGGGCTACCAACCGCTTACGCAGGCCGTGATGAACCGCCTGTCCGGCGCGGCAGACCGCTTGCCGAAACCCGTTTTTACCGTGGCACCCCGTGCCGCGACCCGTGCGCTGGCAGGTGCATCGATGCGCCCGCCCGCCAGCGTGAGCGCAACGCGCTGCGCCTTCACCGGACTGGCGTTGCGCAATGGACGGTTCAGTGCTGCTGCCGCACTGGCATCGCTCTCCAACGCGTCGCGCGCTGCACGCACGACCGCCGCACCGCCGCCGGCCGCCAACTTCAGTCGCAGCGTGGTTGCGGTTGCGGTTGCGGCTGCCGCAGCCGTTGCCGCACCCGTCCCGCCCAAGCAGGAGGCCGCCCCGCCCACGGCACCGCTGCCATCACCTTCACGGCCCACAGCGGGCGCAGGCGAGGCTGCCTTGAAACGCATTGCCCATATCCGCCAGCAGTGGCAGAGCGGTTTCCATGACGTTCCCTACGCTTCCAGAGCGGTCAGCCGCACGCTCTGATCGGGCGATCGACGCCTGCCCGGCCCGCCTCCATCCCACCCGGCCGCAGAGGGCGGAACTGCATCTGTACGCGATCAAGCGCGCCCTTGACGGTCTGCGCGGCCGCAGCTGAGCGCCCACGCCCGCATCCCACCCTTGCCCTCCATCCCTGCTGGAACTCTCATGCCTGCCACTGCCGCCTCTCTTTCCCCAATCGGGCACGCCACACGAGCCGCCAGCAAGCGGGTTAACTGGGTGGATCCGCCGCGCCGACCGCAGAGCCTGCCGCTCAAGGGCGTCGGCAACACGGTGCCGCACCGTCACGCGCATGGTCTCCTCCCGACGCTACCGCAGATGCTGCCGTCGACGGTACCGGTGTCGGCACAAGCGCGGTTCCAGCATCTGCTGGACCAGTTGAAGCTCACACTGACCGACACATCCAGCGATGTATTGAGGGCATTGCGGGATGAAGCATGGGCCGGCACGCTGCAGGGGCAAGTGCTCAGCGAGAGCGACCAGTCCTGCCTGGCAGCGGGCCTGACGCTGCACCTGCTTGAGCAATCGGGCGTGTGGAACGAGGGCATCGGGGATCTGCTGCCGTTGATCGTCAATGTGCCGAGCTGGCCCGCTGGGCGCGCGCTGCGCATCGTGGATTCAGACCACGATGCCATCCACCTGTACCGCCCGGGCGAGCCTGAGCTGTGCCACCGCAACGGCGGCGCCGAGTTGCCCGCGCCGGCCGAAGACGAAATCGTCCTGCTGCGGCACGAACGTCACTTCAGCCTGATCCGGCGTGACCAGGAACAGGCCATCGAGCAGGTGGCGGATGATGGCGACTGCTTCTTCAGCTGCATATCACGAGCGCTGAAGGCCAGCGACGTAGCCGGATCCAACCATGGGATGCGCCTGGCCCTGGCCGACCACATCTGGAACACGCCCGAGCTGCTGCAGGTTGCAGGTGCACAGGAAGGCAGGTTGCCAGACACAGGGCCACCGCGCGATCCCCAGGTCTCAGACATCCCGCCACCGCCCCGTGAAGCATCCTCGGCGTCGACCGAGTCCACCCTGTCTGCGAACGTGCTGCCGGTGGATCCCTCCGCGGATTTTATCGCCTGGTGCACTCCCTTGGCACTGGATGCCTACCACAAGACCATGGACCGGCTGATCAGTGAGGACGTCTACGGGCCTGCTGCCCTTGAGGAGCTGCATCACCATCACAGCGCCCGGATCCTATCCAACCTGCGCGTTGGGCCGGACGGTCTGTGGCCTGGGTCTGCGCGGGCCGAAAAAGTGCGGCAGGAGCTCGATACCGCGTTCGCTGGCTATCAAGCGACGAACACAAACGCCCTTAATCCGCGGCAAGAGAAGATCAAAGCACTACATGAAACGGCCATTACGACCTACATCGCACAGATTGACGAGGCACTGGAAACGCCAAAGGAAGGCGAAAGCCTGCCTGAAGCACAAGCGCGGATACGCGCTGCGGTCGAGGACGATTTCTGCACGGCGATCGTGGACACAGTCCACTCCGACGAGCCGTTTGAAGGGCATCTGGCGGCAATCCGCGCTGAGATCGAAGCGTACTGGACCGACAGCGTCATTCCCCGGGCGGTGAAATCCGAGCGCGCACCCGAGGCAGGGCGCGCCATTCCCCGCGCCTGAGACACAGCCAGGCGCTGCTATGTGACCGGTTCATCACCGGTCACATAGCTGACGCAAATAGCGCACTGGCTCACAGTTTATTGCTGCGATCGATGACAACGTTGTCTCCACCGCGCGCCAACTGACTGTGTCGCGGTGCGTCCGCCCCTCCGCTGCCTGTCCGGTGGCGTCCGGACCTGCGTTACGCGCGGCGCCATCGGGGCCCGCGCGACACCCTGATTCGATCGGAGACCCATCATGCATGACCCGATTGCACGCAGTGCCGCTCGTCCCGCCCGCCCGTTCCATCACCGTCCTGCCTGGCTGCTGGCGTTGGCCATCGGCGGCAGCCTGCCTGCCTTGGCACAGGCCGCCAACTGCACCGGCGTCGGCCAATGGGACCAGGCGAAGATCTACCGCACCGGTGACACCCTGCAGAAGAACGGCGTGCTGTACCAGGCCAGACAGGACATCTGGAACGCACCGCCCGATCATCCGGCTGGCGCGCCGTACTACACCAACCTGGGCACCTGTACCGGCAGTGGCAGCAACCAGCCCCCGGTGGTCACCCTGACCTCGCCGTCCAACGGCGCCCTCTTCAGCGCTGGCAGCACGGTGTCGGTCACGGCCAACGCCAGCGATGCCGACGGCAGCATCAGCAAGGTCGAGTTCTTCCGCGGCGGTACCTCGCTGGGTATCGACACCAGCGCGCCCTACAGCGCCAGTTGGACCAACGCCAGCGCCGGCAGCCACACCCTGCGCGCGGTGGCCACCGACAACGGCAACGCCACGGCCAGCACCGCCACGATCACCATCACCGTCAATGCCGCCAGTGGTGACACCACCGCACCCAGCGTGCCGGGCGGGCTGTCGGTAGGCACCCGCACCGCCAACAGCGTGGCCCTGAGCTGGACCGCCGCCAGCGACAACAGCGGCGGCAGTGGCTTGGCGGGCTACGACGTGTATCGCAATGGCGCCCTGGTGGGCTCGCCCTCCAGCCCATCCTATGTCGACGGCGGCCTGCTGCCTTCCACCGCCTACAGCTATCGCGTGCGGGCGCGCGACAACGCCGGCAATGCGTCGTCCCAGGGCAGTACCGTCAGCGCCACCACCCTTGCCGGCAGCGGCGGCGGTGCAGGCAAGCGGGTCATCGGCTACTTCACCCAGTGGGGTATCTATGGCCGCAATTATCGGGTCAAGAACATCGATGCCAGTGGATCGGCCGCGGGCCTGACCCATATCAACTATGCGTTCGGCAATGTGCGCAACAACCGCTGCGAAGTCGGTGTCACCCAGCCGTCCGATGCCAACACGGGTGCCGGGGGTGACGCCTTCGCCGATTACAGCAAGGCCTTCGGGGCCGGTGAGAGTGTCAGTGGCAGTGCCGACGCGTGGGACCAGCCGCTGCGCGGCAACTGGAACCAGCTCAAGCAGCTCAAAGCCAAGCATCCCGGCCTGAAAGCGCTGATCTCGCTGGGCGGCTGGACGTGGTCACGCGGCTTCTCCAGCGCCGCGCGCCCGGAAAACCGCCAAGCCTTCGTGGCCTCGTGCATCGATGCCTACATCCGCGGCAACCTGCCCGTTACCGACGGGGCGGGCGGTGCCGGCGCCGCGTTGGGGGTGTTCGATGGCATCGACATCGACTGGGAATACCCCGTGGCCTGTGGCATCGCCTGCGGCACGCCGGAGGACAACGCCAACTTCACCGCACTGCTGGCCGAATTCCGCCGCCAGCTGGATGCGGTGCGTCCTGGCCTGCTGTTGACGGTGGCGGTCGGCGCCGGCATCGACAAGATCCGCGTCACCAATCCAGCGGCGTACCACCCGTATCTCGACTACATCAACGTGATGACCTACGACTTCCACGGCGCGTGGGACCCGCGGACCAATCATCACTCCGCGCTGTTCAATGCCGCTGCCGATCCGTCCACCGGTGACCAGTTGCAGTACAACAGCAATGACGCCATCGAAGCGTTCCTGGCCCGCGGTGTGCCCGCCTCCAAGCTCAACCTGGGCATCGGCTTCTACGGCCGCGGCTGGAACGGCGTAGTGGGCGGTAACAACGGCATGTACCAGACCGCATCCGGGGCAGCGGCGGGCACCTACGAGGCCGGCATCGAAGACTGGAAGGTGCTCAAGAACCTCGGCTGGCCGACCTACACCGACACCGCGGCAGGCGCCACCTGGGCATACAACGGCAGCACCTTGTGGAGCTATGACACCCCTGCCAACGTGACCCGCAAGATGACCTACGTCAAAGCCCAGGGACTGGGCGGCGCATTCTTCTGGGAGTTCAGCGGCGACGATGCACAGGGCACCTTGTCGCGCAGCATCAGTGATGGCCTGAAGTAACGAGCATCAACGCCCCCCGGCCAATGCCGGGGAGCGTTCTCGTCGGTCGGGTCGCTTCGGGTTGCTTCGGGGGTAGAGCCGACTTCAGTCGGCTGCCTTATGTACCGCGCGCCGCAAACATTCCGCCGAGCACGGCTCGGCGCTACCACCGCACCCGCATCCCCGGTAGAGCCGACGGTAGAGCCGACTTCAGTCGGCTGGACTGATGATCGATTCCCGGCGGCGCGCCCGCGTACGCGCGAAGTCAGCGCGCGCGGCGATCCAGCGCAGCCTTCAGCTGCGCCGGGGGCAGGTAGCCACCCAGCTGCGAACCATCGGCGGCAAAGATCGCCGGCGTGCCGTTGACGCCCAGTTGCTGACCCAGCGCGTACTGCATCGCCACCGGATTGGTGCAGTTCTTCGCCGTCACCGGCTTGCCCTGTTTGGCGTCGGTCAACGCCTTGCGGCGATCGCTCGCGCACCAGACCGAGATCATGTCGGTGTAATCCTTGCTGCCCAGCCCCATCCGCGGGAAGGCAAGGTATTCCACGGTGATGCCGTTGCGGTTGAGCTCGGCGATATCCTGGTGCAGCTTGCGGCAGTAACCGCATTCGATATCCGTAAAGACGGTGATGGTGTGCTTGGCATTGGGCGCAGCAAACACGATCCGGTCACCGTGGTTGGCCTTCTCCAGCAAGCCACGGCGATAGGCCAGCAAACCTTCACTGTTGACCAACGCCTTGGCCTGGATGTCATACGGCTGCGACTGCATCAGATACTTGCCGTCATCGGACACATACATCACCTGGCCCGACACCACGACTTCGCGGAAGCCGGGGAAGGGTGCGGCGCCGACATAATCGGGCTTGAAGTTGGGGTCCAGCTGGGCCAACGCAGCGCGCACGTTCTGCTCCGCGCCTCCCCGCGCCGGCGCGGCGGTGGATGTCGCAACAGGCTTGCCGGCGGCGGGTGCGGCAGGCTGCGCACAGGCAGACAGGCTGAGCGTGCCGAGCAGGACGGCAGTAAGGACTCGGAACATCGAAAGGCCCGCAGGATAAGTAGGAGCCCGATTCTCGCACAGGCGCCCTGAGCGGGCGTATCAGGGAATCACCACGGTGATAAACGACAGCCTGCTGGCGTTGAGCGATTGATGGAAGCAATCATGCACCCGTAACCGCAACGTCCAGTTGAACGCGCAACGTGGGGGGAGCCCGGCATGCACATCGTTTCCCAGCTCGGCCTGATGTTCCGGGCAAATGTCCTCAACCAGCTCAGTGCGAAAGTACGACTTGTCCGCAAGGAGTATTCAGATGCCCGCCTCACTGCAGCATTGCGCAGTATCAATAATCGCGAGACGCGCTTGGCCGACCGCGTCAGATCGGGTCGCATGACGCTTGACCAGTTCGAGAACAAAGCCCGGAAGCTGGCTCCCTACAAAGTGATGCTCGATGAGGCAACCCATCCCGATCCCGCTGCCCATCGCGGCGCGTCGATCGCATCCCAGCCCGTGGAGACCGTCACGGCCTTCCGCGGCGTACTGATCCGCACCCAGTGCACGCTGCAGGCCGATGCATTCGTCGACCCCGCAGTCAAACAACAGCTGACCGCCATGCTGGATCCGACCAATCTGCGCAGAGAGGCGCGCCAACAGTTGGCGAATGCCTTCTGGGCAGGCCATCTCGATGAGACGGCGCTACGCAGGCAAGTGAACGCACAGGCGCGGAACGAGGCCAGCGAGGTGAATGCCGAACAAGACATACGCGAGCAGAGAGCGCGAGAGGCGACGAAGGACATCCTCGCGCACATTGCCGGACGCCAGCCCGCGTCGGCCGATGCACAGACCGCTGCGTTGTCCATCATCCTGAGCCGCTTCGTACCCCCGCCCGCGGATGATGCGAGAGCCCCGACACCGACACCGACACCGACACCGAGCATCAATGGGTCGATGGGGGAGCGGGAAGGCAGTGACCACATCGTCCCAGCCTCATGGACGTGGATCGCCACCGCGTTCTGGCAGCGAGCATGGCCGAACTTCGCCGAGTTCCGGGCCGCATTCCTCAGCGCGCGGGACGAGGCGATCGATCCAGGTACGGCGGACCCCTCCCCTGCGCAGACCCGCTGCCTGCGCACCTTCGAGCTGGTCGAGTTCATCCGCGCCCACCCCCACAAATCACCCCATTCCGGTTGGCAGGCAACGCCCTCTGTGCTGGACACCTTCGCGGACAGCCTGGAAAGCGAAGCGATAGACAGCGTGCTCGTCGAGCGCGGCGTCGCCCCTGCGGCTCTGGCGGCTGCCGGGTCGCAGGCCCTGCTGCTACGCTCCGAAGATTCCGGATACGGATCGCCGGCCGCCGATCATCTCCATCGGAGCGTCGAGTCCTTGAACCCGGATAACGACGATTCAGAGCAGTGGTCCGATGGCGAAGACGATGGTCTCTCCGCCCGCTTCTAACCGCGTGGATGGTGCTTCGCATGCAGCTTCTGCAGGTGCTCGCGTGCCACCAGCGTGTAGATCTGCGTGGTCGACAGCGAGCTGTGGCCAAGCAGCATCTGCAGCGCGCGCAGGTCAGCGCCATGGTTGAGCAGATGGGTGGCGAAGCTGTGCCGCAGGCCATGCGGGCTGATGCGTGCCGTATCGATACCGGCCACCGCCGCGTACCGCTTAACCAGATGCCAGAAGGCCTGACGGCTCAGCGGCCGCAGGCTGGGCTCGATGAACAACGGGACCTGGCCGCTGTCGTCGGCCGGCACCGCACGCGTGTTGGCCAACTGGGGACGCGCCTCTTTGAGATAACGTTCCAGCCAATGCTGCGACTCTTCGCCCAGTGGCACCAGACGCTCTTTGCTGCCCTTGCCGGTGACACGCAGCACGCCCTGGCGCAGGTTCACCGCCACCGCCGGCAGGCCCACCAGTTCGCTCACGCGCAGGCCGGCGGCATACATCAGTTCCAGCATGGCGCGGTCACGCAGACCGCGCGTGTCCTCCACGTCCGGCGCGGCCAGCAGCGCCTCGATCTGGCTCTCCGCCAGCGCCTTGGGCAGCAGGCGCGGCAGCTTCGGCGGATCCAGCAGTGCGGTGGGATCGTCACTGCGCAACCCCCGGCGCACCGCATCGGCAAAGAAGGCACGCAGTGCGGAAAGCAGGCGCGCGTTGCTGCGTGGTGACCAGCCATGACGCGTACGCCAAGCCAGATAGTCGAACAGTCCAGCGCGATCAGCGGTCGCCAGGCTGCCTGCACGACCGACCCGCCATCGCGCCAGCCCCTCGAGGTCACGCCGGTAGCTGTCGACGCTGGCGCGCGCCAAGCCGTGTTCGGCCCATGCGGCATCCAGGAAGCGGGTGATCGCCGCGGCATCGGCGGCATCGAGTTCGGGCAGTGCCTGTACCAGTTGGCGGCGTTCTGCGGGCGTGGTGGCGACGGACATGCGGCGAGCATACGCGGCACGCAGCATGCGCCACTAGCATTGCGTATGCTTCGGCGCATGCCTGGACTGCATGATGCACCCGCCGCCGTATCGCCCCGACCCGCCTCGCTGCTGGGTTGGCGCCTGCTGTCGTTGCTGTACGACCTGTTTCCCGCATTGGCGCTGTGGATGCTGGCGGGTTCGGTGTTCGTGATCGCTTACACCGTGATGGGCCACACCGCGCGCGATAACATCGCACCGTTCAGCAGTTGGCAGTGGGCGTTGTGGGCGTGCTGCTGGGTCCTGACCGGCCTGTATGCCAGCGGCAGCTGGCGCAGGGGCGGGCAGACGCTGGGGATGCGTCCGTGGCGGCTCACGGTGCTGATGGCCGACGGCAGTCGCCCCACCCGGCGTGCCGCTTGGCTGCGCTACAGCGTGGGCACGCTGTCTCTGCTGGCCGCCGGTCTGGGCTTCTGGTGGGCGCTGGTCGACCGTGACCGCCTGGCGTGGCACGACCGCGCCAGCGGCACCCGTCTTGCCCGCCTTCCCCGCCCCGATCGCCGCTGACGCCTCCCCGAACGCGCGTGCCTGAACCGATGCCGCACTGTCATCAACACGTCATCGAACCACGGTAGATCGAGCGCGCCCTGCGCCGGTAGCCTGCGCGGCCAACTTCCTGATGAACCCGACCATGATGCGGCTGCTGCTGGCCTGCGCGTGCCTGTGGCTGGCCGCCTGCTCCCCCTCCTCTTCCACCTCGCTCAGCGAGCGCCTGGTATCGCCGGGCGGCGCCTCGCCGCTGCTTGACCAGGCCCACATCGCCGCCACCATCGCCACCCTGCCCAACCGCAGCGGCAAGGTCACCAGCCGCGCCGGCGTGCCGATCTTCTGGCGCGCCTTCGATGCGGGCGATTACGGGCTGCACTACCGGTATGCACGCCCCCGCCACGAAGGCGGCCAGCCGATGGATATGGACCTGCGCCTTGCGCCCACGGGCCGCTTCCATGCACAGCCGCCGCGCGGCACCGTCGTGCTGCTGCATGGCTGGATGATGAGCGGCGATGCCATGCTGCCGTGGTCGTTGCAGCTGGCGCAGTCCGGCTATCGGGTGGTGACCATCGACCTGCGCAACCACGGTCACTCGGGCAATGGACCGGCGGGCTACGGGACCGTGGAATCAGACGAAGTGGTCGATGTGATCCACGCCCTGCGCGCCAGCGGCGAGGTGCAGGGCCCGCTGTACCTCTTCGGCGTGTCCTACGGCGCGGCGACCGCGCTGTTTACCGCAGAAAAGCTCGGCTCGCAGGTGCAGGGCGTGGTGGCCATGGAGTCCTTCGCCAATGCCGGGGATGCCATCCGCAGCATGATCCCGCACCTGCTGGCGAGCCAGCCGACGGGGTGGCAGGCACAGGCGGTGGCCGCCTACGCACGCTGGCGCTATGCCGACCAGAACATGGACGAGGTGATCGCTGCCGCCAACCGCCGATTGGGTGTGAACCTGGACCGCGTGGATGTCAGCCGCGCGGTAGCACGCAGCCAAGCGTGTGTATTGCTGCTGCACGGTGACGACGACCAGCACATCCCGGTCAGCCAGGGCCGTCGCTTGGCGCAGGCCAGTCCACGGGCGCATTACATCGAGATGCGCGGCGAAGACCACATCACCCTGCCGATGCGCATCGACCTGCTGGGTGGCATCGTGAACGACTGGATGGCCCGCGATGCGGGTGGCCCGGCGGGACTGTGCCCCGCCCCGCGTCTGCCGATGGAGGCGAATTTCATGGCGCTGGCGCAGGGCGGAAGTGGGTCGAACGGGTAGAACCCCCCCGCGGCTGGCGCTGACAGCAGGCTGCTTGCTTGGGGTCGGGCGGTGGGGCTGGGCGGGGGACGGCAACGACCGCATCCATGCGGGCCTCGTTTCGCGCCATCCATGGCACTCAACGCCCCCGCCCAGCCCCACCAGCCCGGCCCCTGACAGGTTCCGTGGCCGCCCGCCGCGTATGAAAAAAAGAAGAAAAGCGGTGGCCCCGACCCATGGTCGGCGAGCGCAGCGGGCCGTTGGCGGAAACATTCCGCCGACCATGGGTCGGCGCTACCCCCATGGCCCCCATGGACCTGTCGAAGGTGGGGCGGGGTGGGTTTGCGGGGGCGTTGAGCGCCATGGATGGCGCGAAACGAGGCCCGCATGGATGCGGCTGTTGCCGTCCCCCGCAAACCCACCCCGCCCCACCCACAAGCAGTCCTGCAGCCGTTGCCGTTGCAGTTGCCGTTGCTTCGGCAGGTGCCGGGCGCAGCCCGGCAAGCAACCCAACCTCAGCCCGACTTGCGCCGGAACAGCATCGCGGAAATACCCAGCATCAGGATCGGTGGCAACGCGTAGGCCACCCGGTAATCAAACTTCAGCGCGCCGGCCATGCGGCCGAAGAACAGCTGCAGCAGCCAGAAACCCAAAGCGAACAGGATCCCGAGGAACAACCGCTTGCCCATGCCACCGCTGCGCAGCGAACCGAACGCAAACGGTACAGCCGCCAGGCACAGCGCCAGCACGTTCACCGGATAGAACCAGCGGCTCCAGTACACATCCTCGTAATCGCGCGCATCCAGCCCGTTGCGTTCCCGGTATTCGATGCTGGTACGCAGGTCGGCCGCGCGCAGGTTGCGCGGACGCGAAATGCCGGTCGCCAGTGCGGCGGCATCCAACTGCGAATCCCATTTCTCCCGCGGTACTTCTTCGCGCTGCAACGACCGATCACCGAAGACGTCGCGGCGTACCTGGGTCAGCACCCAACCGGAGGCATCATGCTCGGCGGTGGCCGCATGGGTCAGCGACACGATCTCGCCTTCCGGACCGATGCGGTACATGCGGACATCGTGCAGCACCAACCGCGTGCCACCCCCCTCGATCAGCTGCTCCTCGCCGCCCTGCGCGTTGAGGAACGTGTCGCCCTCCCGCGCCCAGACGCCGGCGTAGCGGGCGACCGACATGTCACCGCCACGCTTGGCACTCATGCGGATGTTGTCCGCACGCTCCTGCGCCCACGGCGCCAGCGTCTCGCCACTGAGCACCATCGCACCGGTGAGCAGCGACAAGGCCACCGCGACCGACAGGCTGAGACGACGACGCGACAGGCCGAGCGCCCGCAGAGCGGTCAACTCGGACGTGGCGGCCAGTTGGCCCAGCCCCATCAGCGAGCCGATCACCGCCGCGGTCGGGAAGAACGTATAGGCGCGCCGCGGCACGGTATACAGCACCCACGCGGCGGCATGGCCCAGGGTGTAGCCGTTCTTGCCGACGTCCTTGAACTCGCCGGAGAACGCCATCACCACGTCCAGCCCTATCAGCACCGCCCAGGTGAGCAGCACGGTGCCGAACACCGCACGCCCCAGGTAATAATCGAAACGCATCGGGCGCGGGATCATGCGGACACTCTCTTCGGGCGTGACAGGCGTCCGTCACGCAGGTACATCCAGATCGCCAGCGCCAGCAGCGGCAGGGTCAGCCACCACAGGCCAAGCCCATTGGGAATCTTGCCATCGGCTATCCAACCGGTGCCGATGAACATCAGGTTCATGCCCACCATGTAGGCCAGGAACGCCAGCATCATCCGGCCGTAGCGCTGCTGCCGCGGTGAGCTGCGGGCCAGCGGTACGGTCATCAGCGCGAACGCCAGCGCGATCAGCGGCGGGGCGATGCGCGAGTGCAGCTGGGCCCTGGCGGCCGGCCGCTCATCGCCGATCAGCTGGCTGGTCGGCAACAGTTCGGGATCATTCGACTGGCGGGTCTGCGCCCCATCCGGCATCGCCACGTCGTTGCGGGCGAACGTGGCCAGCCGGTATCCCTTTCCTCCGTCGGCCGGCCCCTCGATCTGGTGACCATCGTTCAGCTGCAGGTAGCGCCGTTCCTTGCCTTCGAAGTACAGCCGACCACTCGCGGCGGACACCACTTCAACCCGACCCTCCCGGGCGCGGTTGATGAACACCCGCCCCAGCGTGGTGCCGTCGGGCGAGATCGAGGACAGGTACACCACCCCGCCGTTGGACAGGTTGGTGAAACGGCCCGCCTCCAGCCCGGCCATCAGCACGCTGCGGTTGGCGTCATCGATCATCTGCTCGCCGGTACGGTCGGCCCAGGGGCCCAGCCACAACGAACACGCGCCGATGATGCCCACCACCGGCAGCACCAGCATCAGCAGGGGCTTGAGCAGCCGCTGCGGACCGACGCCGATGGCGGTGATGACGGCCATCTCCGAATCGCGGTACAGCCGGGCCACCGCCAGCAGCAGGCCCAGCATCAGCGCCAGTGGCAGGATCAGCGGCATGTAGACGATGAACTGCAGGCCCAGCTGGGAAAACAGCAGGCGGGCCGGCAGGCGGCCATCGGCGATGTTGCCGAGGATATCCACCAGTACACCGCCCACGCTGACAACCAGCAGGACGATCAGGGTGGCCAGGAAACTCTGGACGAAATCGCCCAATAGGTATCGGTCGAGCTTCAACATGGGCCGTGGTTTAAACTCTCAGGTTCGTTCGCGGGTCCGCCCAGTCTAACGGCTGGACGTAAACGGTCCGCGATTGTACGGATTTGCCTACGGAATCTGATCAATGGCCCTCGAATTCACCCTGAACCACTCCTCGCCCACCTCCGCTGCGGTGGACTGCGTGGTCATCGGCGCCTATGCCGACCATACCCTGTCGCCCGCCGCACAGGCGCTTGACGCTGCCAGTGGCGGTCGCCTGGCAGCCCTTGCCCAGCGCGGCGACCTGTCCGGCAAGACCGGCGCCACCACCCTGCTGCACGACCTGCCGGGCGTCACTGCGCCGCGCGTGCTGGTGGTCGGCCTCGGCGAGGCGGCCCGCTTCGGCGTGCCGCAGTACCTGAAGGCCATCGGCGACGCGGTGCGCGCGCTGAAGACCGGCGCCAGCCGCAGTGCGCTGTTCACCCTGGTCGATCTGCCGGTGAAAGACCGCGACGCCGCCTGGGCGATCCGCCAGGCCATCATCGCGGCTGATCACGCCAGCTACCGCTATACCGCCACCTTCGGCAAGAAGAAGGCCGAAGAGGCCGGCCTGCAGCAGCTGGCCATCGCCGGCAGCGACGAAACGGCCCTGCTGCAGGGCCGTGCCATCGCCAGCGGCGTGGAGTTCGCCCGTGAGCTGGGCAACCTGCCGCCGAACTTCTGCAACCCGGCCCATCTGGCTGACGTGGCCGTGAAGTTCGCGGGTGAGCACGACGGTGCCGAGGCCGAGATCCTGGACGAGACGCAGATGGAAGCGCTCGGCATGGGCTCACTGCTGGCCGTGGCCCGCGGCTCGGCCAACCGGCCCAGGCTGGTGGTGCTGAAGTGGAGCAACGGCGGCGATGCCAAGCCCTACGTGCTGGTCGGCAAGGGCATCACCTTCGATACCGGTGGTGTCAACCTGAAGACCCAGGGCGGCATCGAAGAAATGAAGTTCGACATGTGCGGTGGCGCCAACGTCATCGGCACCTTCGTGGCCACGGTGAAGGCGCAGCTGCCGCTGAACCTGGTAGTGGTGGTGCCGGCGGTCGAAAACGCCATCGACGGCAACGCCTACCGCCCGTCCGACGTCATCACCTCGATGTCGGGCAAGACCATTGAAGTCGGCAACACCGACGCCGAAGGTCGCCTGATCCTGTGCGACGCGCTGACCTACGCGCAGCGCTTCGAGCCGCAGGCCCTGGTCGATGTGGCCACCCTGACCGGCGCCTGCCTGGTTGCCCTGGGCCATCAGACCGCTGGCCTGATGACCAAGCACGACGACCTGGCCAACGAGCTGCTGGCCGCCGGTGAGCATGTATTCGACCGCGCCTGGCGCCTGCCGTTGTGGGATGAATACCAGCCGATGCTGGATTCCAGCTTTGCCGACGTCTACAACATTGGCGGACGCTGGGCCGGTGCGATCACCGCTGGCTGCTTCCTGGCGCGCTTTACCGAAGGCCAGCGCTGGGCCCACCTGGACATCGCCGGCGTCGCCAGCGATGAAGGCAAGCGCGGCATGGCCACCGGCCGCCCGGTCGGCCTGCTGAGCCAGTGGCTGCTGGACCAGGCGGCCCGCGCCTGATCCACTGTTGTCTCCGTGGCCGGCCCTGTGCCGGCCATGACATCGCCCGGCCCGTGCCGGGCCTTCGCCTGCCACCCGGATGCCGCCATGCCCCGCGCTGATTTCTACCTGATCGCCAAGCCCCGCTTCCTGACCGAGCCCCTGCGCCTGGTCTGCGAGCTGGCGCGCAAGGCCAACGACGCCGGGCTGTTCACCCTGGTACTGGCGCGTGACCAGGCCCAGGCCGAAGAACTGGACGAGCTGCTGTGGTCCTTCGATGCCGAGGCCTACATCCCGCACCAGATCGCCGGCGAAGACATGGACGAAGAAGAAGCGCTGGTGCTGATCGCCGTGCCCGGTGGCGAAGAGCCGGTGCGCCCGCTGGTGATCAACCTGCGCGATACGCCGTGGATGGGCGAATGCGACCGGGTGCTGGAAGTGGTTCCGGCCGATCCGGACGCACGTGAGCCCCTGCGCGAGCGGTGGCGGCAGTACAAGGACGCCGGTTACGAGCTGTCCAAGCACGATATGTAAACCGGGCACCGGCCCGGCGCTGCCCTTGATGCGCCGGCCGCTCGCCCTGATCCTCCCCCGAACATCTTCTGGTTGCCCCGCATGACCCGACTCGACTCCAGCTACGACCCGACGTCCTTTGAAAAGGACACCTACGATGCCTGGGAAAAGGCTGGCCACTTCAAGCCGTCGGGCAAGGGCGAGCCGTACACCATCCTGTTGCCGCCGCCGAACGTCACCGGCACGCTGCACATGGGCCACGCCTTCCAGCAGACCCTGATGGATGCCCTGGTGCGCTACCACCGCATGCGCGGCTACGACACGCTGTGGCAGGTGGGTACCGACCATGCGGGCATCGCCACCGAGATGGTGGTCAGCCGCAACCTGGCGCAGGAAGGCAAGGGCGAAACCCGTGATTCGCTCGGCCGCGAGGGCTTCATCGGCAAGGTGTGGGAGTGGAAGCAGCAGTCCGGTGACACCATCGAACGGCAGATGCGCCGCCTGGGCACGTCCGCCGACTGGTCACGCAGCACCTTCACCATGGACCCGCAGCCGTCGCAGGCGGTGATCGAAGCCTTCGTGCGCTGGCACGAACAGGGACTGATCTACCGCGGACAGCGTCTGGTCAACTGGGATCCGGTGCTGAAGACCGCCATCTCCGATCTTGAAGTGGAGAGCGCCGAGGAAGACGGTTTCCTCTGGTCGATCGCCTACAAGCTCGACGACGGGCTGACCTACGAGCACGTCGAACGCGACGCCGATGGCGTCGAAACCCTGCGCGAAACCCGCGATTACCTGGTGGTCGCCACCACGCGTCCGGAAACGCTGCTGGGCGACACCGCGGTGATGGTGCACCCCGAAGACGCGCGTTACCTGCACCTGATCGGTCGCAGCGTCACCCTGCCGCTGACCGGCCGCAGCGTGCCGGTGATCGGCGATGACTACGTGGACCGCGCGTTCGGTACCGGCGTGGTCAAGGTCACGCCGGCGCACGATTTCAACGATTACCAGGTCGGCCTGCGCCACAACCTGCCGATGATCAATCTGTTCACCCCGGTGGCCGCGATCAACGAGAACGCACCGGAACGCTTCCGCGGACTGGATCGCTACGACGCGCGCAAGGCCGTGCTGGGCGAACTGGAAGACCTGGCGATCCTGGTCGAGACCAAGGCGCACAAACTGCAGGTACCGCGTGGCGACCGCACCAACCAGGTGATCGAGCCGTACCTGACCGACCAGTGGTTCGTGAAGATGGACGAACTGGCGCGGCGTGGCCTGGAGCTTGTGGAGAGCGGTGCGATCGGCTTCGTGCCGCCGAACTGGATCAACACCTACCGCCACTGGATGACCAACATCCAGGACTGGTGCATCAGCCGCCAGCTCTGGTGGGGCCACCGCATCCCGGCGTGGTTCGACGACGCCGGCGCCTGCTACGTGGGCCGCGATGAAGCAGAAGTGCGTGCGGCGAATGGGCTGGGCGCCGACGTGGCACTGCACCAGGAAAGCGATGTGCTGGAGACCTGGTTCTCCTCGCAGCTGTGGCCATTCTCCACGCTGGGCTGGCCGAACGAACAGGCGATGGCCGAGCGCGGCTTTGACCGCTACCTGCCGTCGTCGGTGCTGGTCACCGGCTTCGACATCATCTTCTTCTGGGTGGCCCGCATGATCATGGCCACCGACAACCTGACCGGCAAGGTGCCGTTCAAGGACGTCTACTTCACCGGCCTGATCCGCGACGGCCAGGGCCAGAAGATGTCCAAGTCCAAGGGCAACGTGCTGGACCCGCTGGACATCATCGACGGCATTTCCATCGACGACCTGGTAGCCAAGCGTACCGGTGGCCTGATGCAGCCGAAGATGATCGAGAAGATCGGCAAGGCCACGCGCAAGGAATTCCCGGAGGGTATCGCCGCCCACGGCGCCGATGCACTGCGCTTCACCATCGCCGCGTTGGCGACCCACGGCCGCGACATCAAGTTCGACATGAACCGTGCCGAGGGCTACAAGAACTTCTGCAACAAGCTGTGGAACGCCAGCCGCTTCGCCCTGATGAACACCGAAGGCGCCTCGTTCTCCGGTGCGCCCAAGCCGCGCACCGATGCCGAGCGCTGGATCCTCGCACGCCTGGCTGCCACCACCGCAGAAGCGCATGGCCACTTCGCGGCCTACCGTTTCGATCTGCTGGCGCAGTGCCTGTACGAGTTCGCCTGGAATGAATTCTGCGATTGGTTCCTGGAGCTGAGCAAGCCGGCATTGAACGGTGCCGACATCGCGGATGCAGACAGCACCCGCCACACCGTGCTGTACGTACTCGAAGCGCTGCTGCGCTTGCTGCACCCGTTGACGCCGTTCATCACCGAACAACTGTGGCAGCAGGTCGCGCCGCGCCTGGGCATCGCCGGGGATTCGTTGTCCCTGCGCCCCTACCCCACGGCGGATGAGTTCGCGGGTGATTTCGCCCAGGCCGAGGCCGATGTGGAATGGCTGAAGGCCGTCATCAGCGCCGTGCGCCGCGTGCGCAGCGAGCTCAACGTCGCACCGTCGAAGCTGGTGCCGCTGCGGCTGCAGGCCGGGCTGGAACAGGACCGTGTGCGCATCGAACGTTTCGCCGCGTCGTTGTCCTTCCTGCTGAAACTGGAGACCATCCAGTGGCTGGCTGCCGATGAATCGGCCCCGCCTGCAGCGGCGGCCATCGTCGGCGAGCTGAAGCTGCTGGTGCCGTTGGAAGGTCTGGTGGACCTGGATGCGGAGCGCGCGCGCCTGGACAAGGAACTTGTGCGCGTGCAGGCCGAGAAGGAAAAGAGCGAAGTGAAGCTGTCGAAATTCACCGACAAGGTGCCCGCTGCGGTGGTCGAACAGGAGCGTGTGCGCCTGGTCGAATGGGCCACGCAGCTGGCCGGGCTGCAGGAGCAGCGCGCCAAGCTGTAAGGCGCTGGCGGCGTGACGGCCGCTGGCCGTCACGCGCTTCGGGTAGGCCGCTGCGCTCGCCGTGCATGGTTCGGCGCGGCGATTGACCGTGGTAGAGCCGAATTCAGTCGGCTGGTAGTCAACGTCAGCCGACTGAAGTCGGCTCTACCGGTCGGCTCTACCGACCGGCTCCATTCTCCGACCCTGCCTGTTACAGCGGCGGCATCGTGTCGATGTCATCGGCCACTATCTCGATGGCCATCACCAGCGCGTCTTCGCGCCCCTCTGCGGCGGGGTAATAACGCGGGCGCCGACCGATCTCGTTGAAGCCTTCGCTGTGGTACAGCGCCAGCGCCGGTGCGTTGGACGGCCGCACTTCCAGAAACACGCGGCGCACGCCGCGGTCGCGCGCCAGGCCGACGATGGCCCGCAGCAGCAAGCGCCCACGGCCACCGGTCTGGCTCAATGGATCCACACAGATGTTCAGCAGGTGCGCCTCGTCGGCGGCGATGCTCAACAGCGCATAGCCCATCAGCAACCCATCCTCCTCCAACGCCAGCCCCGGATAGCCGGCGCGCAGGCAGTCCAGGAAGATGCCGCGCGTCCACGGGTAGGGGTAGCCCCGCACCTCGATCGCCATGACCGCATTGAGATCACTCTCGCGCAGCGCACGCAGGCTGGCGCGTCCGGGGTTGAGCAACGCGCTCATGCGACCGGCTTCCGGCGCAGAGCGCGCAACTGCGGCCACAGCGCGCGCTTGGCCGCCGCATTGCCGCGCAGGGTGTCCAGCGGCCAGCTTTCCATCAAGGCCTGCGTCGCCGGGTCGTTGGGATTGCAGCCGGAGGCGCGCAGCAGCGCCATCTGCAGGCGGTCAGGCAGGCGGACGGCCGGCTGGCGGGGCGTGCCGGTCACGCTCCCGGGCGTGATGGGTTCTTGCGCTACCTGGGCAACCGGAGCAGCCGGGCGGGGCCGCGGCGGTGGGCGTGGCTTGCCATCGGCAGATTCGTCCGCTGGCGCGGGCGGTGCACGCCGGGGCGGCGCCGCCATGGGCGCCACGCTGATGCGGACGGCATCGTCGGACAGCTGCGGCGGCCGTGGACCGTCGCTGACGTCGGCATGGGTAGCGGCAACAGCCTCCAATGCCACGGCCAGCGCACTGTCGTGCAGCACGGTGTAGCCCATCGCCTGCAGCCAGGCTTGCTGGGCAGGCGTCCACACGGCCGACGCGCCCCCGCTCACGCTGCGTCCGAACGCTTGCGCAGGCGCTGCAGGGCCCACATCACCGGACCTGACAGCGCGTAAATGATGCCGACCGCGAACAATACGCGGGGCAGGTCGATCACCGCGATTGCGATGCCGATCGGCAACAGCGCAAGTACCAGGAACGGCACACGGTCAGCACGGGGGCCCTTCGCGCCACCGCCCTTGAAGCTCCAGAAGCGGATGCGGCTGACCATCAGCAGAGCCGCGACCAGCGTCACGCCCAAGGCAACGTAACGCAGCTGATCGCCACTCCAGCCGAGCTGCCCATCGGCAAATGCCCAGACAAACGACATCATCAGGCCCGCCGCAGCCGGGCTGGCGAGGCCGACGAACCAGCGCTTGTCGACCACGGCCACCTGGGTATTGAAGCGTGCCAGCCGCAGCGCTGCGCATGCGGCGTACAGGAAGGCGACCGCCCAGCCGACCCGCCCCAGCAGTTCCCCGTCGAACTTCAACGACGACAGCGACCAGTGGTACATCACCAGCGCCGGTGCCATGCCGAAACTTACAAGGTCGGCCAGCGAATCGTATTGGACGCCGAACTCACTGCTGGTACCGGTGAGCCGGGCGACCCGGCCATCCAGCCCATCCATGATCGCCGCGACGAACACCGCGATGCTGGCGTAGACGAAATCACCGTTGGCGGCGGCGATGATGGCGTAGAAGCCAGCAAACAGGCCCGCCGTGGTGAACAGATTGGGCAGCAGGTAGATGCTGCGCGAGCGGGGCGGGGGGGTAATGGGATCCATGCCCCGAGTTTAATCGACTTGCCAGCCGACGGCGGCAGTGCTGCAATCACGCTTTCCCGCCAGCCCGGCCCGGAGTCGTCATGCGTACCCTGATCTGCTTGAGTTTCCTGCTGCTGGCCACGTCCCCCGCCCTGGCTGGCCAGGTCTATAAATGGAAGGATGCCAACGGGGTAACCCAGTATTCGGAGAATCCGCCGCCGGGCAAGAAGTTTGAAACCCGTCAGATCACCGGCGATCCCGGAAGCCGTGTGCCCGCCAGCGCTGCACCGGCGGAAACCCCGGTTGCCCCGCAGTGCGCCACGGCGCGCGCGAACCTGGCCCTGCTCGATGGCAGCGGCGCGGTCATGCAGGACACCGACGGCGATGGCAAGGCGGACAGCCCGCTGGACGATACCCAGCGCCAGAACCAACGCGCCCTCGCCGAAGCCGCCGCAAAGGCCTACTGTCCGCAGGCCTGAGCACGGGCCGATCCCCACGGCAGGCGCCGGGCTGGCAGAATAACGGCTTCCGCCGTTAGATGATGCCGACGATGCGCCTGTCCCAGTTCCACCTGCACACCACCAAGGAAACCCCCAGCGACGCCGAGCTGACCAGCCACCGGCTGATGCTGCGCGCGGGGATGATCCGCAAGCTCGCCTCCGGCCTGTACACCTGGTCGCCGCTGGGCCTGCGCGTGCTGCGCAAGGTCGAGCGCATCGTGCGCGAGGAAATGGATCGTGCCGGTGCGGTCGAACTGCAGATCCCCACCATCCAGCCGCGCGAGCTGTGGGAGGCCACCGGCCGCTGGGAAAAGTTCGGCCCGCAGCTGCTGAAGATCAAGGACCGCAAGGAGCAGGAGTTCTGCTACAGCCCCACCGCCGAGGAAGCGATCACCGATTTCGCGCGGCAGGAGCTGGCCAGCTACAAACAGCTGCCGGTCAATTTCTATCAGGTGCAGACCAAGTTCCGCGATGAGATCCGCCCGCGTTTCGGCGTGATGCGCGCGCGCGAGTTTCTGATGAAGGATGCCTATTCCTTCCATCTGCATGACGCCGACCTGGTGCGCGAGTACGAGAACATGAAGGCGGCCTACACCCGCATCTTCACCCGCCTCGGACTGGATTTCCGCATGGTGCAGGCCGACTCCGGCGCCATCGGGGGCGACGCGTCGCAGGAGTTCCACGTCATCGCCGATTCCGGCGAGGACGCGCTGGTGTTCTCCACCGGCTCGGACTACGCCGCCAACATGGAAGCCGCCATCGCGGCCGAACCTGCTGCACGCGCAGCGGCCAGCGAGTCCCTGCGCAAAGTGGAAACGCCCACGCAGAAAACCTGCGAAGACGTGGCTGCGCTGCTGGGCCTCCCCTTGCAGCGCACGGTGAAGTCGGTGGCGTTGATGACCGCCGAAGGCTTCGTGCTGGCCCTGGTCCGTGGCGACCATGAGGTCAATGAAATCAAACTGTCCAAGGTCGCCGGGCTGGCCGACCAGCGGTTCGCCAGCGAAGCGGAGATCGCCGATTACCTCGGCAGCATTCCCGGTTTCCTGGGGCCGGTGGCGCCGAGCAAAGGCATCCGCGTCATCGCCGATCCGGAAGTCGCTGCACTGGCCGATTTCGTCGTCGGGGCCAACGAGGCCGGCTTCCATCTGGCCGGCGTCAACTGGGGACGTGACCTGCCGGAGCCGGAGATCGCCGATATCCGCAATGTGCGCGCCGGTGACCGCGCACGCGACGGCGGCGAGCTGAAAATCGCCCGCGGCATCGAAGTGGGCCATGTATTCCAGCTGGGTCGCCAGTACGCCCAGGCATTGAATGCCACGGTGCTGGATGAGAATGGCAAGGCCGCGGCGATGACGATGGGCTGCTACGGCATTGGTATCTCGCGGATCGTCGCTGCGGCGATCGAGCAGAATCACGACGACGCCGGCATCATCTGGTCCGACGCGATGGCGCCGTGGCAGGTAGTGGTCTGCGTGATCAATCCGAAGGGCGACGAGACCGTCGCGGCGGCGGCAGGCGAACTGCTGGAAAGCCTGCGCGGGGCCGGCTTGGACGCGGCGCTCGATGACCGCGGCCTGCGTCCCGGCGCGATGTTCGCGGACATGGAACTGATCGGCGTGCCGCATCGCATCGTCGTATCCGAACGCGGCCTGGCTGCCGGCACTTACGAATATCGCGCGCGCCGCGCGAGCGAGGCCGAGAGCCTGGATCGCGACAGCCTGATGCGCAAACTGCTGGGTTAATGATGAAAGGCCGGGATTATCCCGGCCTTTTCATTTTCCCATCGCCCCCGCCGATTCACGATTTTGTTTGTGCTTGCCGGAAATGCGCATTACTCTTGGGCCCGAGCCACGGACTGGCAGACCCTTCCCTATTATCTGGAGCACTGCATGAGTATTGATCTGACCGGTCTGTCGGCACGCGAACTTGGCGCACTGATCCGCACCGCCAAGAAGCAGCAGACCATCGTCGCCAAGCGCCGCCCGATCACCAAGGTGCGCGCACAGCTGGAAAAGCTGGCGAAGGTTGAGGGCTACAGCATCGAAGAACTGTTCGGTGGCGCTCCCGCCCCGCGCGCCCGCAAGGCCGCGACCAAGGCCCCGTCGAAAACCGCCGGCCGCAAGCTGGGCAAGGTGGCACCGAAGTACCGCAACCCGGCCAACACCAAGGAAACCTGGACCGGCCGTGGCAAGCAGCCGCGCTGGTTGGCCGAGCTGACGAGCAAGGGCAAGAAGGTCGAGGAATACCTGATCAAGAAAGCCTGAAAAGGCCCAGCGATCTGAAAAAACGCCGGCTGCGAAGCCGGCGTTTTTTTATGCCCCTTCTCTCTTTCATACGCGGCCTGGCAGTCACCGGATCGTGTCCGAGGGCCGGGCGGGGAGGCTGTGCGGGGCCTTGAGCGGCAGGAGCCGCGAAGAGCTACATGGACGTACTTGCGCGTGCCCCGCATAGCCTCCCCGCCCGGCCCTGCCCCGGACAGCTAACGAACAAGCTGCCAGCCGCGAGGGGGCCCAGCCCGTTCGCCACCGTTACAACGTCTTGCGCGCCGG
Source organism: Stenotrophomonas sp. CFBP 13725 (assembly GCF_014841935.1). NCBI lineage: Bacteria > Pseudomonadati > Pseudomonadota > Gammaproteobacteria > Lysobacterales > Lysobacteraceae > Stenotrophomonas > Stenotrophomonas sp. CFBP 13725. The sequence continues at coordinate 117,794 of NZ_JACYUV010000004.1, read as the reverse complement.
TATCAGCAGATTGCCGAACAACAGGCCCGCCACCAGCGCCATCACCACGTTGAGCACCGTCAGGAACACCCCCTGCCCCGCCCCCACGTCCTGCTGCTGCACCAAGGTCAGCACCCCGCGCAGACTGGTACTGCCGGGCACCATCATGATGATGCCCGGCAGGCGGATGATCGCCCCCGGCCGCTGTACCACGCGACCAAACAGATTGCCCGCCGCAGTGAGCAGCATCGCCGACAGAAAGATGCCCGCAGGCGCACCCCACGCATGACCGGCGAACTTGGAAATCGCATAACCCGCCACACAGGCCGCCAGCACCCACGGGAAGTCCCGACGGCTGGCCTTGAACAGCATGGCGAAGGCGATCGCAGCGATAAGCAGCGCACTCCATTCCACCCACGCCCCCTGCGGACGCGACGCGCGCACCACCGGATCCAGGCCGATCACGTCAGCCAGCGTCACCGCGATCATCGCGCCGACGGTGAGCTTCATGATCGTGGTCAGCGCACCGGCCACCCGCGCCGTACCGGACACCCAATGTTGGCTGGCCAGTTCATTGACCGCGTTGGTCAGCGACATACCCGGCAACAGGATCACCAACGACGCGATTACCACCGTGTTGAGGTTCAACGCACCCACGTAAGTCGCCACAAGCGTCGCCACCAGGCCCGCCAGCAGCGCCGCCAACGCTTCACTGGCTTCCTTGGTTGCCGCGCGCTGGCTGGTCCAGCGCCCCAACAGGCCGATCAGCAGGCCGATCACGCCAGCGGTCGCGATATCCAGCCAAGGCAGCTTCCACAGGCCCGCCACGCCGGCCGCGCCCAGGCTGTAGGACAGCACTTCCTTGATCTTGCCGCGCATGCCGGGGTCGGCATCGAGCTGGCGCAGCGCGGTATGCCCTTGCGCCAGACTCATGCGCCCATTGGCGACATCCTCGGCGATCCGGTCGGCGACGCTGAGTTTATGCAGATCGTTCTCGCCCGGTGCCAGGCGGATCACCCGGGTGATGTCACTGGAGCCGATGGCCTTGGCCGGGTCGCTGAAACTGAGGATGATGCCGGTCGGGTTAGACCACGGCTCACAATCCAGCCCCAGCTGCTGCGCCAACGCCACCACGGCCGCCTCCAGGCGCTGCGCCGTCGTTCCATAGCTGTGCAGGCGTCCGGCGATTTCGCAGACGAAGGCCACCCGCTGCGCATAGGTGGCCGGGGGCGAGGTGATGGGAGAGGCGTCGACAGGCATGCGCGGTAGTATCACCCAGCCCCGCCCCGTGCAGAAGGACATTCGGACAGGACCTACGCTGCATGCGACATGCACACGCTATGCTGCATCCTTGATGCCCACCATGACCACCGACACCGCACCCCAGATCGAAATCGACGCCGACCAGCCCGGCAGCATCCGCTTGTCCGGACGCTGGACGCTGCATACGGCGCTGCAGTCGGCCGAGGTCCTGCGCGACCTGCCCCAACCGCTGACCCGTATCGATGCCACCGGCATCGACCAGTTGGACTCGGCCGGCGTGCTGCAACTGCTGCGGGTCGCGCACCGCGCTGACCTGCAGCCCGATGCCGTGCAGTTCCGCGAGGACCATCAAGCCCTGGTCAGCACCATCGAAGAGGTGGCCGACGACCGGCCCAAGAAGAAGCGCGATCTCGGCGTACTGGCCGCACTTGAACGTCTGGGCCGCAGCATGCACGCTACCGGACAGAACATCGTCGCGCTGGCCAGCTTCCTCGGTGAAAGCCTGGTCAAGGGCGCCCGGCTGGTCAAGGAACCGCGTCGATTCCGGCTGACGGCTACCGTGCACCAGATGGAACAGGTCGGCCTGGACGCCGTCCCGCTGGTGGCGCTGCTCTCCTATCTGGTCGGTGCGGTGATCGCCTTCCTCGGCTCGACGATCCTGCGTGACTTCGGCGCGGAGATCTACGTGGTGGAGCTGGTCAGCATCGCCTTCCTGCGTGAGTTCGCGGTACTGCTGACCGCCATCGTCCTCGCCGGCCGCACCGCCAGCGCGTTCACCGCGCAGATCGGCGCGATGAAGGCACGCGAGGAAATCGATGCGATGCGCACGCTCGGCCTGGACCCGATGGACCTGCTGGTGCTGCCGCGCATCGTGGCCCTGCTCATTACACTGCCGCTGCTGACCTTCATCGCGATGATCGCTGGCTTGGCGGGCGGTATCACCGTGGGTGCCTTCGACCTGGATATCCCGCCGCAGATGTACATCGCGCGCATGTACGACACGATGGAAGTACGCAACATGCTGGTCGGCCTGTCCAAGGCCCCCGTGTTCGCCTTGGTGATCGGCCTGATCGGCTGCCTGGAAGGCCTGAAAGTCGAAGGCACCGCGCAGTCCGTCGGGGAGCGCACGACATCCAGCGTGGTCCAGGCCATTTCGCTGGTGATCATCCTCGACGCCTTTGCGGCGCTGTGGTTCATGCAGGTGGGCTGGTGACCGTGGACGAATTGAACGCTACTCCCGCTCCCGCTGGCGACGAACGCAGCGGCGATGAGGGCAACCTTGCGATACGCGTGCGCGGGCTGGTGAATCGCTTCGGCACGCAGACTGTGCACGAAGACCTGGACCTCGACGTGCGTCGCGGCGAGATCCTGGGCGTGGTCGGCGGCTCGGGCACGGGTAAATCCGTGCTGATGCGCTCGATCCTGGGCCTGCGTACACCGGACGAAGGGCAGATCGAAGTATTGGGACGGGATGCGCGCGGCGGTGATGCCGAAAGCCGCCTGCACATCCAGCGCAACACCGGTGTGCTGTTCCAGGATGGCGCGTTGTTCTCGTCGCTGACCGTGGGCGAGAACGTGCAGGTGCCGCTTAAAGAGCACCACCGCGAATTGCCGGAGCGCTGGCACTACGAGCTGGCCCTGCTGAAAGTGAAACTGGCCGGCCTGCCGGCGGATGCGATCAACAAGCTGCCATCGCAGTTGTCCGGTGGCATGCGCAAACGTGCCGGCCTGGCACGTGCGCTGGCACTGGACCCGCCGCTGCTGTTCCTGGACGAACCCACCGCCGGACTCGACCCGATCGGCGCGGCCGCGTTTGACCGCCTGATCAAGACCCTGCAGGAAGCGCTGGGCCTGACCGTATTCCTGATCACACACGATCTGGACACGTTGTATGCCATCTGTGACCGGGTGGCGGTGCTGGCGGACCGCAAGGTCGTGGCCAACGCACCGCTGGCCGAGATCGAAAAACTGGACCATCCGTGGATCCAGGAATATTTCCACGGACCTCGTGCGCGTGCCGCGCGCGGCGAACAGACCGAGAGTGCCTGAGTCATGGAAACAAAAGCCAACTACGTGCTGATCGGCGCGTTCACCCTGATCACCGGCCTGGCCCTGCTGGCCTTCGGCCTATGGGCAGCCAAGTATTCGTCGGACCGGACCTGGCAGGAGTACCGCGTGGTCTTCCGTGAAGCGGTGACCGGCCTGACCGTCGGCAGCCCGGTGCAGTACAACGGCATCGCGGTGGGCTCGATCACCGAGCTCAGCCTGGTGCCGGATGATCCGCGCCAGGTGGTCGCCAAGATCCGCCTGAACTCCACCACCCCGGTAAAGACCGACACCCGCGCCAAGCTGGCCATCACCAGTCTGACCGGCCCGTCGATCATCCAGCTCAGTGGCGGCACTCCGCAGTCGCCGGCGCTGACCTCGGTGAACAAGGATCCGTACCCGATCATCCCGACCACGCCGTCGGCGCTGCAGAACATCACCGACGTGGCCAACCGGATCGTCGAGCGCATGGACCAGGTGCTCAGTGACCGCAACGTGGCCGCGATCAATGCCACGCTGGCCAACATCGAAACCATCAGCGGCGGCCTCGCCGACCGCGACCAGGGTACCCAGGCCCTGCTGCTCAGCGCGCGCAATGCCGCACGCAGCCTGGATGAAACCCTGAAGACCACCAACGGCACCATGAAGCGTCTGGACCAGAATCTGGTGCAGCAGCTGCCGGGCATCATCGACAAGCTGGACGCCACGATGACCAAGATGGATTCGGCGGCCGGCAATGCTGATTCGATCCTTGGCGAGAACCGCGCAGCGATCAACAGCTTTGCCAGCGATGGCTTGGGCCAGCTGGGCCCGACCCTGACCGAACTGCGCGGGCTGATCCGCGATCTGCGCCGGGTCAGCGACCGTCTTGAGAACAATCCCGCGCGCTACCTGCTCGGCCGCGACGCACCGAAGGAGTTCGAACCCGAATGAACCGCATGCCATCCCTGTCCCTGACGCGCCTGCTGCTGCCGGCCGCCCTGCTGGCCAGCCTGGCCGGTTGTTCGATCCTGGCGGGCGGCGATCGCAACGCCGTGACCATCTATGCGCCTGCCCTGCAGGTCAAGGTCGACCCGTCCTGGCCGACCGTGGCCTGGCAGCTGGTGCTGTCCAAGCCAAGCGCGACGCGCATGGTCGACAGCCCGCGCATCAACGTGCGGCCTACGCCGGCCGAGCTGGAAATCTACAGCGGTGCCACGTGGGCACAGCCGGCCACCGACATGATGGAAGACGCGCTGCTGCGCGGCTTTGAGGATTCCGGCCGCATTGCCGGCGTAGCCCGATCCGCCGCCGGCATCCGTGCCGATTACCGCCTCGCCACGGATATCCGCCGGTTTGAATCGGACTACCGGGGCCAGCCGACGCCGACGGTGCTGATCGAGATCAACACCAAGCTGATCCACGTCGTGGACCAGCGCGTGGTGGCCGACCGTACGTTCCGCCAGGAACAGCCGGTGGGCAGCACCGACGTGCCGGCCGTCGCGGCCGCATTCGAGCGCGGCATGAACGCGCTGACGGCGGAGGTGGTGGGCTGGGCGTTGACGACGGGGAAGCAGGATACGGACGCGGGCTTGCTCAGCCGGCCGGCTGGGCCTGTCGTGAGGTAATCAGGCGGAATGTCAGGTTTACCCGCTCCTCCTGCGAGCGGGTCGTCAGCGGTACGGCATGCTGGTAATACCGCTGGGTATCTCCTCCCATTACCAGCAGATCGCCGTGACCGAGCAGATACTCCGCCTTTCGCGCATGCTCTTCGCGTCGCCGCAGCAGGAAGCGTCGTGATGCACCCAGGCTCAGCGATGCGATCACCGGTGCATGCCCCAACTCCGGCTCATCATCACTGTGCCAGCCCATGCTGTCTGCGCCGTTGCGGTACCGGTTCAGCAGCACGCTGTTGAAACGCGCATCCAGTGCATCCTGCAGCCGATCGCGCACCGGCCGCAGCAGGGCACTCCACGGGTGGGGCTGGAAGTCCGCGCCCGAATAGCGATAGCGGGCATCCGGATCGCCCATCCAGCAGCTCAACCGGGGCGAATCGACCCAGCGACCGAACATGCGGATGCGATGGACTTCCCACGGTATGTCGTGCAGCAGTGCGACCAGCAGTTCATGCGCCTGTGCCGACGGCAGCCACCCCGGAAGGTGGCGGACATCGGCATCGGGCAGGTCCTGTGGGAACAGCAAGGTCGTCAGGCGCGCTTGAACGGCGCGCCGGTCTTTTCAAGCAACTCGGCTTCTTCCACACCCGGCGCGGTTTCCACCAGCACCAGTCCGGCGTCGGTGACATCGAAGACTGCCAGGTCGGTGATGATGCGGTCGACCACGCCCACCCCGGTCAAAGGCAGCGAGCACGCCTTCAGGATCTTGTGATCGCCGTTCTTCGCGGTGTGCTCCATCAGCACCACCACCCGCTGCACGCCAGCCACCAGGTCCATCGCGCCGCCCATGCCCTTGACCATCTTGCCGGGCACCATCCAGTTGGCCAGGTCGCCACTATCGGTCACCTGCATGGCGCCCAGGATGGCCAGGTTCACGTGCCCGCCGCGGATCATCGCGAAGCTGTCGTCACTGCCGAAATAGCTGGCACCGGCGCGCGCGGTCACGGTCTGCTTGCCGGCATTGATCAGGTCCGGATCGATCTCGGCTTCTGTGGGAAACGGGCCGATCCCGAGCAGGCCATTCTCGGACTGCAGCCAGACATCGACGCCCTCCGGAATATGATTGGCGACCAGGGTCGGCAGGCCGATTCCCAGGTTCACGTACGCACCGTCGGTCAGTTCGCGCGCCGCGCGGGCCGCCATTTCATCACGGGTCCAGGCCATGTCAGGTGTTCTCCGTACGGACGGTGCGCTGTTCGATGCGCTTTTCAGGATGCGCGTTGTGCACGATGCGATGCACGTAGATGCCGGGCAGGTGCACCTGGTCCGGGTCGATGCTGCCGACCGGCACCACCTCCTCCACCTCGGCGATGCAGACCTTGCCGGCCATCGCGCACGCCGGATTGAAATTGCGCGCGGTGCGGCGGAACACCAGATTGCCGGCTTCGTCCGCCTTCCACGCCTTGATCAACGCCACGTCCGCACGCAGTGCGGTTTCCATCACGTAGTGGCGGCCATCAAACTCGCGGGTTTCCTTGCCCTCGGCTACCACCGTGCCGTAGCCGGTGGCGGTAAAGAACGCCGGGATGCCCGCGCCACCGGCGCGCAGGCGCTCGGCCAGCGTGCCCTGCGGGTTGAACTCCAGCTCCAGCTCACCGGCCAGGAACTGCCGCTCGAACTCTTTGTTCTCGCCCACGTAGGACGAAATCATCTTGCGGATCTGCCGGGTGGCCAGCAGTTGCCCAAGGCCGAAACCGTCCACGCCGGCGTTGTTGGAGATCACTGTCAGGCCGGTGACGCCACTGTCCCTCAATGCGGCGATCAGGGCCTCGGGGATGCCGCACAGGCCGAAGCCGCCCACCGCAAGGGTCTGGCCGTCGGCGACCACGCCCTGCAGCGCAAGCGCCGCGCTGGCATGTCGTTTGTCACGCTTGCTGCCGGTACCGGGAGTATCCATGGCATTACTGTTCCGCACGGTAAGGATGACGGCATTCTACCGGCACCCCGGTGCACGGCTGGGGTGCGACGCAGCATTTGCCGCGATGGACACAGTTCGTAAACTGATGATCCCTGGCACGGCCTGCACATTGATGTGCGGCAAGGCGCCGACCTGCTGGAACCTTGCTGATGTCCGCCCTGTTCAATGAAGTTGATCTGTATCGCTGGCTCGACGACCGCACCATCACCAAGGCGGTGGCCTATCTGGATCGGGTGCATGACCTGCGCACGGAAGGGGACATGCTGCGTGCTGAAGTAGAGGGAACGGAGACCCGGCCCTATCGCGTTGCCATCGACCTGCGGACCAGCCTGCGTCACCCACTCAGTCGCCTGCACGGTCGCTGCAGCTGTCCGGTGGGCGACAACTGCAAGCATGTGGCCGCGGTCATGATGCGGGCCCTGCACGGGCCCGAAGAAGAAAGCGAGGCGGCGTTGCCACAGGACGCGCAACCGGTGCGCGCCGAGCTGCTCACCCGCCTGTCGGAATGGCATGACCAGCACGCCGCGCGCACGGGATCTGCCGCCCCTGCTGCCCGACGAACATACGCTAACCGCGCAGCTGCTGCAGCAGCTGTACGCTGCCCTGCCCCTCCCGCCGGCTACAGCTGATGCGCTACCCATCGCCCAAGTGGACGGCATGATTCCGCACCTGATGCTGCATACCGAAGAACAGCAGCATGCGTGGGGTGCGCGCAGAGGGCAGGCGCAGCGCCTGGAGTTCGCCACCGTCTCCTTCGCCTACGGTGACCACTTCAAGCACCTGGATGATTCTTCGCGCTTCGTGCGCGGTACGGATGGAGCGATGGAGCTGCTGCCGCGCGACACGGCCGAGGAAGCCTGCCGCGAGAGCGAGCTTCGTCGCAGCGGGCTGCATCGCCATCCCCATTCCCCGGCCCTGCTCAGTGGGGCCGGCCCCCATTTCTTCCTGCGCTCCTACGACTGGGGCAGCTTCATGCTGCACGAGCTGCCCAAGCTGCAGGCGCTGGGATGGGTGATCACCGTACCGGAGGATTTCCGCCATCGGATCACCGTGGTGGACAGCGTGCTCTGGGATGTAGAGCTCGACGGCACAGCCGCGGGTTGGATGACGGTCGCACTGGACATCGAGGTAGATGGCCAGACGGTGGCACTCGCCCCGATGCTGGCGCAGCTGCTGCAGAGCGATCCGCGCTGGACGCGTGGGCCACTGGATGCGATCGACGATGACGAACGCATCCTGATTGCGTCCACCGACGCCGGTGCGCTGTCCTTCCAGGCCAAGCGGCTGAAGCCCGTCGTTGCGCTGCTCGGCGACCTGCTCGGCAAGGGGGCGGGACCGCTGCGGATTTCCGCGCGCGACAGGGGGCGTCTGCAGGCCCTGCAACAGTCCGGAAGCCTGCAGCTGCGCGGTGCCGTCGATACCCGCGCGATGGTGCAGCGGCTGCTGCAGGAACCCACGCCGCAGGCCGTTACGGCACCGGTCGGTCTGGCAGCCGCGTTGCGCCCCTATCAGCTGGACGGCCTGGCTTGGCTGCAGTACCTGCGCCAGCAGGAACTGGGCGGCATCCTGGCCGATGACATGGGCCTGGGCAAGACCCTGCAGACCCTCGCGCACGTGCTGCTGGAGAAAGAGAGCGGGCGGCTGGACCGGCCTGCACTGGTGGTCATGCCGACCTCGCTGCTGTTCAACTGGCAGGAAGAGGCCGCGCGCTTTGCACCCGGTCTGCGCGTGCTGGTCCTGCATGGCCCCGCGCGTGAGGCGCTGTTCGAACAGATTCCCGCCCATGACCTGGTGCTGACCACCTACCCGCTTGTCTGGCGGGATGAGGCCGCGCTGCAGGCGCATCCTTACCACCTGCTGATCCTCGACGAAGCCCAGCAGGTGAAGAATGCCAAGGCACGCGCGGCGATCACCCTGCGCACGCTGCAGAGCCGGCATCGGCTGTGTCTGACCGGTACGCCCTTGGAAAACCACCTGGGCGAACTCTGGACCCACATCGACTTCGTCCTGCCTGGCCTGCTCGGTGGCGAGAAACTGTTCAACCAGCACTGGCGCCATCCGATCGAGCGCAGCGCTGACGCCCAGCGCGCCCAGTTGCTGGCGCAGCGGGTGCGTCCGTTCATCCTGCGCCGACGCAAGGACCAGGTCGCGACCGAACTGCCACCCAAGACCGTGATCACACGCCACGTGGCACTGGAAGGCAGCCAGCGTGACCTGTACGAGACCGTGCGCTCCGCCATGCAGGAAAAGGTGCGGGAGGCCGTCGCCGGCAAGGGCTTGGCGAAAAGCCACATCGTCGTGCTCGACGCACTGCTGAAGCTGCGTCAGGTCTGCTGCGATCCGCGCCTGCTGCCCGGTGACGCCGCGCCACGGACGCAGGGGTCAGCCAAACTCGACCTGCTGATGACGCTGCTGCCGGAGATGGTGGAGGAAGGCCGACGCATTCTGGTGTTCTCGCAGTTCACGCGCATGCTGGAGCTGATCGCGCAGGCTCTGGAGAAGAGTGACCTGGCATTTGTCACCCTGACCGGCGACACCCGTGACCGCGCCACTCCGGTGCGCCGGTTCATGCAGGGAGAGGTGCCGATCTTCCTGATCAGCCTCAAGGCAGGTGGTGTCGGCCTGAACCTGACCGCAGCCGATACGGTCATCCATTTCGACCCGTGGTGGAACCCGGCCGCCGAGAACCAGGCCAGCGACCGCGCCCATCGGATCGGCCAGGACAAGCCCGTCTTCGTCTACCGCCTGATCGCCGCTGGCAGCATCGAGGAACGGATCACCGAACTGCAGCAGCGCAAAGCGTCGCTGGCGGATTCGATCCTCGAAAACGGCAGCGCGTCGGGGCCCGGTTTCAGCGAGAGTGACCTGAATGCGTTGCTGGAGCCCTTACCGGGGGCACCGGCGAAAAAGGGCAAGGGGGCGCGGAAGGCCGCTCATGAATGACCCGCCTCCGAGCCGGTGCCGGGTGCCCATGACAACGGTTCGCCTACACATCGGCGTATAAACTACAGGGCTGGCCCCCCAAAGGAACTGACTCCATGCCCCTTCCCGCTTTCAAAGCCTATGACATCCGCGGCCGCGTGCCGGACGAACTCAACGAAGACCTCGCCCGCCGCATCGGCGTGGCGCTTGCGGACCAGCTGGACGCCGGGGCCGTGGTTGTCGGCCACGACGTGCGCCTGACCAGTGGTGCCCTGCAGGATGCACTGGTGGTGGGCCTGCGCGGCGCGGGTCGCGAGGTCATCGATATCGGGCTGTGCGGCACCGAAGAGGTGTACTTCCAGACCGACCACCTGCAGGCCGCCGGTGGCGTCATGGTCACCGCCAGCCATAATCCGATGGACTACAACGGCATGAAGCTGGTGCGCGAACACGCCCGTCCGATCAGCTCGGACACCGGCCTGTTTGCCATCTCCGACGCCGTGGCGGCCGACACCGCAGGCGCACTGCCGCCGGTCGGTGGACAGAGCGAGCAGCACGACAAGAGCGCCTACATCCAGCACCTGCTGTCGTATGTGGATGTCGCCGCAATGAAACCACTGAAGCTGGTGGTCAACGCCGGCAATGGCGGCGCAGGCGCCATCGTCGACCTGCTGGCCCCGCACCTGCCGCTGGAGTTCATCCGCATCAACCATGAGCCGGATGGCAACTTCCCCAACGGCATTCCCAATCCGCTGCTGACGGAGAACCGCGCCGCCACCGCAGAAGCGGTGCGTGAACATGGCGCGGACTTCGGCATCGCGTGGGATGGCGATTTCGACCGCTGCTTCTTCTTCGACCATACCGGCCGTTTCATCGAAGGCTATTACCTGGTCGGCCTGCTGGCACAGGCGGCATTGAAGCGCCATCCGGGCGGCAAGGTCGTGCACGATCCGCGCCTGACCTGGAATACCGTCGAGATGGTCGAACAGGCCGGCGGCATTCCGGTCCTGTGCAAAAGCGGCCATGCCTTCATCAAGGAAAAGATGCGCGCCGAAGATGCGGTGTACGGCGGCGAAATGAGTGCGCACCATTATTTCCGCGAGTTCGCCTATGCCGACTCCGGCATGATCCCGTGGCTGCTGATTGCCGCACTCGTGTCGGAAAGCGGCAAGTCGCTGGCCGACTGGGTGGAGGACCGCATGGCCGCCTATCCCTGCAGCGGCGAGATCAACTTCAAGGTCGCTGATGCCAAGGTCGCGGTGGGCCGCGTGATGGAACACTTCGCTTCGCACGCGCCTGCGCTGGACCACACCGACGGCATCAGCGCCGATTTCGGCGAATGGCGCTTCAACCTGCGCAGCTCCAATACCGAGCCGCTGCTGCGTCTGAACGTGGAGACGCGGGGCGATGCGGCGCTGCTCAAGGCACGCACCGATGAGATCGCTACGCTGCTGCAGCAGTAATCACCACTCAATGGAACTGAAATGAACACTATCCAGGCTGTCATCCTTTCCGGTGGATCCGGAACTCGCCTCTGGCCGCTGTCGCGCGAGGCCTACCCAAAGCAGTTCCTGCCGTTGGCCAGCGAGTTGACGATGCTGCAGGCGACGTGGAAGCGCGTCGCGGCAATCTCCACACGTGGTCCACTGATTGTTGCCAATGAGGAACATCGCTTCGTTGCCGCCGAGCAGTTGCAGCAGGTGGGTGCGCAACCTGCCGCGATCATCCTGGAGCCGCTGGGGCGCAATACCGCTCCCGCCATTGCGGTGGCGGCACTGGAGGCTACCCGCGATGGCGCCGATGCGCTGCTGCTCGTGCTGCCTTCGGATCACGTGATCAGTGATGAGGCCGCCTTCCTGCGCGCGGTCGAACATGCCGCCAGCGCAGCCGAGGCCGGCAAGCTGGTGACCTTCGGCATCGTGCCAACCGGGCCCGAGACCGGCTATGGCTACATCAAGGCGGCCGCCGGCGAAGGCGCCCGCGCGGTCGAGCGTTTCGTCGAGAAACCGGACCTCGCTACTGCGACCGACTATGTGGCCAGTGGCCAGTACTACTGGAACAGCGGCATGTTCCTGTTCAAGGCGTCGCGTTACCTGCAGGAGCTTGAACGTTTCCAGCCGGCAATGCTGGCCGGCAGTCGTGACGCGTGGGAGAAGTCGCGGCGCGAAGCAGACTTCACCCGGCTGGACAAAGAGGCCTTCGCGGCAGTGCCGTCAGATTCCATCGATTATGCGGTGATGGAAAAGACCGCCGACGCCGTGGTGGTGCCGCTGGACGCTGGCTGGAACGACGTCGGGTCATGGACCGCACTGCGCGATGTATCGCAGCAGGACGGCGACGGCAACGCGCACCAGGGCGATGTCATCGCGATCGACTGCCGCAACACGTACGCCTACGGCCAGCGCCTGGTGGCGATGGTCGGGCTGGACGATGTGATCGTGGTGGAGACCGACGATGCGGTACTGGTCGGCAAGGGCGACCGCATGCAGGAGGTCAAGGCGGTGGTTGCCCGACTGAAGGCCGAAGGACGCAGCGAAGCCACCTGGCACCGCAAGGTGTATCGGCCGTGGGGCGCTTACGATTCGATCGACAACGGCGCACGTTTCCAGGTCAAGCGCATCACGGTCAAGCCCGGTGGCACGCTCAGCCTGCAGATGCACCATCACCGCGCAGAGCATTGGATCGTTGTGAGTGGCACCGCCGAAGTCACGCGTGGCGAAGAAGTGCTGTTGCTGAGCGAGAACCAGAGCACCTACATCCCGCTGGGCGTGACGCACCGCCTGCGCAACCCGGGACGCCTGCCGCTGGAGTTGATCGAAGTGCAGTCCGGCAGCTACCTTGGCGAAGACGATATCGTGCGCTTCGAAGATACGTACGGTCGGCAGTAGTGTCTGCTCGACACTCCTTTGAATGAAAACAGCGGGGCAATGCCCCGCTTTCTCTTTCAGGCGATTTCGCCAATCACTCGCTTCAGCCCGACCTGCCACGACGGCAGCACGATCTCGAAATCCTGCTGCAGCTTGCGGTTGTCCAGCACCGACCACGACGGCCGCTTGGCTGGCGTGGGGTATTCCGAACTGGCAATTGCTTCAACGCTCGGTACCTTTGCCAATACGCCACGCGCGAGCGCTTCGGCAAAGATCGCCTCGGCAAAACCATGCCAACTGGTCTGGCCGGAAGCAGTCAGGTGCCACGTGCCGGACAGGGCACCGGAATGCTGTAGTGCCTGCGTCGTGACATCGGCGATCAGCGCGGCGGGGGTCGGCGTACCGATCTGGTCCGCTACGACACGCAGCGCGTCGCGCTCTGCCCCCACGCGCAGCATGGTGCGCAGGAAATTGGCACCGTGCGAGGCGTATACCCACGCGGTGCGGAAGATCAGGTGCCGGCCGCCTGCAGCACGCACGGCCTCTTCGCCATCGCGCTTGCTGGTGCCATAGACACCCAGTGGCGCCGTCCGCTGATCTTCCCGATAGGGCGCCGTGCCTTCACCATCGAATACATAGTCGGTGGAGTAATGCACGAACGGCACGCCCGCATGGGCACACCAGCGTGCGATGACGCCAGGGGCTTCTGCGTTCGCGCGGAATGCCGCATCAACGTCCTGTTCTGCCTTGTCCACCGCCGTGTAGGCGGCGGCATTGACCACGGTGGATGGCTGCAGGCGATCAAGCAACGCGACCAGCGAATCAGGCTGGTTGAAATCTGCGACCCCGCACGCACTGCCATCCGGCAACACGCCGCTACGCGTTGTGGCCACCACGTCACCCAACGGTGCCAGCGAACGCAGCAGCTCCTGGCCTACCTGGCCGTTGCCGCCGAACACCAGGATCGTCATGCCTGGAACACCGGCAGGCGCTCTTCGGCGATGTCCTTCAGGAACGGGGCGGCTTCATCCTTTGCCGACAACGTCGGGTCGGAGATCGGCCAGTCGACCGCCACGTCGGCATCGTTCCAACGCACGCCGGCGTCGGCTTCCTTTACATACACGTCGGTGCACAGGTAGCTGAAGACCGCCCGCTCGGACAGCACGGCAAACCCATGAGCAAATCCTTCCGGGATCCAGAACTGCTTCTTGTTCTCCGCGCTCAGCACGACGGCTTCCCACTGGCCGAAAGTCGGCGAGCCGCGGCGGATATCCAGCGCGACGTCGTACACCTCGCCCTCCAGCACGCTGACCAGCTTGCCCTGCGGCCGTGGCCACTGGTAGTGCAGGCCACGCAGCACGCCCTTCGCCGAGGTGGATACATTGCTCTGCACAAATTTCGTCGGCAGGCCGTGCTGGCCGAACCGCTCGGCATTCCAGGTTTCGAAGAAGTAGCCACGTTCATCGCCGAATACGGCCGGCTCGATGACCACGCAGCCCGGCAGTTTGGTCTCGATGATCTTCATACAACACTTCCTCGGACGGCGAGCGCATGCAGGTACTGGCCGTAGCCATTCTTGATCAGCGGCGCGGCAAGTGCTTCCAGCTGCTCGGCATTTATCCACCCGTTACCGAAGGCAATTTCCTCCGGACAGCACACCTGCAGGCCCTGCCGGGTCTGGATGGTTTCGATGAAGTTGGAGGCTTCCAGCAGCGATTGGTGGGTACCGGTATCCAGCCACGCGTAGCCGCGGCCCAACGGCTCCAGGTGCAGTGCACCCTCGTCCAGATAACGCTGGTTGAGATCGGTGATTTCCAGCTCACCGCGGGGTGAGGGCTTCAGTTCAGCAGCGTACTCACTGGCCTTGCCGTCGTAGAAGTACAGACCGGTCACCGCGTAGTTGGAACGCGGCTTGATCGGCTTCTCGACCAGGCCGATCACCTTGCCATTGTCGTCGAACTCGGCCACGCCGTAACGTTCGGGATCGTTGACCCAATAACCGAACACGGTGGCACCATCGGCACGCGCATCGGCACGCTTCAGCACCTCTGTCAGGCCGTGACCGTGGAACACGTTGTCACCGAGCACCAGGCAGCTGGGCTTGCCGTCCAGGAAGTCACGGCCGATCAGGTAGGCCTGCGCCAAGCCATCCGGGCTTGGCTGGGCGGCGTACTGGATGTCCATGCCCCACTGCGAGCCGTCGCCCAGCATGTGCTGGAACAGCGCCTGCTCGTGAGGCGTGTTGATGATCAATACTTCGCGGATTCCGGCCAGCATCAACACGCTGAGCGGGTAATAGATCATCGGCTTGTCATAGACCGGCAGCAACTGCTTGCTGACGCCCTTGGTGATCGGGTACAGCCGGGTGCCGGAGCCGCCAGCCAGGATGATGCCTTTACGCTGCGTCTGCGTCATGGGTACGAGGTCCTTGTAGGCTCAGGCGGTGGTGCCGATGCGCTGCAGGCGATAACTGCCATCCAGCACGCCGTTCACCCATTCCTGGTTGTCCAGGTACCAGTCGACGGTGAAGCCGATGCCCTGCTCGAAGGTGTACGCCGGCTCCCAGCCAAGCTCGTCCTTCAACTTGGAGGCGTCGATCGCATAGCGTCGGTCGTGGCCGGGACGGTCGGTGACGTAGGTGATCTGGCTGCTGCGCGGCTGGCCGTCATCACGCGGACGACGTGCGTCCAACAGCGCACAGATGGCCTGCACCACTTCAATATTCTGTTTCTCGGAGTTGCCGCCCACGTTGTAGGTCTCGCCGACGCGTCCCTTGGCCAGCACGGTACGGATCGCTTCGCAGTGATCGGACACGAACAACCAGTCGCGCACCTGCTTGCCATCACCGTATACCGGCAGCGGCTCACCGGCCAGCGCCTTGGCGATCACCAGCGGGATCAGCTTCTCGGGGAAGTGGTACGGCCCGTAATTGTTCGAACAGTTGGTGGTCAGCACCGGCAAGCCGTACGTATGGTGGAAGGCGCGCACCAGGTGATCCGACGCGGCTTTGGACGCCGAATACGGCGAATTCGGCGCGTAGGGGGTCGTTTCGCTGAACTTGCCGGTCTCACCAAGCGTGCCATACACCTCATCGGTGGACACATGCAGGAAGCGGAACGCCTCACCCTTGTCGGCCGGCAATGCCTTCCAGTAATCGCGCACCGCTTCCAGCAGGCCGAGCGTACCCACCACATTGGTCTGGATGAAGGCGCCTGGGCCGTCGATCGAACGATCGACGTGGCTTTCGGCAGCAAAGTTCAGCACGGCATCGGGCTGATGCTCTGCAAGCAGGCGGGTGACCAGGGCGCTGTCGCCGATATCACCTTCCACGAACACGTGATCGGGATTACCGTCGAGTGTGGACAGGGTCTTCAGGTTGCCCGCATAGGTCAGGGCATCGAGATTGATGACCTTGACGCCGCGTGCGGCTGCCTCGAGGACGAAATTACCGCCAATGAATCCGGCACCGCCGGTGACAAGCCATGTGGGCACTACCTGTTCTCCTATTGAGGGGTTGCGTGTCCGGGCCTCCATGGCCCGACCAACTCATCCTCAAAGGATACAACGCCACTTACCGTAAGACGTGCTCGGAGGATGAATACGCCGGTCATGCCGCAATGCAATATCGGGCGCCTCACCATACGCATTCGCATGGTAGCCAATCGCCAGTTAGAATCGGGACCCAACCTCCGAACCGGTTGCTGCTTCCAGGACCGGAAGCCGACCGGAAGTTCCCTTGACTGCAAGCCGGCCAGCGACCGGCACTATAAGGATCCTGTAGCAGATGAAAATCCTCGTCGCATACAAGCGCGTGGTGGACTACAACGTCCGCATTCAGGTCAAGCCGGATGGGTCCGGCGTGGTGACTGACGGGGTCAAGCTGTCCCCGAATCCCTTCGATGAAATCGCACTGGAAGAAGCCCTGCGCCTGCGCGACAAGGGCATCGCCAGCGAAGTCATCGTTGCCACCATCGCCCCGGCCGATGCCCAGCCGCATCTGCGCAACGGCTTGGCCATGGGTGCCAATCGCGCCATCCACATCGTCACCGACCAGGCGATCCAGCCGCTGACGGCGGCGCGCGCCCTGCTCAAGCTGATCGAGAAGGAGCAACCCGAGCTGGTCATCCTCGGCAAGCAGGCCATCGATGATGACGCCAACCAGACCGGCCAGATGCTCGCCACGATCTGGGGCCGACCGCAGGCGACCTTCGCCAGCAAGCTGGAGATCGCTGATGGCAAGGCCACGGTGACCCGCGAAGTCGACGCCGGCCTGGAAACGCTGGAAGTGGATCTGCCGGCCGTTATAACCACCGACCTGCGCCTGAACGAGCCGCGCTTCATCAAGCTGCCCGACATCATGAAGGCCAAGGCCAAGCCGCTGGAAACCCTGCAGCTGGCCGACCTCGGCGTTGAAGCCGTCGATACGCTGAAGACCACCACCTATGCCGCACCTGGCAAGCGCAGCAAGGGCGTAATGGTCAAGGATGCCGCCGAACTGGTGGCCGCACTCAAGCAGAAGGGGTTGCTGTAATGAGCAGGATTCTCGTCATCGCCGAGCACCACGACGGCAAGCTCAACGCCGCCACCGCCAAGACCGTCAGCGCTGCTTCGGCCGTGGCTGGTGCTGAGGTTCATGTGCTGGTGCTGGCCGCCGATCCAGCGGCCGTTGCCGCAGACGCGGCCAGGATCAGCGGTGTGTCCAAGGTGCTGACCGTGGCCAACGCTGCCAATGCCAACCCGATCGCGCAGGTGCTGGCGCCGCAGATCGCCAAGGCAGCAGATGGTTACAGCCATGTCTTCGGTCCGTCCACCACCTTCGGCAAGGATCTCATGCCCTGCGTGGCCGCCCTGCTGGGCGTCGCCCAGGTCTCCGATCTGATGTCGGTGGAAGGGAGCCATACCTTCAAGCGCCCGATCTACGCCGGCAATGCGATCATTACCGTCGAGGCGCCGGCCGACCAGACGGTGGTCGCGACCGTGCGCAGCGCCTCCTGGCCGGAAGCCGCTAGCGGCGGCAGCGCCAGCGTGGAAGCGCTGGCTGTCGAGGCGACCCTGCCGACCCATACCCGTTTCGTGGGCCTGGCCGCGGCCAGCAGCGACCGTCCTGACCTGCAGAGCGCCAAGCGTGTGGTGTCTGGTGGCCGCGGCGTCGGTTCGGAAGAGAACTTCAAGGTGATCTACCAGCTGGCTGACAAGCTGGGTGCTGCAGTGGGTGCCTCGCGCGCCGCCGTGGATGCGGGCTATGTGCCCAATGAACTGCAGGTTGGCCAGACGGGCAAAATCATTGCGCCGGAGCTGTATGTGGCAATTGGCATCAGTGGTGCGATCCAGCATCTGACCGGTATCAAGGATGCTGGTACCATCGTCGCGATCAACAAGGATCCAGATTCGCCGATCTTCGAGATTGCGGATATCGGACTCGTTGGCGACCTGTTCACGCTGCTGCCGGAGCTGGAAGCCGCCTTGGGTTGAAGGCCGGATGATACGATCGGGCGCGGCCTCGCCGCCCCCGATCGATCATGCCCACAGGCAGTACGCCAGCTGGCGTCTGTTTTCTTGTCACCGGCCCCATGGGCCTGAACCTCATGGATGGCCCTAAAATGCAGATGACCTCCACCACCCGCTGGCCCGAGGCCCTCACCAGATGATCGTCGGTTCGGGACTGGTGGCCCGCGCGTTCGCACAGCGCTACGCAGAGGACGATTCGACGGTCATTTTCGCCTCCGGCGTCTCCAACTCGAATGAGAAAGACCCAGCGGCATTTGCGCGCGAGCACGACATGCTGGGCGGCTACCTGGCCGATGGCCAGCGGCGGCTGGTCTACTTCGGCAGCTGCAACGTGGTCAACGCCAAAGAGCACTCAGTCTACTTCCAGCACAAGCGGGAAATGGAAGCGCTGGTCATCGGTTCCGGCCGCGGCACCGTACTGCGCCTGCCGCAGGTCGTAGGCCGTACGCTCAACCCGAATACCCTCACCAATTTCCTCAGGGACTGTATCCTGCAGGAACGGCAGCTGACGCTGTGGGCAGGCGCGCAACGCAATCTGATCGACATCGACGATGTCGCCGCCATCGCCACCCATATCCTCGATGGCGGTGCCCCGCCGCCGGTGGTCGCCATCGCTTCACCGTGGTCACTCCCGATGCCCCGCATCGTCGACCTGTTCGAGCAGGTGCTGGGTCGCAGCGCGCGCCGCGTGCTGGTGGACCGTGGCGAAGCAATGGCGATCGACAGCACGCTGTCCGAGCAGGTTGCTCGAGACATCGGAGTCGATTTTGGGCCAGACTATCCACTCCGCGTGATCCAGAAATATTACGGCGCCTGCCATGAAGCCTGAACTCTCCATCGTCATTCCTGTCTATGGCAGTGCCTCGATCCTGCCGAGCCTCGTGGCCCGCTTGGAGGAAGTGCTGGTACCTGTGCTGGGCGTAGACGGCTTCGAAGTAGTACTCGTACACGACGCCGGCCCCGACAATGCCTGGCATGTCATCCGCGACGAAGCCCGCACGCGTCCGTGGCTGATCGGCGTGGACCTGCGTCGCAATGCCGGCCAGCACAATGCGATCATGGCCGGCCTCGGCTTCGCACGAGGCCGCTACATCGTCACGATGGACGATGATCTGCAGCACGATCCGGCCGACGTTCCACGCATCCTGCAAACCCTGCGCGATGGCGCCGACCTCTGTTACGTACAGTTCGAAGGCCGCAAACATGCATTGTGGAAACGCGCAGGCAGCCGGTTCAACGACATGGTCGCCGCACGCTTGCTGAAGAAGCCGGAGGGCTTGTATCTGTCGCCTTTCCGGGGTTTCGTGCGTGAACTGGCTGAAGAAGCCCGGCGCTACGAGGGGCCCTTTGTCTATCTCGACGGACTGTTGGTGCAGAGCACCAGCCCCAAACGCATCGCAACCCTTCTCGGCCAGCACCATGCGCGAAGCGATGGCCACTCTGGTTATAGCCTGAGCAAGTCGATTTCGCTCTGGCTGCAGATGGCGACCAGCTTTTCCATCGTACCGTTGCGCTTTGTCTCGCTGGCCGGCGTGCTGGCTTCGTGCGTGGCATTCCTGCTGGCCGTGGTAGTGCTCTGGCAGAAGCTGCACAGTCCGCAGATGCCGGTGGGCTGGCCGTCGCTGATCATCACCATCCTGTTCATGGGCGGCCTGCAGTTGCTGGCACTCGGCGTCATCGGCGAGTACACAGGCCGCGTGCTGCTGAACATCAACAACCGCCCGCAGTACATCATCGGACGCACGACCAACGTGGAAGGCCGGGACGAAGACGATCGCCCCTGAACCGACGGCATGGCCGTAACCTCAGGCCGTGCCCATCCGGCGTCCCAGCCACAGGTAGGTCAGGCGCCTTGCGTGCGCCATCAGCCGCGCTTTCAGGTTCCCCACGCGCAGCGTCATGGGCGACAGCAGCTCCGGATCAGCCGCAGCAAGCGCGTTGTGGAATTCAATTGCCTGCTGCGCCTGATCATTCATCAGTCTCACGCTCCACTGTCCTGCATTGATGCGGAAACTGGCCAGGCTTTCGCGCAATGCCACCATATCGCCCTGCAGCATGATCGCCGAATAGCTCGCCTGGTCGATCAGGTAAGGATGTGCGTTGTCCCAGCCTCCGGCCTGGACAAGCAGTTCCCGCCGAAACATCACGCAGCCGGGCTCACCGAAGAGGTTGGTGCCGGCAAGCACCGACGCGCGCACCGCGTCACGCCCACGCACCAGTCCGTGAAGTGAACCGAGGCCACGCGCGGCGATCACTATCCTGCCTTGCGCGTCCACAAGGTCGCGCTTGCTGGCGACCAGCACCGCTGACGGGTACGCATCAAGCGCCGCGACTTGGCGGCTGAGGGCATTGGGAGCAATCAGGTCGTCGCCGCAGACCAGCTTCATCAGCTCGCCGCGCGCCGCCATGCTGACCCGGTCCCAGTTGGCTTTGGCACCGCCGCCGGTGGGTGTGGGCGTCAGAATGCGAACCTTTGGATGATCGGCATAGCGTTCCAGCAACGTGTCGGTACCGTCGTTGGAGGAATGATCAGCCACGACAAGCTCGAAATTGTCATAGTCCTGCGCAAGGATCGAGTCCAGCGTCTGCGCCAGGTATTCGACGTTCCGGTATGCCGGCACGACGACAGAAACACGTGGGTTCATTCCTTTTTCTCCGCAGTGGGTGGTTCGGATCGTCGCCGGAACGAGAAATGCTTGTGGCCGATATAGTTGAAGACCACCACCAATACCGTGATCCCGATCTGGGTGGGGATGGCCGGCAACCCGAGAACATCGGCAAGCAAAGCCAATGCTCCGATGTTCAGCAGCAGGCTGCCGACATTGACGCTGCTGAAGCGCAGGAAGTCACCCCAGCCATTGCCGGTGACCCGGAAGACCAGCCGCCGGTACACGAAGAACACCAGCACCAGGGACACCACCCAGGCAATGCCCAAGCTGACCACTGACGGCACGTCCGGCCCCAGAAGGAGCACCAAGCAGGCAAACAGCGCCGTGCTGAACGCGGTGTTGCCACCTCCCACCAGAAGAAACAACACCCGCTGGTCCTTGATCAGACGCTGCAGCGGCCCCGGCGCGCCCGTTGCGAACGGTAACGCACCCTTCTTTTTCCCGGCCACGGTCACGGCACCTCGCAGCTGACCGAGAACCCGGTCAGAAGCACGCCCAACTCGCGACTGTCGCTGCTTCCCGGCTGATCGCGGATGGGAATGATGACCGGGTCGACCGCAAGCTGGGCACGCTCATTGCCCACGCGAGCGCGCGCCGCCTGGCCTGGCTGTATGGTCAGAACATCTTCGCTGCCCGCTGCCGTGCTGATACGCACACGACGTTCGGATTGACCCTCGGGCACATACAGTTCCGCGAAATAGGCGCAGCCGCAGGGCGGAAGCGCAAGCGACGCGTTCGCGCCACTCCAGCGCGCGGCGCCTTCAGCCGCGTGCCAGCCTTGCGTGTACTCGATCTTGCGCGTGGAGCACTCGGTCACAGCGCCGTCGGCGTAAAGCGCCAGATGACGCTCACGCATGACGTTGGCGCCCTTTCGCCCGTACTCCAGCTGCGCCTGCAGCAGGCTGGCGGCGGCATCGTCGGGAACGCCCCGCAACAACGCCTTGTTCATGGCCGCGAAGATGCTTTCGCGGAAGGGACTGGCTTTCCACTCCTGGGCATAGGTGAGCATCTGGGTTACCAGGACGCCCGACAACAAGGCCCCCACCAGCACGTTCCATCCGACTGCGCGCCGGGGTGCAGCCTGCAGTTCGCGTGCGGCGAGCCAGATTACCCCCACGAGGCCCAGCACCAGGTCCATGTAGTAACGCGACGCCATCACCCCGAACGGGCCTTCAACACCACGCGCCAATGTCAGCGAAGCGGCAATCAGCACACCGTAAAGGACCAGCAGCAGCGGCAATCGCGATCCCGGCGCACCCCGGCGCAGCCAGGAAACGGCTGCGACCGTGCCGACCACCAGCAGGATGCCGCCCAGCACGGCGATGGTCACTAAAGGCAGCTTTCCTCCCAGCAGGACCGCTTCGCGGTATCCCAGCGTGGAGCCCATCGCATACAGAAGCAGCACCGGCGTATCCATGCCGACGTTGAGACCATTACGGGTGGACGCATCGGTGACCGATCCGCTGAGCAGGTAAACCACCATCGAGATCACCACCGCCGCGCTCGGAAGAACCCCGGTCCAGCGTCCTTCAGCCCTCCACGCTGGCAGGAACGAGAACACCTGAACGATCAGCACGGCCCCTACGAAGGCATAGTTCCAGCCCATGCCACACACCAGGACGATCACTGGTGCAGCCAGCACGAGAGCCACCAACCACACCGCTGGACGGCGCGAGCGCCCGGAAAGCAGGTGGGCGTGGCCACAGAAGAATCCAACGAACGCAAGATTTTTCGTCCATAGCGGCAGGCCGAGATCGAGGGTCAGCAATTCGTAGCCGGCCCAGCTGAAGCACAGCGCCGCCACGATCACCATCACGATCACATTCAGCGCCGGACGCTGCGGGCCGGGCTGGTGTCGCATGTCAGCCATCCAAGACATGCACAGGCACGCCGCGACGGCAGAGATCACAACGCCGGTCAAGCGATTGGCAAGCAGTACGTCCAGATCAAAAAGGCTGACGTTCGCCCATAGGAACAATTGGTTCACGAATCCGCGGTGCGAGGACCCTCCCCAGAAGTCGAATGTCGAAAGCCGTCCCGCCTGCCATTGGTCAAGCTGGAACAGCAGACGCAGCGAGTCCATGTAAAGCGCATCGGGATGCGCCCGGTTGAGGATGACCTGATGGATGGCCGCGAACACGGCCACCACGGCCATCACCAAGGCGACGCTACGCCACTGTCGTCCCCGGGTATCGCCTGCCCCCGGTTGCATGCGCTGCGCGGAGGTTCCGCTCATCGAAGGCCTCACTCTGCCAGCCCGTCGCGTTGCATCGATGATGACAGCACCCGCCACAACGCCTCACGCGAGTATTCCTTCTCGATGAATGCCTGTTCCGCTGTCGAAACCCGCTGCCAGAGTCCGTCATCGCGCAGCAGCGCGACGATATGTGCGGCCATCGCCGCCGGCTCGTCCGCGACCGGCATGAAGGCCCCGGCGCCGGCGAGGCCCTGCATGCCCACCGACGTGGTTACGCAGGGCACGCCATGGCGCAATGCCTCCAACACTTTGCCTTTCACGCCACCGCCGAATCGGAGCGGAGCAACGGCCACGCGCGCGTTGGCATAGAAAGTTTCCAGACGGGCATCACTGACATAGCCGGTGACCTCGATCTGCTCGGAGGCCAACGCCTGCACTTCAGGGCGTGGATTGGAACCCACCAGGCTTACTCTCACTGCCGGAATCTCGCGCACGACCAACGGCAGGACGTCGTTGACGAACCACAGCGCGGCATCGACATTGGGCGCATGTGCAAAGCCGGCTACCAGCAGGACGTCCTGCCGGCCCTGCGGTGATGGCACCACACCGGAATGTTCAAAGGCATACAGAGGAATGGTTTCAGCACGGCTGGTCGAAGCCGGCGCCTGCTCGGCCAGCCATTGGCGCACGTGACGTGTTTCATCATCCGACGGATAAAGAACGACGTCGGCCTGCTGCCAGAGTGCATGCTCGAAACCGCGATAGCGCTCGGTTTCCCGTTCCAGTTCCTCGTCGGGTTTCAACCGCAGGTGCTGCTGCATGCGCAGGTGATGGATGTCGTGCCCGTAGTAAACCAACGTGGCCGTGCTGCGCCGCCGGACACTCTCCACCAGTTCAATGGAAATGTGCGGACGGTTGAGGATCACTACATCCAGATAGTGCCCATTGGCCTCCATCCAGGCATCGAACCCGGCCACGCCCACACACTCGGCACCATGCATTACTTCGATACCCAAACGCTGCAACGGCAAGGCGTACTCGGCATCGTGGTAAGCGTTCGCTGGCCAGAAAGTGACCTGGCATCCTTCCTGCACCAGTGTGTGCAGCACCTGGCAGGTCGCGCGTGATCCGGCATCGCGGTCCGGCTGCGGAATGTAATGATCGACCACCAATACATGTCGCTTGGTGCGCGAACGATCACGGGCAAGGAAGACGTTCTCGGCATTCGGGAACTGCGTCTCCTGCAGCGTCGGACCCCAGCGCTCAAGGAACTTGTCGCGGTTGATCGCCTGCCAAGCCTTGACACCGCTGGCCTCGTCGGTGCCGCTGGAGACGCCCTCGTAATGCACCACCACCGAGTCCGGCTGCATGTAAACCTTCAGGCCGTGTGCACGCACACGGAATGCAATGTCGGTGTCTTCGTAGTACGCAGGCGCGAAATGCTCATCGAAACCACCAAGTTCGCGGAACAGATCCAGTGGCAGCATTATCGATGCACCGGACACATAGTCGGCTTCCTTGAGGTAGCTGTACGCCGGGCGCGAGGGATCCTCGAGGCGCCCGAAGTTCCAGGCACTGCCATCGGCCCACACGATGCCCCCCGCTTCCTGCAACCGGCCATCGGGGTAGACCAGCTTCGAGCCGACAAGGCCGGCATCAGGGTGCGACTGGAACACATCGACGAGAGAATCGAGCCAGCCCGGAAGGACTTCGGTGTCATTATTGAGAAAATAGACGTAGCGCCCCTTGGCCAACGTCAATGCCTGATTGCAGGACCGCAGGAAGCCGAGGTTCTTTGGGTTGGCGTGATAGCGCAGCCCCGGGATTGTCCCCAGTCCGGCGATCCGCGTATCGCCCGACGCGTCCTCCAGCACAAGGACTTCGAACGACACGCGCGCGCCAGCCTTGGCAATGGATGCCACGCAGGCAAGACTCTGCTCAAAATTGCCGTAGGTCGGTATGACGATGCTGACCAGCGGATCGGCCACATCGGCGAAGCTTATGCTCTCCAGGACGTCCTGAGGGTCATGCTTGATATCCTCCAGCAACAGGCCTTCAATCGGTGTGGGGCCAGTTTCGCTTTGCTTGAGAAGCATGCGCTTTGCCATCGGCACCAGCGGCTTCAGCAACGGATGCTGCGCCAATCCGGATTCACGCAATGATTGCAGCACCATGCCCCACTCGCCGCGCAGCACGCGCCCGCTGAAGCGCAGGGGCTTGGTGATACGCCAGGAACGCGAGCTGAGCAGCGAACCGGTGAGATCCTGGAGTGCCTGCAGCTCCTCGCGATACGACGACAGCAGACTCGACACATCTGTACCACCACTTTCATCGACCTGGCGCCGCCCCGCGAGGTTGACGCCTGACTGCTGGAGCAGCTGATCGATGTGATTGTAGCGTTGCCGCAGTTCAGCACGCGCCGCATTGGTCAGGCCGGAAACAGCCGTCATCTGTGCCTGCAGATGGTTGCGAACGTCCCAGACTTCAGCCATGGCCGACTCCAGGCGTGCGGCCCGCGCCTTCTCATTGTCCAGCCGCTGTTGTAGTCCTGCGATGACGGCCCGCTGCTCCCGCTCATGCTGCTGCAGTCCTGCGATGACGGCCTGCTGCTCCCGCTCATGCTGCTGCAGTCCTGCGATGACAGCCTGCTGCTCCCGCTCATGCTGCTGCAGTCCTGCGATGACAGCCTGCTGCTCCTGCTCCTGGTGCTGCAGTCGTGCGACAGCGGCGCGTTGCTCATGCTCCTGCTGCTGCAACCGCGTTACGACGTCATGCTGCTCGCGCTCCTGCTGTTGCAGCCGCTCGGTAGCGGCCAATCCAGCCTGCTCCAGCTGGTGATGCAGTTCAGCCACCATGCCCTGTTCGCGCACGACATGGCCACGTAACGAGTCGATCTCGGCATTCTGGGCCTGGGCCCAGCGTGCGACTTCATGATGGTGCGCATAGAGGTCTTCCTCTTCGGCATACAGCACCGACGCCGCCAGCTGCGGCAGCAGCGAAGCATCGGCCGCAGCCACCACCACGAAATAGACGGCATCGGGGATCTGCGCAGTGCGCTCCTGGATCCCTTCCCCGGTATCGGTGAGCGCCTGGTAGACGGCCTGCGGCGGGCCCGCCTCCAGTTCAGTGATCGTGGAACAGACCGACATTCGGTGGCCGCACATGCGCAGTGCCGGGAAATGCCGCCCGACCAGTGAATGGAACTCCTCCAGATAGAGTTCCTTTACGTGGTACTCGTTGTGGTAACCCGCACGATCGGAATAGACCTCCTTGTTGGGCGAGGACATGACCATCACGCCATCCGGCCGCAGAACGCGGCGGATCTCGGACATCATTTCTTCCTGCTCGTAAAGGTGTTCGATCGTCTCGAACGACACCACCACATCAACGCTGTCATTGGGAAGCGGAATAGCGGCTGCAGACCCCTGCAGGTATTCGAGGTTCGCTACGTCGGCATAGCGCTCGCTGGCATGGGCAACCGCATCATGCGAGATATCGACGCCGCGCACCGACCGTGCGCGGCTGGCAAGCATGGCGCTGCCGTAGCCCTCGCCACTGGCCACATCCAGCACGTCCTTCCCTTCCACCAGTGGCAGGCACCAGGCATACCGGTGCAGGTGCTCCTGGCGGATGACACCATGTTCTGTAGGGACGAATCGTTCGCCGGTGAACTCGATCATCAGGGTTCCTTTTTGACATCGATGGCAAGCATGGGAAGCCCCACGAGGCCGAAACGCATGGTCTCGTCGATCGCGCGGAACTCCAGCGCGTCATGAATCCAGTGCTGTTGGGTATGGTCGTGCTGGTCGCCGGAAGCCACCGCTGCATCGATCATGTAAGAGCCGGAGGGCATTACCGGCATGCGGAAGAGGAAAGATGCAACGACCGACTCGCCGGCGCGCCCGCCCACCGGCGCGCCCTTGCAGGCGAAATAGCTGTTGTCCCCGAACAGCCGTTGGCCGAGCCGGTCCTTTACGTAGAAACCGACGATGACGCTGTCCAGCGACTGCACGAGCTCAACCCGGATGCGCAGGCGCACCAGCTCGCCGCCCTCGGCCATCCCCAGCGGGGCGCCCTGCTCGTCGGTGAGCGATACATCGACGATGCGCGCCCCCTGCGCACCGAATTCCTGCCCCACGTTCTCCGGGTCGAATTCGAAAAGTGCGATCCGGTTGCTGACGCCCGCTTCGCGCAGCGCGTCATGGCGGAAATCAGGAAGGTCCACTGCCAGCCTGCGCACCTTCTTTTCGATCTTCACGTCCTCGGCACCGGCTTCGCGGCGGCCGACGACGTGTTGTTCGGTCATGTACGCCTCGATCACTTCCTGCGACGTACCGGACAGGCGCATCTGGCCATTCTGCAGCCATATCGCGCACTCGCAGAGGTTGGTGACCGCCGCCGCGTCATGGCTGACGAACAGGAGCGTGCCGTTCTTCTGGAACTCGCGCAGGAAACGCATGCACTTCTGCGAGAAAAAGGCATCGCCGACGGCGAGGGCTTCATCGATGATCAGGATATCGGCATCGACGTGGGCGATCACCGCGAACGCCAGGCGCACCGACATGCCGCTGGAGTAGCTGCGCACGGGCTGGTCAATGAATTCGCCGATGTCGGCGAAAGCAAGGATGCTGTCCATGCGCGCTTCGATCTGGGACCGGGTCAGGCCCAGGATCGTGGCGTTGAGGTACACATTTTCACGCCCGGTGAACTCCGGGTTGAAGCCACTGCCAAGCTCCAGCAGTGCGGCCACACGGCCCTTGACCGTGATGTGGCCTTCGGTCGGATTGAGGGTTCCAGCGATCATCTGCAGCAACGTGGACTTGCCCGAGCCGTTGCGGCCGACGATGCCCACGGTCTGCCCCCGACGAATCGAGAAGCTGACCCCGCGTAACGCCCAGAAATCCTTGTAATAGGATTTACGCTTGCCGGCCAAGGCTTGCAGCAGGCGATGCGAAGGACGTTCGTACATATGATACGACTTGCCAACGCCCTCCACGTCTATGACGACGTCGGTGTCGATTTGCTCAGAGGACATCGGCAAAACCCACCCGCAGTTTGTTGAACAGACGATGGCCCAGCAGGGCGACAACGCACGCAATGACCGAGTAGATGCCGAGTCCAGCCCAATTGGGCATCCGGCCCCAGATCACTACCTCGCGAACCTGATCGATGATGAATGTCAGCGGGTTGAGTTCGAACACGATGCGGTAACTCTCAGGCACGGATTCGACCGGCACGATGGCGGATGACAGGAACAGCATGGCTGCTGCTATCACGCCGGCAATCTGGCCGATGTCACGCAGGTACACACCCAACGACGAGACGATCCAGCCGACGCCGACCGTCAGGATCACCAGCGGCATCACCACCAGCGGAAGCAGTGCCGCAGTGGCTGGGACACTGCCCTTGATGAAAAGGTGCAGCAGGAGCAGCACCACCATGTTCATCAGCAGGTGGAACAACGCCGAGAAAGTCATGCTCCAGACGAGGATGTCCAACGGGAACACCACCCGCTTCACATAGCCGGTATTGGAAATGATCAGCTGCGGCGCGCGGGTGAAGCACTCCGCGAAGAAACCGTGCACCGTCAGACCCGCGAACAGAATCAACGCGAAATCGGTGGTCGAGCCGCTGGAACCCGGCCAACGCCCTTTCATGACGAAGCCGAATGCCAAGGTATAGACCAGCAACATCAGGAAGGGGCTGATCAGCGACCACAGCAGGCCAAAGCTGGCGCCGCGGTAGCGGCCCAGGACTTCACGCTGGCTCAGTTCAAAGGTCAGCAAGCGGTGCTTGCCGAATACAGAGAAAATCCCCATCAACCAACCTTCTGCGTCAGCGCCTGCTCCAGATCTACCATCAGATCCCCCAGATCCTCAACACCAACACTCAGCCGCACCAGCCCCGCACTGATTCCCAGCGTTTCCCGCCGTTCAACCGGAATCGAGGCATGCGTCATCACCGCAGGATGGTTCACCAGGCTCTCCACACCCCCCAGCGACTCGGCCAGCGTAAACAGCTCGGTGCGCTCGCAGAACCGCTTCGCCGCGTCGAACCCGCCCTTCAGCACGATCGATACGATGCCGCCGTAACCGTTCATCTGTGCAGTAGCCAGTTCGTGCTGCGGATGACTCTTCAGCCCCGGATAGATCACTTTCTCCACCGCCGGCTGGGTTTCCAGCCACTGCGCCAGAGCCATCGCGTTTGCGCAATGCGCCTTCATACGCAGCGGCAGGGTCTTCAGGCCACGCAGGGCCAGGAAGCTGTCGAACGGCCCCTGCACCGCGCCAATGGAGTTCTGCAGGAAGGCCATCTGCTCGGCCAGCTCGGTGTTGTCACCGACCACCACCATGCCGCCCACCATGTCCGAATGGCCATTGAGGTACTTGGTGGCCGAGTGCAGCACCAGGTCCGCGCCGAGTTCCAGCGGGCGCTGCAGCATCGGCGAGGCGAAGGTGTTGTCGACCACCACGATCAGCCCGTGCTTTTTCGCCACGGCGGCAACCGCCGCGATGTCGACGATCTTCAGCATCGGGTTGGTGGGGGTCTCGATCCACACCATCTTCGTGGCCGGCGTGATCGCTGCCTCGAAGGCCGCCACGTCGGTCAGGTCGACGAAGCTGAAATCCAGCCCGGCGGTGCGACGACGCACGCGTTCGAACAGGCGGAACGTGCCGCCATAGATGTCATCCATCGCCACGACATGGCTGTTGGCATCCAGCAGTTCCATCACCGTGGACGTGGCCGCCATGCCCGACGCAAACGCGAAACCACGCGAGCCGCCTTCCAGCGAGGCTACGCACCGCTCGTACGCAAAGCGCGTCGGGTTGTGGGTGCGCGAGTACTCGAAACCCTGGTGCTCGCCGGGGCTGCTCTGCGCATAGGTGGACGTCGCATAGATCGGCGGCATCACCGCGCCCGTGCTGGGGTCCGGCGACTGGCCGCCATGGATGGCCAGCGTGGCCAGTGACAACGCACGCGCGTGGGCGGGCTTGGACGAATCGGACATTAAGTTGATTCCTGCAGGGCGCCCAACACGGTCGCCATCAAGGGGTCGGGAGTCTACCAGCGTGGGCTTAACGCCCATTGACACGGATAAACGCGGATTCAGAGGCCAATTCCAGCAAACGTCGCGTTACTGAACGCGACGGCGCAGGTAATTCAGCAGATCGATGCGGGTGATCAGGCCAAGGAAGCTGTCACCGTCCATGATGATCGCCACCTGGCCGCGGTCGAATACCGGCAGCAGGGCCTCGATAGGCGACTTCACATCCAGCCGGTCCAGCTTGCTGACCATCGCGGTGGAAACGGTATCGCGGAAGCGCGCTTCGTCACCGTACACATGCAGCAGGACATCACTTTCATCGACGATGCCCACCAGCGTGTCACCGTCGACGACCGGCAGCTGCGACACGTCATACAACTTCATGCGCTGGTAGGCGGTGGTCAGCAGATCATTCGGACCGATCACTACGGTATCGCGCTGGCCATACGGGCGCAGGATCAGGTCGCGCAGGTCGCCATGCTGCGGGCGCTCGAGGAAGCCGTTGTCCAGCATCCAATAGTCGTTGTACATCTTCGACAGATATTTGTTGCCGGTGTCGCAGACCAGCACGAGAACCCGCTTCGGCGTGGTCTGCTCCTGGCAGTACTTCAGCGCTGCCGCCAGCAGAGTGCCGGTGGACGAGCCGCCCAGGATGCCCTCCTTGCCCAGCAGCTCGCGTGCGGTGTGGAAGCTTTCCGCATCGGTGATGGCATAGGCCTTGGTGACGCGGCTGAAATCAGCGATCGACGGCAGGAAGTCCTCGCCGATACCTTCGACAAGCCAGCTGCCGGACTTGTCGTTGAGCACGCCATCATTGATGTATTCCGCCAGGATCGAGCCGACCGGGTCGGCGAGCACCAGCTCGGTCTTCGGCGACAGCGTGGAAAACGCGCGCGACAGACCGGTCATGGTGCCCGAGCTGCCACAGCCGAACACGATCGCGTCCAGGTCGCCGTCCATCTGCTCGAGGATTTCCGGGCCGGTACCGAACTCATGGGCCGCCGGGTTGTCGGGATTTCCGAACTGATTGATGAAGTACGCGCCCGGAATCTGGTCAGCGATGGTCTTGGCCAGGTCCTGGTAGTACTCCGGATGGCCCTTGGCCACGTCCGAACGGGTCAGGCGCACTTCAGCGCCCATGGCCTTCAGGTTGAAGATCTTTTCCCGGCTCATCTTGTCCGGCACCACCAGCACCAGCTTGTAGCCCTTCTGCTGCGCCACCAGCGCCAAGCCCAGGCCGGTATTGCCCGCCGTGCCCTCCACCAGCGTCGCGCCCGGCTTCAGGTCACCGCGCTGTTCAGCCGCCTCGATCATCGACAGGCCGATGCGGTCCTTGATCGAGCCGCCCGGGTTGGCGCTTTCGAGCTTCAGGAACAGCTCGCAGACACCGGTATCCAGGCGCTGGGCCTTGACGATGGGGGTATGGCCGATGAGATCGAGGACGGAAGCATGGATGGGCATTCGGGGGACTTCAGTTCGCGCCGCGCAGGGCCGGATACTGGATTATCCGCTGGTTGACCGCGAATGTCAGGGGGAATGCACCAAGCCCTAAGTGACGCGGACGACATGGGCCGACGAGGAGGCCCAGGCCGCCCGCGACAGGGAACGGCGATGTTCTTACATGGCGGGCCCGTGGCCTGCCTGCTTGCTGTGGGTCAACTCAATGCGCGGGGGAGGTCTGTGATTGCACGGGGGTCTCCAGCATGCGCTGCAGACGTTGCTTGGCCAGCAGCTTTTCCCGCTTCATCCGGCCCAGGGTGATATCACTGACTGCCATAACGCCGAGCTCGGCATCCATGCATTGGCGATTCAACTTCCGGTGTTCGTCATGCAGGGTCCGAAACTCCGGATCGCGCGCGCGGCGGGCTTCGATCTCGCTCTGGGACTGATCTTCAAACATGATGTACCTCCTTCAGCTGGAACACGAACGCCCCGGCCTTTCGGCACAGGGCGTCGATTGAGGGAAGGAAGGCGGGCGCGTGCAAGGCCACGTCCTGCAAGGCGTTCCACACTGGCCCGTGGATGTCTGCCTGCGCTGGTTCGTGCCACGATTGCATCGGCCCGGCCCTCCTTTCTGTCCGGTCCGCCGAATGCGTCCCGGACAATTGACCCTACGCTTGCCGAAGGGGGCCTTCAAGCCCCTCGCGACAAATAGCCGGGTCGGGGCGACGAGCGGTTCAGGATGTAGTGAAGCCACTCGCATTTATTAACGAAAACAATACTTTAAGGTGAAACAATCACCTCGACGGAACGCGCTCGCGTGGAGGCAGCCTTCTTGCCGACGGACTGGATGCGATTGCCAGCGACGCCTGCGGCAACCAGTGCGTCGCGCACCGCGTCGGCACGTCGCTGGCCAACGCCGTTGGCACTGTCGTAGGCCTCGATGCGCACGCGGCCCTTCTTGCCGATGTTCAGGTACTCGGCGAGTGCCTTGGCCTGGTTCTTCGCTCCGTTGGACAGACTGGCCTGGCCGCTGGCAAACGCGTCGCCGGTCAGCGTGAAGATCTCACCCCGGCTGTCGAACTTGCTGCCCGGCAGCTTCTGGCCGGACACCAGCTCAGCTTCCTCGCGTGCCAGCTTGGCCGCGTTCTGCTGCGCCGCGCTGAGGCGCTGCTGCTGCTTGCCGGCCACGCTGGTCAGCGCGTTCTCCGCATCCTGCCGGGCCAGCACCTCACTCTCCGCAGCGAGTCGCAGCCGTTCGGCCTCCTCCGCTTGGATCTGCGCCTGCACACGCAGACGCTCGGCTTCCTGCCGCGCACGTGCCGCTTCCCGGCGGCTCGCTTCGATCAGCATGTCGCTGCGGGTGCGTTCCAGCCGATCCACTTCGCGCTGGGCCAAGGCCGCACGCACCGAAGTCTCGGCGATCTCTACCCGCCGCTCGGCCAGATATCGGGCAAGCTCCTGGTCGCGGCGCTTGGCGGTATCGAGGGTGCTGATCGCCTGTTGCGCCTGCATGCGCTCGAACGCGCCCAGGTTGGCCGTATCCGGATTGGCCGAGATCGCCATCAGGCGCTGGTTGAGCTGCAGTACCGCCGGATCGTCGGCAGCAACAGCCAGCAGGGGCAGGGTCAACAGCCCCGCAGCCAAGTACATCGAACGTGCGCGCATCAGCGGTCATCCCCGGTTTCCAGCTGGCGTTGCAGCTGGGTGACTTCATTGCGGCGCAACTGCAGCTGCGCGGTGGCGGTGGCTTCCTCGCTGCGGACGCGGGCCAGGTCGGCATCCGCGGCCACACGCAGGGCCATGGCGGGCGCGTTCTTGCGCTCCCGACGGTCGCCTGCCGCACGTTGGGCCTGCTCCAGGCCCTGTCTCGCCAGGTTGATCAGATCGGGGGCGTATTGGTCGGCGTCAGCCTGGGTGGCCTTTTCCACCGCTTGCCGTGCCTGCGCCAGTTCCAGCGCGCCGTCCTGCGCCAGCGCAATGGCCGGGGCAGAGAGTGCGAATGCCAACGCCGTCACATACAGGGCGTGGCGCATTTGTGCGAAGCTACGTCGATTCATTTGGGGAGGCCGTGCCGATGATTGTGCACGGCCATTGTCGTCAAGCCGACGGCATGCTTGCAACTTAGGCCGTCGGCGACTCGTTTTTGGGGAAAAACGCGTATGGATATCGGCTACTTCCTGAAGCTGATGACCGAAAAGAATGCTTCGGACATGTTCTTGACTACCGGTGCGCCGGTCTACATCAAGATCGAGGGCAAGCTGTACCCGCTCGGCAACACCGGCCTGCCGCCCGGCATGGTCAAGAAAATCGCCTACTCGCTGATGGACGAAGGCCAGGTGCCTCAGTTCGAACGCGAGCTGGAACTCAACATGGCGATTGCCCTGGCGGACACCGGGCGCTTCCGCGTGAACGTGTTCAAGCAGCGCGGCGAAGTCGGCATGGTCATCCGCGCCATCCGTAGCCGGATACCCAGCATCGAAGAGCTGAACCTGCCGCAGGTGCTGAAGGACGTCATCATGACCCCGCGCGGCCTGGTCCTGGTGGTGGGGTCCACCGGGTCGGGCAAGTCCACCTCGCTGGCCTCGATGATCGACCACCGCAACAGCACGACCACCGGGCACATCCTCACCATCGAGGACCCGATCGAGTACCTGCACAAGCACAAGATGTCGATCGTCAACCAGCGCGAGGTGGGGCTGGACACGCATGCCTTCAACAGCGCCTTGAAGAACGCCATGCGTGAAGCACCCGACGTGATCCTGATCGGCGAAATCCTGGATTCGGAAACGATGGAGGCGGCCATTGCCTTCGCCGAGACCGGCCACCTGTGCCTGGCCACCCTGCACTCCAACAATGCCGACCAGACGATCGAGCGCATCCTGAACTTCTTCCCGGAAAGCGCCCACCGCAACGTGCTGATGAACCTGTCGCTGAACCTGCGCGGCGTCATCAGCCAACGTCTGGTGAAGGGCAAGGACGGCCGCCGCCTGCCCGCTACCGAGGTCCTGATCAACACGCCGATGATCCGCGACCTCCTGCGCCGCGGCCAGGTGCACGAGATCAAGGCCGCGATGGAAGCGTCGCTGGAAGAAGGCATGGAGAGCTTCGACCAGTGCCTGTTCCGCATGGCGAAGGACGGCACCATCGAGATCGAGGAAGCACTGCGCGCCGCCGACTCCCGCGACGGCCTGGCCTTGAAGTTCCGCCTGTCCGAAGGCAGCGACGGCGAACACGACCCCTACGCCGACTTCTCCGAAGGCCAACCCAGCATCACCCACGGCTTCTGAAAAAGGGGACGGAGGGGATTAAGTCGTTTTCGGCCATGAAGCCGAAAACGACTTAATCCCCTCCTTCCCCTTTTTTGTTCACGCGGCGTCGGTTTGATTCTCTGGCCGCGCAGCGTCGAACGCCTCCAGGTCCAGACACGCCGCCTCGATCCGCCGCAAGGTCGGATAAGGGGTCAGCTCCAGGCCGAAGCGATGGGCGTTGTAGAGCTGCGGAATCAGGCAGGCGTCGGCCAGGCCGGGGTGGTCGCCGTGGCAGAACGTGCCGGTCGCGGTGCTGGCCGCCAGCAGGGACTCCATCGCTGCCAGGCCTTCGGCCATCCAGTGCAGGGTCCACTGCGTGCGCGCATCGACCGGCACCTGCAGCTGGCGCTCCAGATACTGCATCACCCGCAGGTTGTTCAGCGGGTGGATATCGCAGGACACCAGCTGGGCCAAGCCGCGCACCCGCGCACGCCCGGCCGGGTCTGCCGGCATCAGCGGCTTGGCCGGGAACAGCTCATCCAGGTACTCCAGGATGGCCATGGACTGCGTCAGCACCTGCCCGCGGTGCAGCAGCGTCGGTACCAGTTGCTGTGGGTTGAGCGCACGGTAACCGTCATGGTGCTGTTCGCCGCCATCGCGCACCAGATGGACCGGCTGCGGCTCCCACGACAGACCCTTCAGGTGCAACCCGATACGCACGCGGTAGGCGGCACTGGAGCGCCAATAGGTGTGCAGGACGATACGTCCCTGCCCGCCCGGCCCCTGCGCCGCCTCGTCATTCACGGCGCGGAGGCCTGTTCGATGCGCTGCTCGATGGCGCCGAAAATACTGTTGCCGGCGGCATCCAGCATTTCAATGCGCACCACGTCACCGAAGGACATGAACGGCGTGCTGGGCTTGCCGTCGCGCAGGGTTTCCACGGTGCGCTGCTCGGCAAAGCAGGATGCGCCCTTGCTGGTGTCTTCGTTGGCGATGGTGCCCGAACCGACGATGGTTGCCGCACCCAACGGGCGGGTCTTGGCCGCATGGGCCACCAACTGGGCGAAATTGAACTGCATGTCGACGCCGGCTTCCGGCGCGCCGAACCAGGCGCCATTGATATGCGTAAGCAGCGGCAGGTGCAGCGTGCTGTCCTGCCAGGCAGCGCCCAGTTCGTCCGGGGTGACGAACACCGGCGACAGCGCGGAACGCGGCTTGGACTGCAGGAACCCGAACCCCTTCGCCAGCTCGCCCGGGATCAGGTTGCGCAGCGACACGTCATTGACCAACCCGATCAACTGAATGTGGCCCGCTGCCTGCTCCGGGGTGACCGCCATCGGCACATCGTCGGTGATCACCACGATCTCCGCCTCCAGGTCGATGCCATAGTCCTCGCTGACCACCTTCACCGGATCGCGCGGACCATGGAAACCGGCACTGGTGGCCTGGTACATGAGCGGATCGGTATAGAAGCTCTCCGGCACCTCGGCACCGCGCGCACGGCGCACCCGCGCCACGTGCGGCAGGTACGCGCTGCCGTCCAGGAATTCGTAGGCGCGCGGCAGCGGGGCTGCCAGCGCCTGCATGTCCATGTCGAAGACACCATCGGCATCGCCGGCATTGAGCGACTGATAGAGCGCATCCAGCCGCGGCGCCACGCGCGCCCAGTCTTCCAGCGCCACCTGCAGCGTCGCCGCGATACCGGTGGCACGCACCCCGCGCGCAAGATCACGCGAGACCACGATCAAGGTGCCGTCGCGGCCCCCTTCCTTCAACGAACCAAGCTTCATGGGGATATCCGGCAGAGGTGGACAACAAGTTTCAAGTGTAATCAAAGCCCCGCAACCACGGAAAGCTGCGCCGCCGCATCGCCGAGTGTATGCCGGTCCCGCGGATGATCGGAGGCGTCCCTGCCGCCGAGCACGGCTCGGCGCTACCGCTCTTCTTCCTTTACATGCGCGGCTGGCGAGCAAGGAATCTGTCAGGACGCCGCGCGGGTGGGGTTGTGGGGGACTGTTGGAGCCCATGGATGGGCGGAAACAAGGCTACATGGACGTCCTTGCGCCGGGTCCCCCACAGCCCCACCCGCGCGGCGTTCCACCCTGATACCCCGCCACCCGCGAGGGGGTTTCACCCGTTCGACGCCCAACCTGAACACGCCCCTTTGCGCCAAGTCTCAAACTTCGGGTAGACTTCGCCGGTCTGCAACGGCCGTCCGTTTCCCTCCGGGACCGCCGGCGAGTCAGGTCATAGACCCCTCGCCCGCCCCAACTCCGACGCCGTACGTCACGCATTCCAGCCTGTGCTTCGCGCCGGTTGCCCCCAATTCTCGCAGCGCGGTTCACGGGAACGCTCCGAGTCAGCCGATCTCATCGATCTGCCCCCGCTTGGCCATTCGGTCAGGCGTTCTCTGTTTTTGGAGCTTTCTCGAATGTCCTTTGAATCCCTGGGCCTTGCGCCCTTCCTGCTGCGTGCGCTTTCCGAGCAGGGCTATGAAACCCCGACCCCGATCCAGGAGCAGGCGATCCCGCTCGCCCTGGCCGGCCGTGACCTGCTGGCCGGCGCACAGACCGGCACCGGTAAGACCGCCGCCTTCGGCCTGCCGCTGCTGCAGCACCTGGCCACCAGTTCGCAGGAAGTGTCCAACGGCGGCCCGCGCAAGCCGCGCGCGCTGATCCTGACCCCGACCCGCGAACTCGCCACCCAGGTGCACGACAGCCTGCGCGGCTACAGCAAGTACCTGCGCATTCCGAGCGCCTGCATCTACGGCGGCGTCGGCATGGGCAACCAGCTGGACATCCTGCGCCGTGGCGTAGACCTGCTGGTGGCCTGCCCGGGCCGCCTGATCGACCATATCGAGCGTCGCAGCATCGACCTGTCCGGCATTGAAGTGCTGGTGCTGGACGAAGCCGACCGCATGCTCGACATGGGCTTCCTGCCGTCGATCAAGCGCATCCTGGCCAAGCTGCCCAAGCAGAACCGCCAGACCCTGCTGTTCTCGGCGACCTTCGAAGAGAGCATCAAGCAGCTGGCCATGGAGTTCATGCGCAACCCGGAGCAGATCCAGGTCACGCCGAAGAACACCGTCGCCGAGCTGATCACCCACCGCGTCCACCCGGTCGACGGCAGTCGCAAGCGCGACCTGCTGCTGCACCTGCTGGCGCAGGACAGCCGCGAGCAGACCCTGGTCTTCGCCCGCACCAAGCACGGCAGCGACAAGCTGGCCGCGTTCCTGGACAAGTCCGGCATCAAGACCGCCGCGATCCACGGCAACAAGAGCCAGGGCCAGCGCCTGCGCGCACTGGCGGACTTCAAGGCTGGCCGTGTCACCGTGCTGGTCGCGACCGACATCGCGGCACGCGGTATCGACATCAACGAGCTGCCGAAGGTGATCAACTTTGATCTGCCGATGGTGGCCGAAGACTACGTGCACCGCATCGGCCGTACCGGCCGTAATGGCGCCACCGGTGAAGCGATTTCGCTGGTCGCCCAGGATGAGGTGAAGCTGCTGCGCCAGATCGTGCGCCTGCTGGGCCGCGACATGGATATCCGCGACGTACCGGGCTTCGAGCTGCAGGTGCCGATCCGCTGGGGCAACAGTGCACCGGGCAAGGCTGACAGCGATATGGGTGACCGTGCCGTGCGCAAGACCTCGCATGCCCGTCGTCCGCACGGCGATGCGCCGCGTCACGCGCATGCCGGTCCGAAGAAGCCGGGTGGCGGTCGTCGCGAAGGCGGCGGCAACGGTGCGGGCCAGGCGCGTGCCGCGCAGGGCCAGGGCCAGCGTCGTGGTGGCGGTGGTGCCGCCGGCGCCGGCGCCGGTGCCGGTCGTGGCCGCAGCGCGAGCACCAGCCGCGCGGTCTAAGGGAGATAGCGCCGGGCCCTGCTCGGCGGCTGTAACCCCGCAATGACAAAAGGGACGGAGCGCGAGCTCCGTCCCTTTTTCGTTGTTGATGGCACAAGGCGGCCGCGCTGCGCGCTCGCCGATCATGCCTCGGCGCTGGCGGATCTGCCCCTCAGAAGGTGTACGCCACGGTCACCCGTGCATTGCGGCCCGGTTCGCTGTAACGGCCGATGCCCTCTTCGTTGACGTAGCCATACAACGTGGTCGAGCCCTCGAACACGCCGCGCACCCGCTGCCACAGGTAGTACTCGCGGTTGGTCAGGTTGTACACCCCGGCACTCAGCCGCAACTGGTCGGTGATGTTCCAGCTGCCCACCAGGTCCAGCACCGTGTAGCCATCGGCCTTGCCGACCCAATCCGGGGTCTCGCGGGTGCCGTTGGCCAACGTGGTGTAAGCATCGTCGGCGTTCTTTCCCCAGGCATGGGTCACGTTGGCCGTGACATTCCACACGGGCGATGGCGCATAGCGCAGCCCGACCACCACGCTGGCCGGGACGATGCTCTCCAGCGGATCACCGTTGGCCTTCTCGCCTTCGCTGTAGGCGGCCGCGATGCGCGACGACCACGCATCGTTGAACTGCCAGCGACCTTCCAGCTCGGCACCCTTGACGATTACCTTGCCGGCGTTCATCGGCATCGTTGCGTTGTAGCGGTACAACACGGGCGACGTCGCGGTGGTGCGGTAGCCGTTGGCGTAAGCCTGCGCCGTGGTCACCGTCTCGATGAAGTTGCTGTAGCGGTCGCGGAACAGCGAGACGCCCAGCAGTCCACGGTCCGTCGTCCAGCGGTAACCCAGCTCTACATTCAAGCTCTTTTCGGCATCCAGGTCTGGATTCGATGATGAGGTATCGAACTGCACCTGCGCGCCGGTCAGCGCATCAAAGGCGACAGTGGATCCCGTCGGCGAATACAGGTCGGCCACGCTGGGTGCACGGAACCCTCGTCCCAGCTGCGCCCATAGCGCGTGGTCGGGCAGGAAGCGGAACTCGGCACCCGCCTGCCAGCTCGGCGCGGAGAACTGCAGGTCACGCACGCTGCCCGTCGGGTCAGCGAAAGTGTCATCCACCGTGGGCGAATAGTCATAACGGTCATAGCGAGCACCGCCGCTCAGGATCAGTCGGTCGTCCAGCAACGACACGCTGTCACGCAGATACAGGTTCCAGTTGCGCGCGTCGGTCCTGGGGACCTGGCGCGGATCCTGATCGACGCTGGCGACGGTGCCCGCCGCCGTCCATCGCGTATCCACGGCGGTGAAGTCCACGTCGCGGGTCTGCCAGGCCAGTCCGTACGCAATGTCGTGGCGCGCGCCGGACGCTTCCAGCACCTTGCTGAAATCCAGCGCCGCGCGATCCAGCGTCTGTTCGGTCGCACGGTTCTCGCTGCGCAGGCACGGCACGGTGCGCCCCGGGCAGCCGCTACCGGCGAGGATGGTGGTCAGGCCCCGGCTCTCGGTGACCTGGCGATCCAGTTGCGCTTCCACGCTGTCGAACAGCGCATTCTGCGGGCGGTACTGCCAGCGCACGCCATAGCGATCCCGATCATTGCGGTCATCCCCGCGCCGCTCCAGATAGCCGGGCGCGTACACGCGCGACAGGTTGTCCACTTCGTTGCGCGCACGGCCACGCTCGATCATGAAACCGAGTGTGTTGCGTTCATCCAGCTGCAGGTCCAGCTTGCCCAACAGATTGTCACGCGTGCTGTCCACCGGATCGGGGGTGCGCCGGCCGATGCCGATGCGGTCCACGGTCGTGTCGTACCAGCTCTCTGATTCATGGCCTTCGCGGCGCGTATAGACCAGCATCGATTCGGCGATGCCGGTGCGGTTGGCGAAAGTGAGCGTACCCATGGTCTCGTCGTTGGCACCGCTGTAGCCGAACTTGACCCCCACGTGCGTGTCGTTGCCGACGGCCTTCAGGTAGTCGGCCGGGTCCTTGGTGGTGAACACCACCGCACCACCGAGCGCACCACTGCCAGCGGTGATGGAGTCCGCCCCCTTGATCACCTGCAGGCTCTTCAGCGTGTCGATGTCCACGTCGCCGCGGCCGCCCCGGAAGAACTCATACGAACGCGCCGTTTCCACGGACTCGCC
Organism: Stenotrophomonas sp. CFBP 13725; assembly: GCF_014841935.1. Classification (NCBI taxonomy): domain Bacteria; kingdom Pseudomonadati; phylum Pseudomonadota; class Gammaproteobacteria; order Lysobacterales; family Lysobacteraceae; genus Stenotrophomonas; species Stenotrophomonas sp. CFBP 13725. The sequence goes on along the minus strand of NZ_JACYUV010000004.1, from coordinate 77,041 downwards.
GAGGCTGAGTCCATCGACGGTGATCGCCACGCGGTCACTTTCCAGGCCGCGGATGTTGAAGCCGTTGTCACCGAAGCGACCCATGTCCACCACGCTGACACCGGGGATGTAGCGGATGGCCTCTTCCATGGTGTTGGCCATGTCCGCGTCCAGGTCGGCAGCGGTAAGCACGGTGACGTTCTGGTTGCGCGACGTGCTCTTCTTGGCGCGCTCGGCTTCCACCCGCACGGTATCGAGGGTACCGGCATCGGCCGGTGCGTCCGCATGCGCGGCGGGTATCGCGGACAGGCTGGTGAGCACCGCCAGTGAAAGCAGGGAGAGGGACAGGTTCATCGGGAAAGCTCCGCAGGGAGAAAGGCTGGGCTAACGCCATTCCTGGCTGCCGACGCGCGTGGCGGCGGTGCGGGCTGGGAGGTCGTGGGAGATCGGGTGATGGGGCGCCGACGGCATGCCGGCACCCGATGTGTCACGGCGTAGCGGTCGGTTCCGGATCACGCGCATCGACGATGCGATCACTGTTGGTATCAGCGCGATCAAACAGGCGCTTGCCCGACACCTGGTACTCGGCGAAGGTCATCCGACCATCCTTGTCGGTGTCCAGTGCCCCGAAGCGCACCGCCGCCTGACGCCCGCCCGCGTCACGCACCTTCGTGCGCTGCGCATCCAGGCGACCGGCAAATTCGGCGGTGTACTCGGCCAGGTCCAGCTGACCATCGGCATTGGTGTCGGTCGCGGCGAACGTGGCGGCGCGTGCAGCATCGAACTCGGCGCGATCGACCACCCCGTCACCGTTGCGGTCGTACAGGTCCAGCATGCCGTTGGCGGTATGCGAGGTCGGCATCTTCAGCGGATCGCGGTTGGTCGCCGCCGCGCTTTCCCGCGTCGCGTCCTGGCTCTTCTCGTAGCCGTCCCAGGTGCGCTCGCCCGCTGCGTCGAATTCGTCGCGGCTGATGCGCCCGTCCTTGTCCTGGTCCAGTGCCTTGAAGCGTGTGCCGGTCTGCCGCAGGTGCCCTTCGCGGGCCTTGGCCAGGCGTTCGTCGAAACGCTGCAGGTACTCGTCGATGTACTCCTGCTTGTCCACGCTGCCATCGCCGTTGCGGTCGGTCGCGGCGTAGCGTGCGCGACGGAAGGTCTCGAACTGTGCCCAGCTGACCGCGCCGGTGTCCTGCGGATCGAACTGCTCCAGGAAATCGGCTGCGGCAGAAGACAGGGCAGGTGCAGCGGCCTGTTGCGCGGATGCCGTGGGGGCGGATGTAGCCGCAAGCAGCGCCAGCGCGATCATGATCTTGGTCATACGAGGAAATCCTTCAGGGGAGTGGCTTACGGTTCCAGCACGCGGAAGCTGAGCGTGTAGTTGTTGCCGTACTGCGGTGCGGCGGCACCTGCCGGGGCGACGCCGCGATAGCGGATCAGCGCCAGGTAGCTGCCTGCCTGCTGCAACGGCAAGGTGGCTTTGCCTGCGGCGTCAGTGGTGAGTTCCAGGGCGGCCGGCTGGCTGTGGCCATCGCCGAGCGCGCGGTTGATCTCCACCTTCTGCGCCGGCAGCGGCTTGCCGTCGTAGCGCACTTCGAAGACGAAAGACTCGCCCACGTACAGATCACTCGGATGGGTGACGGGGACCAGCTCAAGGCCCTTGCCGTAAGGCTTCAGGGCGTCGGTAGTCGGTTCCCCAGCCGTCAGATAGACCTCCGACCGCGACAGGCTCTGGTAGTGCGACACGATCTTCGCCCCGGCCGGCAGCGGCGTGGACGGGTCACGGCTGCTTTCAGTCTTGCCGTTGACCTCGAACGTACGGAACACCGCACCAAGGCGATTACCGGTGCTGAAGCGGTAGGTACCCTTCTTGCCCGGCAGCCGCTGCTCGACCACGGCCCGGGTCTTCAACAGATGCACGGTATCGGGTGCATGGGTCACACCATCGGGATCGGTCACCACGAAGGTGCTGTTGTCGAACACCACTTCGGGAACGAAGAAGGTTTCAGCGAAGCTGGCATCGAGCGTGACCAGGCTGGTCGGCTGGATCTGGAACGTTGCCGGCGCCAGATACGGCGTATGCGCACGGGCAGGCAACACGACGGCGGCCAGCATCAGGCCAGCCAGCAAGCAGGTTTTCATCGGCATATCTCGTGGAAGGCACCGGCCCCAGTCCGGCGGCGCACACTCTATGCCTATTGCGAATGATTCGCAATACGATTTTGATGCGGCGAGCGGCTGAGCCCCTCGCGGCTGACTCTTACAGCAGGCTGCGTGCTTGGGGCTGGGCGGTGGGGCTGGGCGGGGGCCGGCAAAAACTGCGTCCATGCGTGCCTCGTTTCGCGCCATCCATGGCGCTCAACGCCCCCGCCCAGCCCCACCGCCCAGCCCTCTGACAGGTTCCTTGCGCCGCCATCCGCGTAAGAAAAAAGAAAAAAGCGGTAGCGCCGACCCATGGTCGGCGAGCGCAGCGGGCCGTTGGCGGGGACATTCCGCCGAGCACGGCTCGGCGCTACAGATGGCGATAATCCGTCGGGTGGAGGGAGCCCCTGAGTCAGGGGCGGCCGGGAGGCGGCGGGGTGTGGGTGCTGGTGAGACGGGGCCCGCGGTTTGCGAAGCAAAGCGTGGGAGCGGCAGCGCGAATGCGATGACGTGGACCCGCAGCCCGGCAACCCCACCTAGCCCCTCGGCTTCGCCGGGTTCAACAGATTGCCGAAGAACACCGCATTGACCAGCAACCGGTCCGTCCCGTGCCAGTACTTCCGGTGCGCCGGGTCATCGGCGAACAACACCACGTTGCCCTGCCCCTGCGGCGACACCAGCAACCACGCCGAGCCCTTCACCCGCGCCCGGTTGCGCTCGGACAGATAGCCGTTGACGCGCGGCTGCTCGTCCACCCGCACCACCGTGGAGAACGGATTGGCGCTCGGCTGCAGCACCACCGCGTTTTCCTTGTTCACCGCCAGCGCGCGACCCGGTGCGCCGAAGCCCAACGGATGGCTCGTGTCGATATCCGCACTGAGGATGTTGCCGCTCACCCGCTCGATCGCCGCGATATCGCGCTGATCGCCAAACGCCTTGCGTTCGCCCGCAGCGGTCTCTTCGTCCTGGCCGAGCTTCTCACCGTCGGCCAACTTCTTGTCGATTGCCCAGCGCGAGGCGGTGCCATACGTCACCAGCGAACCGCCTGCCTGGATCCAGCGCTTCAGCGCGCCCACGGCGACGTCGTCCACTGCCTCGTACTTGCCACCGGACAACACGATCGTGGTGTAGCGGTCCAACGCCACCTTGCCCAGCTGGGTCGGGTCGATCTTGCTGGCGGGCAGCTGCAGCTGCTGGTCCAGCAGGAACCAGGCCGAGCCGATCTCGGTGGCGTTCACGCCCTCGCCCATCACCAGCGCGACGGTGGGCTTGCGCAATGCTTTCACCCCATCGCTGCCCAGATCGACACCGCCCCGGCTCTGGCCGCTGGCCAGTGCATGGGCCTGCACGCCTGCATCCGTTGCGGCCGCCTGCACGGCATCCAGCAGCGCCGCGCCCTGCAGGGGCTGTCCTGCCACCGGCACCACGATGCTGCCGGGCGCGAACGACACATCGCCACCTACCGTGCTGGCGGTGAAAGACTGGAATGCCGCGCGCGTGGACAGACCCTTGGACTGCAGTGCGTACAGCGCACGGCCCGCGTTGTAGTCGCGCCAATCGATCACATACGCGTAGCCAGCCTGGCCACCCTGTACCCCCGCCTGCACCGGCGGCAACGCGGTTACCTGCGTGCCCTCCGCGATGCGCCCCTTGCTGGCGGCGAAAGCAACCCCGTAGGCCGGTGCGATAGCGTAAGACGTGCTGCCGTAGAACACATCGCCCTTGATCGGTGGGGTGTCGGCGAATATCGAATGCACCAGCCGGAACTGCGACTGCGCAGCGGGCACCACGTAGGCACTGCCAGGTTCAAAGCGGCGCCCCTCCACGGTGACGGTCGATGCCAGCGCATGCACCTCGATCCGGTGCAGCAGCAACAACTCAAGCAGTTTGCGGGTGAGCGCAGGATCGTGCGCATCGCCGAACACGAAGCTCTTCAAGGGCTGCTGCCCCGCCTGCTTGAGCGCGGACTGGAAGAACGTTTTCTGCAGGGTGAACAGGCCTTCCCGCTCAGCCACCGCACCGCGCACGGTGCCCAGCCCGGTCGCGACCTGGTTGCGGATGGTGAACGGGAAGGTCAACGGACCATTGACCGACTCCTGCACGCGTCCCCGCGAGCTGGCCTGTTCGACGGTGACACCCACGGCACCGTGGAAATCCGGGTAGGTGGAGCCATACACCGGGGAGAAGTTGTCGTAGTTTTCGCCGGTGTAGTACAGCGAGCCCAACGCATCCAGCGAGGCGGCGTGGTACTTCGCCAGGGTCTTGTTGAATTCGTACGACGAGGCCGGCAGCAACGGACTGTGCATGCTCTTCGGTGACGGCTCGAAGTAGTACGTGCTGTCCTTGCCCATTTCGTGGAAGTCGATCTGCACGTTCGGGTACCACTGGTGGAAGACCTCGATCTTCGGTCGACTTTCCTGTTGCGTCAGGGCCAGCCAGTCGCGGTTGAGGTCGGTGAAGTAGTGGTTGGTGCGACCCTGCGGGAACGGCTCAACGTGCTCCTTGTCGGCCGGGTCGGCCGATGCCGGACTGGATGCGTAGGCGTTGTGCCAGTTCGCCGCTCGGTCACGACCGTCCGGGTTCTGCGCCGGATCGAACAGCACCACGGCGTTCTGCAACCACTGCTGTGTCTCGGCGCTGCGGTTGGCCACCAGGTAGTACGCCGTCAGCATCGCCGCCTCGCCGCTGGAGGTCTCGTTGCCGTGCACGCTGTAGCCCAGCCACACCACCACAGGGCTGTCGCCGGCAGCGGTGCGCGGCTGCGCGGGATCGGCCAGAGTGGCATGCTGCTGACGCAGCGTGTCCAGCCGCACGTGGTTCGGTGCCGCGGTCACCGTGGCGATCAGCAGCGGACGCCCTTCGTAGCTGCGGCCGATTTCCTGCACCGTGATCTTGTCGGAATGCTTGGCCAGTTCGTTGAAGTAGCCCACCAGTTGGTCATGCCGTGTGTAGCGGCTGCCGACTTCGTAGCCGAGGAACTGCTGCGGCGTCGGCACGGCCGGATCGAAATCGGCGGATTGGCCCTGCGGGAAGAAGTAAGCACTCTGGGCCTGCGCCGGGAGAACCGGAGCGGCTACCGCGACGGCGGCAACGAACAAGGACAACAACACACTGCGATGGAAGGACACAACGATTCCCCATGAAGGTTGGCGCTGGAGCGCCGAGGGCAGCCACCTGGCCGCACGCGGCGACCAGGCGGATAGTGCGGTGCAACGAAGCAGGCTCGGTCAGAACCGGTAGTCGAACCCGACCGTGAAGTAGCGTCCGCGCAGGTCGTACTGGCTGAAATCGTAGGGCGCGCGGATGCCCGGGAACGACGCGTCGTACGGCGGTGCCTCATCGCCCAGGTTCTGGATCTTCGCGTACAGGGTCAGCTGCTCGAATCCGGTGTACCCGACGTACAGATCGAACTGGCTGTACGAGTCGACCCGGTCCTGCACGGCTTGCGCCGTCGTGCTGGCCTTCTGGTCATAACCACTGGTGTAGTACCAAGTGAGCGCCGTGCGTACATCACCGTACGCCCAGTCCAACGACGTCGTCGCTTTGTTCTTCGGCAAGGTCGCACCGAGGTTGCTGCCGGCGTAGTCCACCAGCGGACCGCCGATAACCGTGGGCCGGCGGTAGTCGCGCACATGGGTGTACGCCGAGCTCAGGTTGAAGGTGCCGAAGCGATCGGTGGGCACCCGCTGGCGCAGCTCGACATCAATGCCGGAGGTCTTCAGGTCACTCAGGTTCTGGTAGCGGTTGTACACGGCCTGGATCTTGCCGCGCTCATCGCGCTGCACCGCGCCGGGCACATCGTTGGTGACCAGGGTCTGGGTGTTGTTGGTGCCGACCAGGTTTTCCAGCTCGATCTTGTAGTAGTCGACACTCAGGTTGGTGTTCGCCCACGGCGACAGCACCACGCCGAAGTTGTAGCTGCGCGTGCGTTCCGGCTTCAGGTCGGTATTGCCGACGGTGAAGAACGTGGGGTTCTGCCGCGATCCGGGCAGGTCCGGGTCACGCGGGTCGACCACGCTGCCGTAGGAAATGCTGGTGCTGTCCGAGTTCTCCGAAAGCGACGGTGCACGGAAGCCCTTCGACGCGGCCGCGCGCACCAGCAGGAAGTCCAGCGGCTGCCAGCGCAGGCCCAGCTTGGGCGAGAACGCATCGCCGAAGTCGTCGTAATGATCCGCACGCGCGGCGACCGAAAGCTCCAGCCTGGAGGCCAGCGGCACGATCGCTTCGGCATACGCTGCGGTCACGGTCCGCTCGCCGTGCACTTCGGCGATGGCGGGGCGCACCTGCAGGCCGGCATCGATCTGCCAGGGATTGTTGGAGTCCAGTTTCTCGCGGCGCCACTCCAGCCCCGAGGCGAAGCCGATGTCGCCGGCCCAGGTACGGCCCAGCGTGCCAGACACTTTCGCATCGATGCCCTGCAGCTTGGATTCGGCCGGGCGCAAGGTGGCGATGTTGATGCCATCAAGCACCGACTGAGGCGTGGCCGACGGATCCAACAGGTTGTAGCTGCCGGTGGCCAACGCGTCGGCCAGCGCCCAGCGGTTCGCGAAACCACCGGACACGGTCTCACGCTCGCTGCTGCGGGCACCGAACGCGCCCACCTCCCAATCCCAGCGCTCGCTGCTGCCACGCAGGCCGACCAGTCCGCGGTAGGACTGCGAGCGGTTGGTCTTCACCGTGCCGCCGAGGTTGAAGAACGTGTATTCGATCGGCACCGCGCGCCCGTACGGGTTGTAGGGGTTGTTGGCGGGCAGGTTCGAAGACACCGGCTCGGCCAGTCCGGTATCCGCGTTCAGCGCGAAGCGACCACTCTCCAGGGTGAAGAAGGGGCTGCTGCCGAACCACGAAACGCCTTTTACCTCGCTGTACAGGACTTCGCCGAAGGCTTCGACGTTGTCACTGACGCGGAACGTGCCGTTCGCATAGGCCTGCCAGCGTTTGGTAGACGGAATCAACGTGGTGAACGGTGCCTGGTTGAAGCCGCAGGTGTTGCCGGCCAGTCCATCGATCGGCGCGCTGGCGACCAGGGTGGTGCCGTCCGGGCACTGGCCATTGCCATCGAGCATGGGCACCGACGCCCCATTGATCAGGTACCGCGCGCCTTTCGCCGACCAGCCGTTCCAGCGGCCACCGGGCTTGTCGCTGTAGATGCCGCTCTGGGTCAGGTCGCGCTCGTCCTGGTCCAGGCGATCGCGGTTGTAAGCTTCCAGGCTGAAGAGGATGTTGTAGCCGTCACTCTCCAGGTCACCCAGCCCGCCGACGAACTTCAGCTTGGTTTCGTCCAGCCCACCTTGGTCCGCCGTGCCGACGCTGCCGCCGATCTCCGCGCCCTGGTAGTTCTGTCGGGTGATGATGTTGACCACGCCGGCCACGGCATCCGAGCCATACACCGCCGACGCGCCGTCCTTGAGCACTTCGATCCGTTCCACGGCGACCAGCGGCAGCGCATTGAGGTTGACGAAGGTGTCGGACAGGCCATTGGCCGGGAAACCATAGTTGGCCAAGCGCCGGCCGTTGAGCAGCACCAGCGTGTTTTTCTGCGACAGGCCACGCAGGCCGATACCTGCCGAGCCAGAGGCCCAGCCACTGTTGGAGGTCTCGTTCGCTGCATTGCCGGTGTTGGCCGAGATCGAGCGCAGTACATCGGCGACCGACGCCTTGCCGGTGGCCTCCAGCTGTTCGCGGCCGATCACCTGGACCGGGTTGGCGGTCTCCGTGTCAGTGCGTTTGATGTTGGACCCGGTGACCCGCACGGCGGCCAGTGTGCTGGCATCGCCAGTGGCGGAGGTGTCGGCAGAGGTTTCGGCTGCGGCAGGCAAAGGCGCGGCCAAGGCAGCGGCCAAGGCCGCCACGAGCAAGGTGTGCTGGGGCATGTGGTCTTCGTGGGGTGGTGGTGGCAGTTCCGCAGTAGCACATGAAGGGCTGCTGTGCAGCCAATAACATCTCTTCATACGGATATAAGAGAAGCTAACATCTCTTCATCGCGATGAAAAGGATTCAGTTGCCGTTGTAACGGGCCTGGCACTGCGGACCGGTACAATCCGCATCATGGAAATCTTCAAAATCTTCATGATCGAAGCAGCGCATCGGCTGCCCAACGTGCCGCCGGGCCACAAGTGTTCGCGCCTGCACGGCCATTCGTTCCGGGTGGAACTGAAAGTCGAGGGCGAACCCGGTGCACAGACGGGCTGGATCATGGATTTCGGCGACGTCAAAGCCGCATTCCAGCCGATCTACGACCGCCTGGACCACCACTACCTCAATGACATCCCGGGGCTGGAAAACCCGACCAGCGAGAATCTGGCGGTCTGGATCTGGCAGGAGCTCAAGCCGGTGCTGCCTGCCCTCAGCGAGATCACCGTGCATGAGACCTGCACGTCCGGATGCCGCTATCGTGGGCCCGCGACCCGCTGAGCAAGTGGTTGATACTGAACGACATTCAGCCTCGTTCAGGACACAGTAGACGATCCTGTTGCAATGCAGCACGAAAGGCGTATGCTGCATTGCAACAGGTCGCGAATCTTCCCGGTTCCGCAGACCACCAGAACACTGCATGGGTCCCTCCCCCCGTGCAGTCGCAGGACCCGACAGATCCCTCCCTCTGTCGGGTCCTTTTTTTTGGCTCATCCTCTCCCAATGGATGTCGTGTCCGTCATACGGGCGGCTTGGGCAACACGCGTCGATCTGTACGTTGCTGACACCTCCGGGCGCGTTGATCACCTGAAGTGATAGACATCCGGCATGGAGCTCGAGCGTGGGCGAAATTCTGCAAACAGCATCGTCGATAATCCCATGCGCTGAAGCGCCTCATGTTGAATGAGTCTGCCAGTTCCGGCCGGACATCTTCCTGTCAGCGCTGGCACTCTTCAAATGACTCAAGGGTGCTTCCATGAAACGTGCAACGCTGCTGCTGGTCTTGATTGCCACAGGTCCGTTTTCTGCATTGGCCCAATCGCAGCCTCAAAGCATCGTCTACTTCGCAATGATTGATCGAAGTCGTGCGATTTCGCAGCAGGAATTCATTTTCGGGGTCACAGATCCCGCGGTCATACAGCGCATCAGGACCGAAGGACTGGGAAATGGCGGCCAAGGGGCCGATGTGATTGGCGGGATCATAAAACGCGGTCGGAAGTCCTATAACCCGTCCTGGAATTTTCATTTCGTCCCGGAAACAGTGAACGCCAGCATTGAAGGACCGCTTGAATGCGATGCGACGGCCATGGCCGTGGAAGACCACATCGATCACATCGGAACCCCCCCGCTGCTACCAGGCTTCGCGTGGTGCCCATGGAACATGAAGGTGATCCGTGAGGTGAAACCGATCCTGGACTGATCTCGCCTCAGCGCGGCCCCTTCTGGATGCTCCCGGGCATCCAGAAAGGGTTCCAGCAATGGCCTGCCGCAGATCATCCCCGCGGCAATGCAACAATGCTCGCGGATCGATCGCCCGCCGATCAAGCATTACGCTGCAGGCTTCGCCCGCGGCAACGCAAACTCGAAGGTCGCGCCCTGCTCGGTGTCCAGCAGCCGGATGTCGTGGCCATGCAGTTGCACCACGCGCTGCACGATCAGCAGCCCGAGCCCGCCATTCTCGCCGCGACGCGGACCGAGCGCGGCCGGCGCATGGAACAGCGTCGCGCGCAGGGCCGGATCCACGCCCGGGCCGTTGTCGCCTACCTGCACGCGCACGTGGTCCGACGCTGCGAAGAGCCGAACCTGCACGTGACCGCCCTCCGGCGTATGCCGCAGCGCATTGTCGATCAGGTTGGTCAGTACCCGTTCCACCAGCCCCACGTCGGCACGCACCAGCGGCAGCCCCTGAGGGAACGATGCATCCAGCCGCTGTTGCTTGGCTTCAGCGGACAATTCGAACTTCTGCAGCACATCCTGCAGCAGTTCCGGCAGCGCGAACACTTCCCACTGCAGTTGCACCTGGCCGTGCTCCAGCCGTGCCAGCTCGAACAGCGCGCGCGCCAGTCCGCCGACCTTGGCACTCTGCGAAAGCGCGATCGCCAGATAACGACGGCGTTCTTCAACGCTCAACGTCGCTTCCTTCATCGCCAGCGTTTCCAGATAGCCATGCAGCGACGCCAGCGGCGTGCGCAGGTCATGGGAAATGTTGGCAACCATCTCGCGTCGCTGCAGGTCCTGCTGACGCAGTTGCTGCCACTGCTCACCCAGTCGGTGGGCCATCTGTGCGTGTGCGTGCTCCAGAATCAGCAGTTCGTCGCGCTCGTCATCGCGCAGCGCGGGCAGCGCAGGCAGCTCCGTGGGGGCATCGATGTCGAATGATTGAATGCGCCGGGTCAACTCACGCAGCGGCCGCGTCACCCAATAAAACGCCACCAGTCCGGCCAGCATGCCCAGCACCGCGACCAGCACCACTGACCACAGCGTGGTGCGCCACTGGCTGCTGCTGGCCAGGTCATCCGCCAGCATCTGCCGCTGCTCACCCACCAGCACCACGTAGACATAGCCTGCTGGTTTGCCCTGCACCACCAGCGGCGCCACGCTGAAGACCTTGCGTCCGCTGGCACTGCGCGGGTCGTCGCCGAGGATCGGCAGTGCCCCACCGGCCAGCAGCGCCTTCAGCGGCGCCAGGTCCACCTTGTCGCGATGCAGATGGCCACTCGGTGCGTCATGGCCCAGCACGCGGCCCTGCTCGTCCAGCAGATACACCTCGACGCTGGGATTGACCGCCATCAGCTGGCCGAACAGCGCGCGCACTTCCGGTTCGCGCATGCCCGCCTGATCCATCAGCTCGCTGCGCTGGGCGATGTGAGCGGCCAGTCCCAGCGACAGGCGCTGCACCACTTCCTGCTCATGCCGCAGCGCCATGCGCATCTGCATGCCCAGCAGCGCCAGGCTGCACAGCACCAGCAGCGCGGCGAACACCGCCGCCAGTTTCTGCCATAGGCGCAGCCGAAGCGTCACGCGTCACCTCCGGTGGTGCCCACCAGCTTGTAGCCGCGGCCCCATACCGTAAGGATCTGCTTCGGATTGGCCGGGTCCACTTCGATCTTGTTGCGCAGGCGGTTGATGTGCGTGTTGACGGTGTGCTCGTAGCCATCGTGGCCGTAACCCCAGACCTGGTCCAGCAGCTCGGCGCGGGTGAATACCTGCCCCGGATGGCGGGCAAAGAACAGCAGCAGGTCGAACTCACGCGGCGTCAGCTCCAGCTCCTTGCCGGAATGGGCAGCCACCCGCGCCAGCGGGTCAAGGCGCAGCGGGCCCAGTTCGATCGCCCCCGCATCCAGCCGCGCGTTCTGTGCCATCGCGTCTGCACGGCGCAGCAGCGCGCGTACTCGCGCCACCAGTTCCGGCATCGAAAACGGCTTGGCAAGGTAGTCATCCGCGCCGAGTTCCAGCCCGACGATCCGTTGGGTCTCGCTGCCACGGGCGCTGATGATGATGATCGGGACATAGCGCGCCATCGCCCTCGCGCGCCGGCATATCTGCAGGCCATCCACGCCGGGCAACATCACATCCAGCACCAGCGCATCCCAGGGCCCCTCCTGCTCCAGCAGCCGCATGCCGACGTCACCGTCGGCCGCATGCACCACCGTGTAGCCTTCATCGGCCAGATGCAGGCGCAGCAGGTCGGCGATGTGGACATCGTCTTCGACGATCAGGACGCGCTGGGCAGCAGTCATGGAGGCAGGGTGGCGGCAGGAAGACGTGCCGTCATTGTCCGTCGGCCGGTCCGTGGATGTATCACGGAAAATTTAACTCTCCGTGAGGATTCGTTGATGCGCGTGGGCGCAGCATGGCCACATCGACCTTCGCTGGAGATCGCCCATGTCGCTTACCCGTCGTCACCTGCTTGGCCTGGGCGGCATGGCAGCCGCCGCCAGCGTGCTGGGCGTGGGGGCCTGCAGCCGCGCCGCCCCTGCAGCCGCCGAGGCCGCGCCGGCCCGCCGCTTCGACATCATGCGCAGCGATGCCGAATGGAAGCAGCGCCTGACCCCTGCGCAGTACGCCGTGCTGCGTCAGCAGGCCACCGAGCGCGCGGGCAGCAGTCCGCTGGACCGGGAAAAGCGCCGGGGCACGTTCCATTGCGCGGGCTGCGCGCTGCCGCTGTTTTCGTCGGCCACCAAGTTCGAGAGTGGCACCGGCTGGCCGAGCTTCTGGCAGCCGCTGAAGGACGCGGTGGGCGAGCAGCGCGATACGCTGTTCGGCATGGTACGGGTGGAAATCCACTGCCGCCGCTGTGGTGGCCATCTGGGCCATGTGTTCAACGACGGTCCCCGCCCGACGGGCCTGCGCTATTGCATGAACGGTGCAGCGATGACGTTTGAGCCGTCTGCCGCCGCCGATGCCAACGACAGCGGCGAACGCTGGCGCGTGCCGGTGTGATGTCCTTCTTCCTGCTGATCCCCTTGATGGAGCGTCGATGATGCTGTTGCTGCTGGCCTACCTGGGGGGTGTGTTGACCCTGCTCAGTCCCTGCATCCTGCCGGTGCTGCCGTTCGTGTTTGCACGCGCAGGCCGCTCCTTCCTGCGCAGCACCCTGCCGCTGCTGCTGGGCATGGCGATCACCTTCACCGTGGTGGCCAGCCTGGCGGCCGTGGGCAGCGCCTGGGTGGCGCAGGCCAACCAGATCGGTCGCTGGATCGCGCTGGTCGTGATGGCGGTTTTCGCTCTGGCGTTGTTGTGGCCACGCTTTTCCGACCGCTTGCTGGCACCGTTCCAGCGGGCCGGCGCACGACTCAGTGCGCGGGCCGATGCGGCCGATGAAGCCGGACGGGGCGGAGCGGGCACCTCCCTGCTCGTGGGTATCGCCACCGGCCTGCTGTGGGCGCCATGTGCTGGCCCGATCCTCGGTCTGGTACTGACCGGCGCGGCATTGAATGGCGCCAGTGCCAGCACCAGCAGCCTGCTGCTGGCTTACGCTCTGGGCGCAGTGACGGCCCTCGCGCTGGCGGTATGGATCGGCGGGCGCGTCTTCAATGCCTTGAAGGCACGGCTGGGCATGGGCAATACGCTGCGCCGCCTGTTGGGCGTTGCTGCGCTGCTGGCGGTGGTTGCCATCGCCATGGGCTGGGACACCGGTGTGTTGACGCGCCTCTCCGCGGTGAGCACGGCGCGACTGGAGCAGGGGCTGCTCAACGCGGTTCCTGGCGTGCAGCCCGCCGCCTCCACGCTGTCCAGCACGGGCGCAGCCGGGGCGGCCGATACGCCGTTGCCGGTCGAAGGCGAACTGCCGGCCCTCGACGGCAGCACCGGCTGGCTCAACAGCCCACCGCTGACCCGCGAGCAGCTGCGCGGCAAGGTTGTGTTGATCGATTTCTGGACCTATTCCTGCATCAACTGCCTGCGCGCGATGCCCTTCGTGCACGAATGGCAGGAGCGCTATCGCGATCATGGCCTGGTGGTGATCGGCGTACATACACCCGAGTTCGCCTTCGAGCGAAATCCGCGCAATGTGATGCGCGCCGTTGAACAACTGAAGGTCGACTACCCGGTCGCGCTGGACAACAACTATGCCATCTGGCGCGCATTCGAAAACCGCTATTGGCCGGCCCACTACTTCGTCGATGCGAAAGGGCGCATCCGCGCGCACCAGTTCGGCGAGGGCAACTATGCGCACTCCGAGCAGGTGATCCGTCGGCTGCTGCAGGAGGCGGGCCAGACCGACCTGCCCCCGCCTGCCGACCCTGCGGCCGCCACCAGCCTGCAGGGCGTTGCCGAGCAGGCCGACATGGGCAACCTGCGCTCGCCGGAGACCTATCTGGGCCATGCCCGCGCGGAGAACTTCGCGTCTCCCGGTGGCATCCGCAACGGGCAACGCGCCGACTACACGCTGCCGGATCGCTTCACGCTGAACCAGTGGGCATTGCGGGGACCCTGGACCGTGAGCGAAGAGGCTGCGGAACTGCAGCAGGCCGGTGGCCGCATCGCCTTCCGTTTCCATGCCCGCGACCTGCACCTGGTGTTGGCACCGGCAGAGAACGGCACGCCGGTTCGTTTCCGCGTGTTGATGGATGGCAAGCCGCTTCCGTCTGCCGATGCAGGCGGCGACGTCCATCCCGATGGCACCGGCGTGGTCGATGAGCACCGTCTTTACCAGTTGGTACGCCAGCGCGACACCATCGGCGAGCACCTGTTCGAAATCGAATTCCTGGACCCCGGTGTCCAGGCCTACGCATTTACGTTTGGTTGAGGAGGTCGTATGAAACTCTCACTGGAACAGGGTATTGCCGCCGCCGTCGCGACGCTGGTCGTGGGCTCGCTTGTCGCCTTTGCGGTGGATGCGGGGCCGGCCCTCGGCGCTGCTGCCGGGGCGGCTCGCATCAGCGAAGAAAGCCGTGCGCTGCCCGCTCCCACCGGAACCGCTGCCTTCAAGGATGACCGCACGCAGGCCAGCGTGGTGTTCGCCGGCGGCTGCTTCTGGGGCGTGCAGGGCGTGTTCCAGCACGTCAAGGGCGTCAGCAACGCGGTGTCCGGCTACATCGGGGGCGAAGCATCGACCGCGCGCTATGAAACCATCAGCGGCGGTCGCACCGGCCACGCCGAGGCGGTGCGGGTGGACTACGATCCGCGCCAGGTCAGCTATGGCCAGCTGCTGCAGGTGTTCTTTTCGGTTGCGCATGATCCGACCCAGCTCAATCGGCAGGGCCCGGATCGCGGCACGCAGTATCGCTCCGCCATCTTCAGCGACGACGCGCGCCAACAGGCAGCCAACCGCGCCTACGTAGGACAGATCGGCGCCTCGTTCACCTCGCCGGTGGTGACCGAGCTGGGCACGGGCAAGCGCTTCTATCCCGCCGAGGCGTATCACCAGAATTACCTGGAGCGGAATCCGCAGGCCGCCTATATCCGCTACTACGATGCGCCCAAGCTGGTCGCGTTGCAGCAGCGCTTTCCGCAGTTGTACCGCAAGGATCCGATGCTGGTGCCGATGCGGTGACGCCGCACGGCTGAGTGGGTGCGCTGGACCGCGCTCGCAGGCACAAAAACGCGCTGACCCGCTACGAAGCGGCGCGCAGCAGGCCCATGCTAGGCTGGCCATCCCACGGTTACAGGCACGGCGGATGGTCAGCGGGATGGGTACAGATGGATGAGCTCACCACATCCCCTCGCTACCAGCGCCTTGCTGATGAACTGGCGGCGGCGATCCACGCCGGACGCCTGCCCAGCGGGGCGCGTCTGCCTTCGCTGCGGCAGATGGCCGACCAGCGCAAGGTCAGCCTGAACACCGTGATCGGGGCCTACCGGCAACTCGAAGATGCCGGTCTGGTGATTCCGCTGCCGCGTTCGGGGTTCGAAGTCGCGCAGCGCCTGCAGGTGCCGCAGCGCTCGTTGCGCGATGTCCCGTCGGCCCCCACCGCCCCCGGCCAGCAGGCGATGATGGCACGCGTCCTTGCCGCGCAGCAGCGCCCGCAGGTGCTGGACCTTGCCTTCGCCGGGCCGCGGGGCGCGGCCTTCTATCCCGGCCCCCACCTGCAGCGCGCGACGGCGCAGGTGCTGCGCCGGGGCATGGCCACTGTGGAAACCTACGCGCGACAGAATGGTTCGCAGGCGCTGATCCGGCAGATCGTGCAGCGCGGCCCGCGCATGGGGCTGCACACCGTGCCGGAACGCATCGTGCTGACCCATGGGGCGATGGAGGCCTTGCAGCTTGCGCTGCGCGCGGTCACCCAGCCCGGCGACGCCGTGGGGCTGGAGGCCCCGTCCTACTTCAACCTGTATCCGCTGCTTGCCAGCCTCGGGTTGCAGGCGATCGAACTGCCCACCCACCCGCAACACGGGCTGGACGTGGACGCGTTGGCCACCCTGCTCGATACCACGACGTTGGCCGCGCTGGTGGTGATGCCCACCGTGCACAATCCATTGGGCTGCACCATGCCGGTCGCCGCCAAGCACCGCCTGGCCGCGCTGGCCAGCGCCCGGCGGCTGCCGGTGATCGAAGACATCGTGTACGCCGAGCTGCAGCACACCGAACCGCTGGAACCCTTGCTCAAGGCATTCGACCGCGAGGGCTGGGTCATGGTCTGCGCCGGCTTCTCCAAGACACTGGCACCGGATTACCGCATCGGCTGGCTCGAGGGCGGCCGCTTCAGCGAGCGCATCGCATTGCTCAAGTTCCACTCCAGCGGTGCCGAGTCGCGGTTGCTCGGTGATGCGGTCGCGGCGTTCCTCGAGGCGGGCAACTACGAGCACCATCTCCGGCGCATGCGCCGGCTGTACCGCGAACAGACCGGACGCGTCCGACAACTGGTCGCCCAGCACTTTCCGCCCGGCACGCTGGCGACCGAGCCGACCGGCGGTTTCCTGCTGTGGCTGGAAATACCGGGCGTGGACACCGGCCAGCTGTTCGAGCAGGCGCTGGCAGAGGACATCGTGTTCATGCCCGGCCAGGTGTATTCGCGGGGCGCACGCTACCGGCACTGCCTGCGGCTTTCCTGCTGCCAGGCGCTGGATGAGCACTACGTGGCCGGCATAGCGCGGATCGGCGCGCTGGCGCGCGGCCTTGCCGCCCGCGACGCCGTGCCTTGCTAGACTGACGCCATGTTCGCCACCTCTTCGCTGACCGGCAGCAAGCCGGAACAATACGCCCAGCTGCTGGAACAGGCCCGTGCCCTGGTCCATGGCGAGAGCGACCGCATCGCCAATGCGGCCAACCTCTCCGCGCTGATCTACCACGCCGTGCCGCAGCTCAACTGGGCCGGCTTCTACCTGTTCGACGGTACCGAGCTGGTTGTCGGCCCGTTCCAGGGCCTGCCTGCGTGCGTACGCATCCCCCTGCACAAGGGCGTCTGTGGTGCTGCCGCCACCCAGCGCGTGACCCAGCGCATCGACGATGTGGACGCCTTCCCGGGCCATATCGCCTGCGATTCCGCCTCCCGTTCCGAGCTGGTAGTGCCGCTGGTGAAGGGCGATACGCTGATCGGCGTGCTCGACCTGGACAGCCCGGAGCCGGCGCGCTTCGATGCCGATGACCAGGCCGGCCTGGAAGCCATCGCTGCGGTATTCGTCGACGCCCTGCAATGAGCACCCTGCAGCTGCGAAACATCGGTCCGAAGAGCGCTGCCTGGCTGCGCCAGGTGGGGCTGCGCAGCCGCGAAGAACTGCTCGCGATCGGCTCGGTCGGCGCCTTCGTCAAGATCAGGCGCGCAGGCTTCAAGCCCAGCCTCAACCTGCTTTATTCACTGGAAGGCGCGTTGCTGGACTGCCACTGGCAGGACCTGTCCGAAGCACAACGCGGTGCGTTGGTGCAGGACTACGAAGCCCGCATCGCCCTGCAGCCGTTGAAAGCGCCGGGACCGGCCTCCGGCCCCGTGCACGAACGACGTTTCGACGACACCGACACGCAGGACTGACGGTAGCGCCGACCCATGGTCGGCGAGCGCAGCGGGCCGTCCGCGGACACATTCCGCCGAGCACGGCTCGGCGCTACAACAATCGCAGCATCCGACATCCGTAGCGCCGACCCATGGTCGGCGAGCGCAGCGGCGCGTCAGCCCCGGCCGAGCATGGCGTGCCGCCACAACGGCGGCATCACGGCTGTTGCAGCTCCAGCAGCTCGCCCCACAGCCCACCGTCGCCCCGCTCTACCCGCAGCCGCAGCCGCGTGCCGTGATCGATGCGCAACGCCCAGCACAGGGCCACCGGCAGCCCGCATACCTGCGACAGCACCATCCGCAGCGGACCGCCGTGGCTGACGATCAGCGTTGGCGCCGCATCGTCGGCTTCCTCTGCATCGAACAAGCGATCCAGCGCGCGCGCGATCCGTCGTTCGAAGTGTCCCCAGCTTTCGCCGTTCGGCGGTGGAAAGGCGTGCGGATCACGATGAAAGCCCAGCAGTGCCTGCTCGGGCAGCGTGTCGATGGCCACACCATCCCAGTCGCCGAAGTCCAGCTCTTCCCACTCCGCGTCGGGCTGCACGTCCAACCCTCGCGGCACGGCCAGCGCCACGGCGGTGTGTAGTGCACGCAGGCGGGGCGAGCAGATCACACGCTCCCATTCGTGCAGGTCATAGGCGGCACACAGACCGTCATGCGCACCAGCCAACAACGGTGGATCGGTGCGTCCGTCCAGGTGGGTATCGCGTCCGGTACTGGCATGGCGCACCAGGTCCAGGATCATCGCCCGCCCCCGGTGTGCCTGTCGTGCATCAGCGGGCGCACGCCCGGGCGTTCGAACAGGGGAACAACACAACACGGCATGGACGTCATCGGCAGATCTGGAACGAAACAGAGTCCATTCTAGTGCACCGGCCGCATCGCCCTGCATTGCCGCGTGTGATCGCTTAGACTGCGCGCACTTCAAGGTGACCTGCGGCGCAAGCTGGCAGGTTGAAACGGGAAGCCGGTGACACATCGTGAGATGCCACTCCGGCGCTGCCCCCGCAACGGTAAGCGCGTCACAAGCGGACATCACGCCACTGTGCCCAGCATGGGAAGGCGTCCGCCCGGTGGGTTCCCACCGACGGCAAGCCCGGAGACCGGCCAGGAAGCACAAGGTTGCGATGCGGAGGGCATCGGCGACGGCCATCGCGAGCATTCGCGGTGCGCATCGCCCTGCCCCACGTGCCGCAGCTCCCTTTATGTCCGCGCGGGCGTGCGCGGCAGCCGGAGTTCCCTCATGTCAGTGCAGTCCCGAATCCTTTCCTTGGCCGTGCTTGCCGCACTGCCGGGCGTTGCCCACGCGCAGAACGCAGCGACCGCGCTCGACGAAGTGCTGGTCACCGCCACGCGCACCCCGATCGCGCTGACCGACAGCCTCAGCCCGGCGCAGGTGATCGACCGCGCCGCAATCGAATCCAGCCAGGCGACCTCGCTGCAGGACCTGCTGCGTGGCCGCGCCGGCATCAACCTGACCAACACCGGCGGACTCGGCAAGCAGACCTCGCTGTTCCTGCGCGGCACCAACTCATCGCACACCGTGGTGCTGGTGGACGGCGTGCGTATCAATACCGCCGACTTCGGCCTGGCCATGCTGCAGGACCTGCCGCTGGCGCAGATCGAGCGCGTGGAGATCGTGCGCGGGCCACAGTCCAGCCTGTATGGCGCGGATGCCATTGGCGGCGTCGTGCAGATATTCACCCGCCGCAACACAGGCGGATTCGCACCGCACCTGGAGCTGGGCGGCGGCAGCAACGGACTTCGCCAGGCCAGCGGCGGTATCGGCGGGGGCACGGAACGGGGCTGGTTCGGCATCGATATCGCCTACCAGCACAGCGATGGGATCGATGCCTGCCGCGGCTCGGCGGCCACCTTCCAAGGCTGCGGCGCGGATGAGCCAGACCGCGACGGCTACCGCAACCTGTCCAAGAGCGCGCGCGGCGGCTACCACGTCAACGACCAGTGGACCGTAGAGGGCAGCGCGTTGCGCGCCGAAGCGGAGAACCACTACGACGGCTATTACAACTATTCCGAGACCCTGCAGCAGGTACTGGCTGGCAAGGTCCGCTATGCCCCCTCTGAGCGGTTGACCGTGACCGCCAACATCGGCCGCAGCGACAACGAGTCCGACAACAGCGGCCCGTTCGGTGCGTTCGGCCGTGCGCAGACACAGCGTGACAGTGCCTCGGCGCAGGCTGACATCGGCCTTGCCGACGGCCAGCTGCTGAGCGGCGGCGTGGACTGGAGCGATGACAGCCTGGACGGCAGCAGCGCTGGCTATCTGGTCGACAGCCGTGACAACACCGGCGTGTTCCTGCAGTACCAGGGACGCTTCGGTCAGCACCAACTGCAGGCCAGCGTGCGCAACGATGACAACGAGCAGTTCGGTAACCACACCACCGGTTCGCTGGCGTGGGGCATGGAACTGGGCAGCGGCTGGAAGCTGACCGCCAGCCATGGCACCGCGTTCAAGGCACCTACTTTCAGCGATCTGTACGATCCGTGGAGCGGTGTTGCCGCCCTTGATCCGGAGAAGGCGCGCAGCACCAATGTCGGCGTCGCTCAGCAGGGCCAAGACTGGCGCTGGGGTCTGGATGTTTACGAGACGCGCGTGGACGATCTGATCACGTATGACGCGGCAACCTTCCGCATGACGCAGGTGGAAAAGGCCCGCATCCGCGGAGCCGAGCTGACCGGCACCACCCGCGTGGCCGGTATCGACGTCAACGCGCAGCTGAGCTACACCGATCCGCGCAACCACACCGTCGGCACCCAGTACGACAACTGGCTGGCGCGTCGCGCGCAGCAGACCGCGCGCATCGACCTGGACCGCCGCTTTGGTGACGTGCGTGTGGGCGTCACCGGCTTCGGTGCCGGCAAGCGTTATGACGATGCCGCCAACACCGTGAAGCTGGGCGGCTACGGCACGCTGGACGTGCGCCTTGAGTACGCGCTGGGTCCAGACTGGTCGTTGCTGGCGCGTGCGGCGAACGTATTCGATCGCCGCTACGAAACCGTCGCCTGGTACAACCAGCCCGGCCGCGAGTACCAGCTCAGCGTGCGCTACCAGCCGCAGTAACGCAGCGGTAGCGGTAGCGCCGACCCATGGTCGGCGAGCGCAGCGGGCCGTGCACGGAGACATTCCGCCGAGCACGGCTCGGCGCTACCACAGCGTCCGAGATCGGTAGCACCGAAGGCAGCGGCAGGAGCCGCGGCCAACGTCGCGTGCGACGGCCCGCAGGGTGCCGGTCAGGACGACCGGCATACCCATGGTCGGCGAGCGCAGCGGGCCGTGTGCGGAAGCATTCCGCCGAGCACGGCTCGGCGCTACCACAGCGTCCGACAGCGGTAGCGCCGACCCATGGTCGGCGAGCGCAGCGGGCTGTGTGCGGAAACATTCCGCCGAGCACGGCTCGGCCCTACCACAGCGTCCGACAGCGGTAGCGCCGACCCATGGTCGGCGAGCGCAGCGGGCCGTGCACGGAGACATTCCGCCGAGCACGGCTCGGCGCTACCGTTACGCCCCGGCGCGCAACCCAGGCAGATCACGCAGGTCATCGATCACGGTGACCGCTTCGTTGTGCTGCAGATCCAGGCCCCGCGGATAGCCATAGCGCACCAAGGCAACCGGCATGCCCGCTTCCAATGCGGCACGGTAATCCGTCAAGGAATCGCCCACCATCAGGCACGCGGCCGGGTCTTCGCCGAACTGCGCCGCGATGTGTCGCAAGGGCTCACCACTCGGCTTGCGCTGCGGCAGCGAATCGCCTCCCAGTACCAACGCGAACACAGTGCCGATACCCAGGTGATCCAGCAGCGGCTGCACCAGCGCCGACGGCTTGTTGGTGCAGATGGCCATGGGCACATCACGCGCCTGCAGCACCTGCAGCGCCTCAGCCACGCCATCGAACAGCCGCGGACTGCGCAGCAGGCATTCGCGGTAATGCACCATGAAACCCGGCATCACCGTGTCCAGATCGATCGTGCTGCCGGCCGCGGTGAAGGCCTGCTCCACGAGCCGGCGCACGCCATCGCCGATCCACGTCAACACGGTGGCCTCCGGCACGCGCGGCAGCTGCCAGTCCACCAAGGTGCGGTTGAGCGCCTCTGCGATATCAGCGGCACTGTCGACGAGCGTGCCATCAAGGTCGAACACGACCAACGGATAGGGATACGTTGTTGCTTCGCTCACGGGGCGGCTGCGCAATGCGGGGGGATGCACAGTGTAGGGACCTGCGCCGTAACACCGCGTGGTGTCTGCGGCCTGGTCTTGGCTGCGTCCGCACGGGCTCAGCAATAAGGCGCGAACGCAGGGCCTGAAAAGCGCTCCACCAGGAAGTCGACGAAACTGCGCAGCAATGTCGATTGCTGTCGACGCGAGGCATACACGGCATGCAGCCCCATCACGTCCAGCGTGTAGTCCGGCAACAGCGCCACCAGTTCGCCGCTGGCCAACAGCGGATTCACCTGGTAAGCGGGCAGCATGGCGATACCCGTCCCGCTGCGCACCGCCTCCAGCAGCAACGACGAATCGTTGGCACTGATGTTGCCCGATACACTCACCGCCACCTCGCGCCCGTCCCGCCGCAGCCGCCATACCCCCTTGCCGACGTAGTGATGGGTCAGGCAGTTGTGCGATGCCAGCTCTTCCGCGCTCTGCGGCGTGCCGTGCTGCCGCAGGTAAGCCGGGGCCACGCACAGCACCGACCGGCAGTCCGCCAACCGCCGCGCTATCAGCGCCGGATCGATCTGCCGTGAAATGCGCACCGCCAGATCGATGCGCTCTTCCACCAGATTGACGATGCGGTCCACCATCAGCAGTTCGATCCGTGCCTGCGCGTGGCGCTTCACGTAGTCCGCAACGGCGGGCGCCAAATGCAGCTGCCCGAACGACACGCTGGCCGTTACGCGCAACACACCGTGCGGCTCGGGATCCTGGCTGGCCAGCTCATCTTCCAGCGCCTGACGCACGCTACGCATCTGCTGGAAATGCGACAGCGCAACGTCGCCCGGCCCCGTCAGCCCCACCCGGCGGGTCGTCCGGTGCAGCAGGCGCGCGCCGAGCCACTGCTCCAGCTCCGCTAGATAACGGGTCACCATGGGCCGTGACATGTCCAGGGCCTCCGCCGCAGCCGTCAGACTGCCGCGCTCGGCGACCTCGATGAACACGTCGATAGCAGTAAGTCGGTCCACTTGTTCGATCCATGCAACAAACACGGTCGTTATACGCTGTTTTTCGAACCAGTGGCGACGCCTACAGTGATCGCTCCCAACCGCTACGGAGCTCCCCCATGAAGATCGCCCTCGTCGGTGCCACCGGCAACATCGGTCGCCAGATCGCCCGCCACGCCTTGGCCAAGGGCCATCAGGTAACGGCCATCGTGCGCAGTGAAAAAGCGCTCCCCGCCGAGCTGGCAGGCGCTTCCCTGGCCATCGCCCCGTTGGACGATGCCGCCGCACTGGCCGCCGTCATCCGTGGACACGATGTGCTGGCCAGCGCCTACGGCCCGCGCCCCGGCGATGACATCGGCCAGATCCCCGTCGTGGCCGCGCAACTGGTGGCAGCTGCGCGCGAAGCCAATGTGCCGCGGCTGGTGGTGGTAGGGGGTGCGGGCAGCCTGGAGGTCGCCCCGGGCCTGCAACTGGTCGACACACCGGATTTCCCGGCCGCTTACAAACCCTTCGCACTCGCCGCACGCGATGCACTGACCCAGCTGCGCCCGGTACAGGACATCGACTGGACGTTCTTCTCGCCCGCCGCAGAAATCGGCCCCGGTGAAGAACGCGGAACCTACCGCGTACAGGCCAGGACCTTCCTCACCGACGCTGACGGCCACAGCCGCATCAGCTACGCCGACTATGGCGCCGCCTTTGTCGAAGAACTCGAAACCAACGCCCACCCGCGCGAAATCATCACCGCCGCCTACTGACGAAAACGGGGACGGAGGGAATTAATTTCGATTAATTCCCTCCGTCCCCGTTCTGGAAGAGGTCACCCTGCAGGACGGGCTCGCGCTCGCGGAAGCCGCCCAGGCCGACGCCGACCAGCCGGTAACGGGTGTCTTCTGGCAGGTCCACGCGGGCCCGCAGGGCCAGTGCGATGTCACGCAGCGCTTCCATTGATTCCGGCGCGCGCTCCGGCGTGTAGCTGCGGGTCAGGATGCGGAACTGCGCGGTCTTCAGCTTCAATACCACGGTATGCCCGATGCGGTCAGTCTTGCGCGTGGCTGTCCAGGTCTTCTCGGCCAACTGCACGATGGCCGGCTCCAGTGCATCCAGCGGCAGGTCTTCGGCGAAGGTGTCCTCCGACGATATCGACTGCACCTGCTGGTCGGGCTCCACCGGACGTTCGTCGATGCCGCGCGCGCGGTTGTACAGGCTGCGGCCGAAGCTGCCGAAGGCTTCCTCCAGCGACGCCGCCGACCAGGCGCGCAGGTCGCCGCAGGTGATGATGCCCAACGCCGCCAGCTTGCCCTCCATCACCGCGCCGACGCCCGGGACCTTCTTCACCGGTAGCGGCAGCAGAAACGCATCCACCCGCTGCGGCGTCACCACGAACTGCCCATCCGGCTTGCGCCAGTCCGACGCGATCTTCGCCAGGAACTTGTTCGGCGCAATGCCGGCAGAGGCGGTCAGCGCGGTCTCATCGCGGATCTGCGTGCGTATCTCGCGGGCGATGTCGGTTGCCAGCGCGATGCCGGATTTCGGCACCGTCACATCCAAGTACGCCTCGTCCAGCGACAGCGGCTCCACCAGGTCGGTGTGGCGCAGAAAGATCTCGCGTACCTGCCGCGAAACCGCCTTGTAGCGGGCGAAGTCCGGCGGCACGAACACGGCATCCGGGCACAGCCGTTCAGCCCGCAGTGCCGGCATGGCCGAGCGGATGCCGAACACCCGGGCCTCGTAGGAGGCCGCGCACACCACCGAACGCGCCCCACGCCACGCCACCACCACCGGCCTTCCGCGCAGTGACGGGTCATCGCGCTGCTCCACCGACGCGTAGAACGCGTCCATGTCAACGTGGATGATCTTGCGCATAGTGCTCATGATGAAGGGAAAGGGGGCATTCGACCTTGGTGGGCCACACGCCGAAGTATGGTCGTTGCACATCAACAGGATGCGCGTTTTCAGCTGTACACACTACGCGTGCGTACGGTGGAAATGTTTGATTGAAACCATTCCCGTCATGCATCCTCGGGCGCTTGATTACCCGTTCTTCGCTTCCAGGATCGTGCTTTCCATGACTCGTCTCCACGCGTTCGACCGCGACCAGCTGCTGGCCAGCGCCCGCGGTGAACTGTTCGGCGCCAGCGCCGGGCGCCTGCCCAACGACCCGATGCTGATGTTCGACCGCATCACCGACATCCGCGATGACCGCGGCCCGCACGGCAAGGGCATGGTACGCGCAGAACTGGATATCCGTCCGGACCTCTGGTTCTTCAAGTGCCACTTCGCCGGCGACCCGGTCATGCCCGGCTGCCTGGGGTTGGATGCCATGTGGCAGCTCACCGGCTTCTTCCTCACTTGGATCGGCGCCCCCGGCCGCGGCCGTGCGCTTGGCTGTGGTGACGTGAAGTTCACCGGCCAGGTCCTGCCCGACGCCAAGCTGGTCAGCTATGAAGTCGACATCACCCGGGTCATCAACCGCAAGCTGGTGATGGCCCAGGCCGACGCCCGCATGCTGGTGGATGGCCGCGAAATCTACGTCGCCAAGGATCTGCGCGTGGGCCTCTTCACTTCCACCGAGAACTTCTGATGCGTCGCGTCGTCATTACTGGAATGGGCATCACCTCGTGCCTGGGCAACGACCTGGACACCGTATCGGCGAACCTGCGTGCCAGCCGCCCCGGCATCACCGCCCTGCCTGACCATGCCGAAGCCGGCCTGCGCAGCCAGGTCGGTGGTCGCGTGGACCTGGACCTGGATGCGTTGATCGACCGCAAGCTCAAGCGCTTCATGAGCGATGCCTCGGCGTTCGCCTACATCGCCGCACGCGATGCCATCGCCGATGCTGGCCTGACCACCGAACAGGTGAGCAACCCGCGTACCGGCCTGATCGCCGGTTCCGGCGGTGGCTCCAGCGAGTGGCAGGTGGAAGCGGCCGATATCCTGCGCAGCCGCGGCGTGCGCAAGGTCGGCCCGTACATGGTGCCGCGCACGATGTGCAGCACGGTGTCGGCCTGCCTGGCCACCGCGTTCCAGATCAAGGGCCTCAGTTATTCGTTGTCGGCCGCCTGCGCCACCTCGGCACACTGCATCGGCGCGGCCGCCGACCTGATCCGCCACGGCGCGCAGGACATCATGCTCGCCGGTGGCGGTGAAGACCTGCACTGGTCGATGAGCGTGATGTTCGATGCGATGGGCGCGCTGTCCACCGGCTTCAACGAGACCCCGGCCACGGCCTCGCGGCCGTATGACAAGGCCCGCGACGGCTTCGTCATCGCCGGCGGCGGTGGCATGCTGGTGCTGGAAGACTACGACCACGCCATTGCGCGCGGTGCCACCATCCATGCCGAGCTGATCGGCTATGGCGTGACCTCCGACGGCGCCGACATGGTCGCTCCGTCTGGCGAAGGTGCGGTGCGCTGCATGAAGATGGCCATGGAACACGTGGACCGTCCGCTGGATTACCTCAATACGCACGGCACGTCAACGCCGCTCGGCGACGTCACCGAGCTGGGTGCGATCCGCGAAGTATTCGGCGAGGCCATTCCGCCGCTGTCGTCGACGAAGGCGCTGTCCGGCCATTCGCTGGGTGCGGCAAGCGTGCACGAGGCGATCTACTGCCTGCTGATGATGCGCGATGGGTTCATTGCCGGTTCGGCGAACATCACCGAGCTTGATCCGAAGGTGGAAGGATTCCCGATCGTGCGCGAGAGCCGCGAGCAGCAGCTGGATACGGTGATGTCCAACAGCTTCGGCTTCGGCGGCACCAACGCTGCGTTGGTGTTCGGCCGGGTCTGAGCCGATCCGCTGGGCGCAACCAGATAACGGTCGTGACGGGAGCGCCAGGTAGCGCCGAGCCAGGCTCGGCGTCACCCCACACCGCGCGAGGGTGCCTCAGCGTGCAGCCGCCAACCAGGGCACCAGCAGGGCCCGCACGTCATGCAGTGAGTCCACGATGCGGTGGCCCAGCGCACGCAGGCTGTCATCCGGATGCACCAGATCGGGCACCTGGATGGCGGTCATGCCCGCGGCCACGGCGGCCCGCGTGCCGGCGGGCGAATCCTCCAGCGCCAGGCAGCGCGCCGGGTCCTTGCCCAGCCGCTGCGCGGCCAACAGGTAGATATCCGGCGCCGGCTTGGGGTGCTGCACATCGCTGCTGGTCACCACCGCGTCGAAGTACGGCAGCAGGCCACTGGCCCCCAGCTTGCGGTTGGCGCGGGGTTGCCGGGTAGAGGTCGCCACCGCACGCGGCACGCCGTGCGTCTTCAGCAGATCGAGCAGTTCCAGGATGCCCGGGCGCAGCGGCAGGCCGGCCTGGGTGCGTGCCTCGTACAGATCGTGGCAGTTCGAAAACAGGGAGGCGATCCGCGCCTCGTCGACGTGCTGCAGCAGAAGCCGCTCGCAGTCACGATCACCCAGCCCCACCATCTGCAGGAAGAATCCATCGGGCAGCGCGATGCCCATTGCCGCCGATGCCTCGCTCCAGCAGGCAATCGACACCCGCTCGCTGTCGATCATCAGACCGTCCATGTCGAAGATGACGGCGTCGGGGCGGCACGGCAAAGCGGCAATCTCGCTCACGGCGCGAACAGGGTGTCCAGATCAGTCGCATCCAACGGACGCCACTGCCCCTCTTCCAGCCCTTGCAGTCCCAGCCCACCCACACGGCTGCGGTGCAGCGCGTCGACGTGGTTGCCGACCGCAGCGAACATCCGCCGCACCTGGTGGTAGCGGCCCTCATGCAGCACCAGCGTCGCGCTGCGCGGGGCATGCACGGTCAGCTCGGCCGGCAGCAGCGGGGTCTTCTCCGCTTCCAGCATCAGCGCGCCGCTGGCGAACTGTCCTGCCTCGTCACCGCGCAGGTCCTCGGCCAGCTCCACCTCATACACCTTCGGCAGCTTGGCCTTCGGCGAGATGATCCGGTGAAGCAGCCCACCGTCGTCGGTCAGCAGCAGCAGGCCACTGGTATCGCGGTCCAGTCGACCCACCGTGGACAACACCGGGTCACGATCGCGGTAGCGCGGCGGCAGCAGGTCATACACCAGCCGGCCCTTGTCCTTGGTCGAACAGGTGACACCGCGCGGCTTGTGCAGGGCGATGGTCAACCCGACCGGGGCGTCCAGCGGCTCGCCGTCCACGCGGATGGCCTCGTGCGCCACTTGATCGTCGGCGTACAGGACCTCGCCCTCCGCATCGGTGACGCGGCCCTCGCGAAACAGCCACTGCACCTGCTTGCGGCTGCCGTAGCCCAGGTTTGCGATCAGCTTGACCAGCTTCACCGGCTGCCTCCGCGCACCGCCTCGATCAGCTTGAACCCATCACGCTCGGCCACGACCCGCACGGTGCCGAAGCTGTCGTTGAGCACGTTTTCGTAGGGCAGGTGACGGTTGGCGACCACGAACAACCGGCCGCCCCGCTTCAACGCCTGCGCGGCCACGGCGATGAACCGCTGGCCGATGTCCGGCCGGTTCTCGCGCGAGGGCGTGTGGAAGGGCGGATTGCTGATGATCACGTCGTAGCCCGGCTCGATGCCGGCGGTGACGTCGCGCCACAGGAACTGCACCGGCAGCGCACGCGGCGGCTCGGCCAGGTTGAACCGCGCCAGGTCCAGCGCGCGACCTTCCGCTTCATAGAGGTCCAGCGCACTGATGGCGGGGCAGCGCTCCAGCAGTTCGCGCGACAGGTAGCCGTAGCCGGCGCCCAGGTCGGCCGCACGCCCGGCCAGATCGGCGGGCAGATGCTCGGCCAGCAACACCGACGCAGGGTCCGTACGGTCCCACGCGAACACCCCGGGGCGGCTGATGAAGCGCCCGCCCAGGATGGGGCGCGGGGTATCCAGTGCCGCCCAGCGCTTGGCCAGCGCCTCGTCGTGCTGTCCCGCTGCAGGGGCGCTCCAGTACACGCGGCAATGGTGCTTGGTCAGGCTGCCGCCCAGCCCGGTCAACTGCTTGAAGTCGCCCTCGCCCGAGCGTGCGCCTTCATCGTTGTGCTGGCAGGCGACGATCACCCCGCCCGGTGCCAGCAGGGTCAGCGCACGGGCGAACAGCGCACGCGCTTCGTCGCGCTGGCGCGGCGGCAGGACCAGCACCAACGCATAGCGGCCCGCCTGCTCGGCACCCAGTTCGGCGGCAACCTCGAAGCCACCGGCCTCCAGGGCCTGTGCGAAGGGGGCGAAGCTCTGCTCGCAGATGACCTCCCGACCCTGCGCCTGCTCGCGCAATGGCCAGCCATCGCGCGCGCGCAGGAAGGCCGCCGGCCCCTGCGGCCAGCGCAGCAGGCCTTGGGACAAGGGCAGGAACAAGGTCTGCAGCGGGGCGTCGTCGCGGGCGGCCATCGGGCACGTAAGCCTTGGAATCTTCAGGGGGCGACCATTGTAGCGGCTCCACGCCACCGGCTTGCTGACCGTCCGCTTTGCGAAAACCCAACATCCCCTTGATGCAACGCGAACACCCCAGCGGTCAGGGTAGGGGCACCCCCGCAATCCTTGGAGATACCGCATGCGTGCCTTGTTCGTCGGTGGCGTGGTCGACAACAGTGAGATGGACCTGGAGGGCAGTCAGCCGCCCGTGCACTATCCCGAAGATACCGGCGGTGGACATGCCCGCTACCGCCTCCATCAGGTCGGCAAGACCGGCGATGGCAGCGTTGCCTATGCGGTTTATGGGGCACCGGACCTGGCCGATGAGGAGATCAGCCGCGTCGCAGACGAGCGTGCCTACGAGCGCCGCTTCGAAGCAACCGCGACACCGTTCGAACACTGATCCCCAGCGGGAGCGGGCCGTCCAACGGCCCGTCCCTGTGTGGTTGCGCTAGCGCCCCGTCACCGGGGGCAGGTCGCGGATCTCGACGATCTCGTCCAACCACACGTTGTGCTGCTGGGCGGGCGTATCGAGATCATCCAGCCGCAGCTGGCCGTTGCTGCCTTCATCGCCGGCTTCATCGCGATACTGCTGGATCGTCGGGCGTACCGCGACGGTACCCAGCACACGGCGGCCGTCATCGAGGATCAGCTGCACACGTGAGTCGCCATCGAGGCGGGGAATCAAGGCTTCCAGCGCAGCAATGCGCGCCGGGTCGGTATGGATACGTGGGGCGGTTCTGGACATGGGTAGGTACCTCCTGCCTGCAGCGTCGCTGATGGGTCGTGAAAACTCAGTGCAA
This sequence comes from Stenotrophomonas sp. CFBP 13725, assembly GCF_014841935.1. Classification (NCBI taxonomy): domain Bacteria; kingdom Pseudomonadati; phylum Pseudomonadota; class Gammaproteobacteria; order Lysobacterales; family Lysobacteraceae; genus Stenotrophomonas; species Stenotrophomonas sp. CFBP 13725. The sequence continues at coordinate 47,252 of NZ_JACYUV010000004.1, read as the reverse complement.
CGCGGCCTGCGTGGCGGGAAGCTGCACGTGCCGCACGGCGGCCACCAACTGCGCCACCGAATACGGCTTTGCGACATGCTCCTGGAACCCGGACGCCAACGCACGGCGACGATCATCCGCGCGTGCCAGTGCGGTCACCGCCACGGCCGGCAACGCCGCCGCATCCACGGCCATGTCCTCGCGCAGCGTACGGATCAAGCCGTAGCCGTCCATCCCTGGCATGCCGATATCGGTCAGTAATACATCAAAGCGTTCGTGGCGGTTCTCGTCCAGCAATGCCAGCGCCTCGCCGGCGGACGCCGCAGCGGTTACCGCTGCACCCTGCTCTTCCAGCATGCGGCGCAGGTATTCCAGCACTTCCACCTGGTCTTCCACGGCCAGCACGTGCAGTCCGCGCAGTGGATAGGGCTCCACCACGCGCTCGATGATGGGGCCGCCACTGATCACCTCGCGCAGCGGGCGTGAGCCCTGGTCCTGCACATAGCGCGGCAGCCGCACGGTAAAGGTCGCGCCATGGCCGTGGCCTTCGCTGGCAGCGGACACCGTACCGCCATGCAGCTCCACCAGCTGCTGCACGATGGCCAGGCCGAGGCCAAGTCCACCATGGCGTCGCGTGGTGGTTCCGTCGGCTTGGCGGAAGCGTCCGAACAGATGGCCTATGAATTCCGGTGCGATGCCATCGCCGCTGTCCTGCACGGTCACCTGCCAGCCGTCGGGCAGGTCTTCCAGCCGCAGCTTCAGGAAGCCCTCGGCCGGGGTGAACTTGATCGCGTTCGACAGCAGGTTCCACAACACCTGCTGCATGCGTGTCGCATCGCCCAGCACCAGGCAGGGACCATCGGGCAGCTCGATGCTGACGTCCAGCGCCTTGCCCTCTGCCACCAGTTCCTGCGCACCCAGCGCCTCGTTCAGCTGGTCGCGCAGATCCAGCACTTCCACTTCCAGCTGCACCTTGCCCAGCAGCATGCTGCTCAGGTCCAGCATGTCCGAGATCAGGCGCTTCTGCGCATTGGCACTGCTGGCGATCACGCCCAGGCCCTTGCGCAGCGGACTGTCCGCCTCGACGCGCTGCAGCAACAGCTCGCTCCAGCCTAGGATGGTGGTCAACGGCGTACGCAGCTCGTGCGACAACGTGGCCAGGAACTCGTCCTTCAGCCGCGCCGTGTTCTCTGCCGCGCTGCGTGCTGCGCGCTCGGACTGCAGCAGCTCTTCGCGCGCCAGTTCGATCTCCCGGCGTTCGGTGACATCCGGGCTGCTGCCCGCGAGGCCGACGAAGTGACCCTGACGGGAGAACCGCGGACGTGCGTTCATCTCCAGCCAGCGCCATTCGCCATCGGCGCGGCGCGCCCGTACCAGCGTCTGCATCGAGCGCTGCGCCGACAGCGCTTCGCGCAGTTCGTACTCAAACACCGACGCATCGTCGGGATGCACCAGCCCACGCCACACGTCTTCCGGGAGGCGGCTTTCGTCGCCGCCGAAGAACTCGGTGAACGCACTGTTGACGAACCGCGAATGGCCGAGCTCGTCCAGCACCCACACCGGCATCGGCAATCCATCCGCCAGTGCACTGAAGCGCGCTTCGCTCTCGCCCAGCTCGCCCTCGATCTGCTTGCGTGCGCTGACGTCGAAGAACAACACCGCGACCGTATCATCGCCCGCTGCCCCGACCTGCACCGCATCGACCGAGTACGAGCGGCCCAGCGCCCGCGCCTCCATCTCGAACTGGGCGGGCTGGCCCGTGCGGGCGACACGGCCGTAGATGCGGAACCAGTCCGCTTCATGACCAGGCTCCAGCTCGGACATGCGCTTGCCCACCGGATCGATCAGACCGGTGTGGCGGGCGAAGGAATCGTTTACTTCAAGGAACAGGTAATCCACAGGCCGCTCGTTCTCGAACAGCACCTTGATCACGCAGAACCCCGCATACATGCGTTCCAGCACATGCCGGTGGTGGTCCGCAGCACTGGGCACAGCCGGGCGGGACGGGGTTTCCACGGTCGTATCGAGAGAGGACAAGGGCATGGTCAGCCTGAGAACAGTCAGCACAGCATGGTCCAGACTGCGTATTCGCAGCGTCAAGCGCCAACGGTCACGTATCAGGCGATGAATTGCCCATGAGCGCGGACCGCCTGCGACCGCCGGGCCCTTGTCCGGCCCCGACGACAGGCCCACACTGGATCGCACACCCACTGCGCCGCCTGCGGCGCTGGAGCCAGGTCATGACCCGCCTCTCGACACCCCGGCTGCTGCTGGCCACCTTGCTTGCTACTGCGGCGATCACCGCCACGGCGGCGCCGCGTACCGTTACCGATCCCCAGGCGCCGCGCGCACTGGAAGCCGACGGCCCGGTCAGTGTGAAGTGGAACGACCCCAGCGGGTTCACCGAACTGCGCAACAGCACCAACCGGTTCGAGGCCGAGCGCGGCAACTGGGTACAGCAACTGGCCGAGTACACGCGCAAGACCGCCAGCAAGAGCCTGCAGCCCGGCCAGCTGCTGGATGTCACCTTCGTTGACATCAAGCGTGCCGGTGATTTCGAGCCGTGGCAGGGGCCGCGGGCCAGCGACATCCGTATCATGCGCGACATCTATCCACCCCGGATCACCCTGGCCTACACCCTGACGGGTGCGGACGGCACCGTGATCGACCAGGGCGAAGCCGCGCTGCGTGACAGCGGCTACCTGCACGGCAGCGTGGGCCTGCACAGCAGCAGCGACCCGTTGCGCTACGAAAAGAAGCTCATCGACGATTGGGTGCGCCGCGACCTGGCCAAGCGGATCGCCGCCAACTGAGCGGATCCCGGGGCCCGGGCCTTCCACGCCAGGCGTGGAAGGAGCCGAGCCCATCGCGGCTCAGCAGTACTCGCGCCTTACCCGCTTGACCGCACACGGCAGCTGGTACGCGCTCACCCCGCACCGCGGCGCCAGCTCGGACAGTGACAACGCCTGCCCACCCCACAGCTGCACATCGCTACCCACGCCCGCCGCCGCGTGCCGGGTCAGGTCCACGGTCAGCATGTCCATCGATACCCGGCCGATGACTTCACCGGGCTGCCCGTCGATCACCACCGGCGTGCCATTCGGAGCGAACTGGGGATAGCCGTCGGCGTATCCCATCGCCACCACCCCGACCCGGGTGCGCTGGGGGGCAACGAAGCGCGCCCCGTAGCCCACCGGCTCGCCAGCCTCGATCCACCGCTCCGCGATGACCTTGGAGCACATGGTCATCACCGGCCGCAGCCGTGCGGTGACGTCCGAACCGACGGCAAGGGGATTGGCGCCGTACAGCATGAGGCCCGGCCTTACCCAGTCACTGCGCACATCCGGCCAGCCCAGCAGGGCCGGCGAATTGCACACGCTGGTCTGGCCCGCCAGGCCGTCGATCGCTACGGCGAACAGCGCCGCCTGCTCATGCGTGCGTTCACTGTCGAGTTCGTCGGCGCGCGCCAAGTGCGTCATCAGCACGATCTCGCCCACCTGCGGCAAGGCGGACAGACGCGCGTGCGCGGCGCGGAACGTCGGTACGTCCAGGCCGAGCCGGTGCATGCCGCTGTCCAGCTTCAACCACACCGTCAACGGCACCGGCGATGCGAACGCAGCCAGCGCCTCGACCTGCCAGGGCGCGCCCACGGCCGTCCACAGGCCATGCTCGGCGATCAACGGCAGCTCGCTGGCCTCGAAGAACCCTTCCAGCAGCAGGATGGGCGCGCGGATACCTGCCCCGCGCAGCTCCAGCGCTTCTTCGATGGTGGCGACCGCAAAGCCATCGGCCTCGCTTTCCAGTGCCTGCGCGCAGCGCACCGCACCGTGTCCGTAGGCATCGGCCTTCACCACGGCCAACGCCTTGCCACCGCCCAGCTCCCGCGCCAGCCGATAGTTGCTGCGCAGCGCTTCCAGGTAGATCAACGCACGTGCGGGGCGCATTGCAGGCTCTCCCTGTGCGATGCCGGAACGGCCTTGCCGCCATAGCGGAAAATATCCAACCCTTCCGTGCTGATCTGCGGCTGGCGCGCGCTCATCAGGTCGGCCAGGTAGCGTCCCGAGCCGCAGGCCATGGTCCAGCCCAACGTGCCATGGCCGGTGTTGAGGAACAGATTGCGGAACGGCGTGGCGCCCACCACCGGCGTGCCATCCGGCGTGGCCGGGCGCAGCCCGGTCCAGAACTCGGCGCGCGACAGGTCACCGCCCTTCGGATACAGATCGCGCACCACCAATTCCAGCGTCTCGCGGCGGCGCGGCGACAGGGACAGGTCAAAACCCGCGACCTCGGCCATGCCGCCTACGCGGATGCGGTTGTCGAAACGGGTGACCGCCACCTTGTAGCTCTCATCCAGGATCGTCGACGTCGGCGCCATGGCCGGGTCGGTGATCGGCAGGGTCAGCGAATAGCCCTTCAACGGGTACACCGGCAGGTCCAGCCCGAGGGGGGCGACCAAGGCCGGCGAGTAGCTGCCCAGCGCCACCACGTAGTGATCGGCGGTTTCCAGTTTGCCGTCCACGCGCACGCCGGTGATGCGGTCGCCGTCATGCTGCACGCCGGCGATATCCACGTCGTAGCGGAACTCCACGCCCGCCTCGGCGGCCATCGCCGCCAGCCGACGGGTGAACAGCTGGCAGTCACCGGTCTGGTCGCGCGGCAGCCGCAGTGCCCCCACCAGCCCGTCCACGTGCGCCAGCGCGGGCTCGGCCGCGATGATGCCGGCACGGTCCAGCACCTCATACGGCACGCCGTACTGCGCCAGCACCTCGATGTCCTGTGCGGACGCGTCCAGCTGCTGCTGGGTGCGGAACAGCTGCGTGGTGCCCAGCTCGCGCCCTTCGTAGTCGATGCCGGTTTCCGCGCGCAACTGGTTCAAGCAGTCGCGGCTGTACTCGGACATGCGCACCATGCGCGCTTTGTTGATCGCGTAGCGCTCGTGCGTGCAGTTGCGCAGCATCTGCCACAACCAGCGGTACTGGGCCAGGTCCATGCCGGGGCGGATCGCCAACGGCGCGTGTTTTTCAAACAGCCAACCGATCGCCTTGCGCGGCACACCCGGCGCCGCCCACGGTGAGGTGTAGCCGAACGAGAGCTGGCCGGCATTGGCGAAGCTGGTCTCCAGCGCCGGTCCCGGCTGACGGTCGAGCACGGTGACGTCGAAACCGGCCTGGCGCAGGTACCAGGCACTGGTGGTGCCGATGACGCCGCTGCCAAGGATGAGAACGCGCATGAAACTTCTCCAACCCGATCATTCCCTGCGCACAGGCACGCTGGGACCCTATTCGGAGAAGTATAGTCAGCACAAACCAGTGAATTTGCGCGTTTTTTGAAAGCAGATCAGGATATTCACCTGAAATCCATACTCCGCAGGTGACCCGATGGCCACGCGCATCCGCGACCTCGACAAAATTGACCGAAAAATACTGCGCATCCTGCAGGCGGAGGGCCGTATTTCCTTCACTGAACTGGGCGAACGCGTCGGGCTGTCGACGACGCCGTGTACGGACCGGGTGCGCAGGCTGGAACGCGAGGCGGTCATCACCGGGTACCACGCCCATCTGGACCCCGCGGCGGTGAAGGCAAGCCTGCTGGTCTTCGTGGAAATCAGCCTGGCGTACAAGTCCGGCGACATCTTCGAGGAGTTCCGCCGCGCGGCGCTGAAGCTGCCCAACGTGTTGGAATGCCATCTGGTGTCGGGGGATTTCGACTATCTGCTGAAGGCACGCATCAGCGAGATGGCGTCGTACCGCAAGCTGCTGGGCAGCACCTTGCTGACCCTGCCGCATGTGCGCGAATCGAAGAGCTACATCGTGATGGAAGAGGTCAAGGAGACGTGGAGCCTTCCGATTCCTGATTGACCGGATGCGGCAGTGCCGGCCCTTGGCCGGCACCCTTTCCTCGCTCCCACGGTGTGGCGTCAGCGTTGCTGCTTGGATCCCTGCTGCGGCTTGTCCTGCGGCTGCTTGGTTTTCTGCGCATCCGGCTGCTGTTGCTGCTGCTGCGGCTGACGACCCTGCTGCGATTTGTCCTGCGACTTATCGTCTTTGTTCTGCGTACCCATGATGGCGCTCACTTGAGGGATGGCGCCTTGGTCGGCGCAGGCCCACCTTCTGCCTGCCTGGGTTACTGGCGGGCGAATGTCGCGTGAGCTGGCGTCTTGATTGTGCTGACTGTGGGGCGGGGCGTGTCGAGCGGGTGGGACCCCCTCGCGGCTGGGTGCCTGCTGCTGCATCGGGGGTGGGCCGGGCGGGGGGGCTGTGCGGGGGCCGGCAAGGGCCGCATCCATGCGGGCCTCGTTTCGCGCCATCCATGTCACTCAACGCCCCCGCCCAGCCCCACCGCCCGGCCCCCTGACAGGTTCCGTGGCCGCCCGCCGCGTATGAAAAAAGAGAAAAGCGGTAGCGCCGACCCATGGTCGGCGGGCGCAGCGGGCCGTTGGCGGAAACATTCCGCCGAGCACGGCTCGGCGCTACCGATGGCCGCCAGCCAGCCGCGTAATGAATAAGAAAGAAAAGCGGTAGCGCCGAAGGCAGCGGGCAGGAGCCGCGGCCAACGTCGCTTGCGACGGCCCGTAGGGTGCCGGTCAGGACGACCGGCATACCCGTGGTCGGCGAGCGCAGCGGGCCGTTGGCGGGAAGATTCCGCCGAGCACGGCTCGGCGCTACCGATGGCCGTGGTGCGTTACGGCTTGATCTTGGAATCCGTGCCCTGCGGCACGCTGTCGTGGTATCGACCGGTGCGCGAGTCAAATACGCGGTTCTGGCCGGCCGGCCGCACGCCTGGGATGATCCGCCCATCGCGGTCATACACCTTGGCCGGGGCGGTGCTGGTGGGGGGCGGCGCTATCTGCGCCGGTCCCGTGCTGCGGATGGGTCCGGCCGCCGGCGGTGGATTCATCAGGGGGCGCGGCGCTTGCACCGGGGACGGGGGCGATGGCTGCACCGGTCGCGGTGGCTGGGCAGGCACGGGCTGCGCCGCAGGCGGCGTCACCGTGGTCGCCCCGCGGGTGGAGGTCGGGCTGGACGGCGAGGCGATCTGCGCCAAGGCCAGGGTGGGCAGCAGCAGCGCGCCCAGCAACAACAATGATCGTTTCATGCCACGGCTCCCACACGGTGTGATCCCAGCCTGCACCCGGCCTTGTGTGCTGCCCATGAATGGTGCTGCCCATGAAGGGTGCCCGCGCTTGCATGCCGTCGGCGCCGGCCCCATCTGCAGACAGTCCCCCATGGAGATCCCGCATGAGCGCCTTCGACCTCACGCCCCCCAGCGACGCCCAACGCCAAGCGCTGGAAGCCAGCCTCAGCCCCGACGAGGCGCGCGTGCTGCTCCAGCACGGCACCGAAGCGCCCTTCTGCGGCGTGTTCCTGGACAACAAGCGGGACGGTGTCTACTGCTGCCGCCTGTGCGCCCTGCCGCTGTTCCGCTCCAACACCAAGTTCGACTCCGGTACGGGCTGGCCCAGCTTCTTTGCGCCCTTCGCTGCCGAGCACGTGCATGAAATCCGCGACATCAGCCACGGCATGATCCGCACGGAGATCACCTGTGCCCGCTGCGGCAGCCACTTGGGCCATGTGTTCCCGGATGGGCCGCCGCCCACGTTCGAGCGGCACTGCCTGAACTCCGTCTCACTTTCATTCACCGAGAATGGCGCGCCCTACGCCGATCCGCTCAAGCGCGGCGGTGCTGAGGCCCAGCCGGCCGGCTGATCACCTGACGGCACCAGAGCGGATGGATTTCACACATCCGCTCTTCAGAAAACCCGTGAACGCGCCGTAAAGGGAGATACCCCTGCTTCCTGCGTCGCGTCCATGCTCATCCTCATCGGCTTCCTCGTTGTCATCGCCAGCGTGCTTGGCGGCTATCTCGGCGCCCACGGTCGGCTGGGTGCCCTGTGGCAACCGTATGAGCTGGTCATCATCGGCGGTGCCGCCGTGGGCGCGTTCCTGGTGGGTACGCCGGCAAAGACGGTGAAGCAGACCCTGCTGGCCAGCGTGGCCGTGTTCAAGGGGCCGCGTTACAAGCGGCAGGATTACCTGGATGTGCTCAGCCTGGTCTACGAACTGCTCAACAAGGCGCGTCGCGAAGGCTTCATGTCGTTGGAAGACCACGTAGAGAAGCCCGGCGAAAGCCCGATCTTCGCGAACTACCCGAAGGTGCAGGCCGACCACCATCTGGTGGACTTCATCACCGACTGCCTGCGCCTGATGATCGGCAGCAACATCGAACCGCATGAACTGGAACCGCTGCTGGAGCTGGAGCTGGAGAAGCACCACGCCGAAGCCTTGGCGCCTTCGCAGGTCGTGACCAAGGTGGCCGACGGCCTGCCCGGCTTCGGCATCGTGGCCGCCGTGCTGGGCATCGTCATCACCATGGGCTCCATTGGTGGCCCGATCGAAGAAGTCGGCGCACACGTGGCCGGCGCGCTGGTCGGCACCTTCCTCGGCATCCTGCTGGGCTATGGTTTCGTCGGCCCGATGGCAGCGGCCATGGAAGCGCGCGCCGAGCAGGACAGCCGCATCTATGAATCAGTGAAGACCGCCCTGCTGGCCTGCCTGCGCGGCTACAACCCGAAGATCGCCCTGGAGTTCGCCCGCAAGACCCTGCCCTCCGACGTGCGCCCGGCCTTCTCGGAGTTCGAGCAGCACCTGAAGACGGTCAAATAAGCCATGTCGGACACCAAGCCCACCGTCATCGTTCGCCGGGTCAAGAAGCACGGCCACGCCGCGCATCATGGCGGCTCGTGGAAAGTGGCGTACGCCGACTTCGTGACCGCAATGATGGCGTTCTTCCTCGTGCTGTGGCTGGTGGCGTCCACCAGCAAGCCCGAGCGCGGTGCCATTTCCGAGTACTTCCGCAACCCCAGTCCGTTGTCGGGCAAGAGCACCACGCCGGCTCCGGGCATGGCCGGGCCCGGCGGTGCCAGCACGTCGATGATCAAGCTGGGCGGCGCGGCCGACGTCAGCCGCGGCAACAGCAGCGACCCGTTCCAGAACCAGCGCGAAGCCATCCCGCAGGCCATCGATCGCCGCGAGCGTGAGAAACAGCAGCTGGAATCGCTGATGAAGGAACTGCAGGAGGCTATCAGCAAGAGCCAGGCCCTGGAACCCTTCAAGGACCAGTTGCTGCTCGACCTCACCCCGGAAGGGCTGCGCGTGCAGATCGTGGACAAGCAGAACCGACCGATGTTCGACTTGGGTGGCTCGTCCCTGAAGGCGTACACCCGCACGATCCTGCATGAGCTGGCGACCTACCTGAACCACGTACCGAACCGGATCAGCCTGACCGGCCACACCGACACCACGGCGTACAGCAGCGTCCATGGCTATGGCAACTGGGAACTCAGCGCGGACCGCGCGAATGCCGCCCGTCGTGCACTGGTGGACGGTGGTCTGGATGACAGCAAGGTCACCCGGGTGGTCGGCCTGGCCTCCTCGGTGTTGTTTGACAAGACCAACCCGCAGAATCCGATCAACCGCCGCATCAGCATCGTGGTGATGACCAAGGATGCGGAAGCCGCCGCGCTGTCCGGTGCCGGCACGCCGGTTGCGATGTCCGCCGCCGTGGCAGACCCCGATGTACAGGCCGCGCAGGCGCCCATCGAGGTCGGCGACGCCGCTCCCTGACCGCGCAGGGCATGCCCCTGCGCTCGCTGCCCCGGGCCCTTACAATGGGGGCCTCCTTTTTTGCAGGTAGCCGCATCATGTCCAAGCTGTCCAAGTCCAAGCGCGACAAGCGCAAGAAGCAGCAGCCCAAGCGCCCGTTTGCCCGCCTGAGCGATCAGCAGCAGGTGCAGAACCACGCCGTGCTGACCAATGAAGAAGGCCAGGTCGTGGCCGCGATTGGCCTGCAGGGCCGCCAGTGGCTGCTGTCGATCGGTGGCCAGACGATGGGCAACGCGGACGACCCGATGCCGATGCTGGCCATGCTCAAGCATCTGGCGAACGTGCAGGGCAAGGAAGGCCGCAAGGTCGACCTGCAGTACTCCGATGGCCTGGGCGAGCTGATCAAGGTGATGGCGGCCGAGAAGGACCTGGACGCTGACGCTTACCTGGATGAGCTGGCTGCCGAGTTCGATACCATCGACGCGGAAGACGCAGCGACCGAAGCCACCGCTGACACCGATGCGGACGCAGCTGCAGCCGACGCATCGACCGATGCCGTCGACGTCGAGGCTGACGCCGCTGCCGACGCCGACGCCGACGACAAGCCGAAGGCCTGAGGCCTGGCGGAATCACGGTGACGGTCTACGTCGACGACGCAGTACAGGCCTGGCGCGGACAGCGCTGGGCACACCTGATGGCCGACACCTTGCCCGAGCTGCACGCCATGGCGGCGCAGCTCGGCATGCCCCGCCGCGCGTTCCAGAACAAAGCCAGTGGGGCGCATTACGATGTCAGCGCGCCGATGCGCGTGCAGGCCATCGCCCTCGGGGCGATGCCGATCTCCCGGCACACCGATCGTGCGCGGATGAAGGCGGTGATCGCCAACGCCCGCGCGCAGTACCAGCCCGACTGACCCGCGTCAGAACGGGTCGCTGCCCAACCGCACTTCCACGTTCATCAGCGAGCACAGCGCCAGCATCGCGTCGTCATCGCGGGTCAGCGCCATCCAGCCGGTGAAGCCTTCGCTGCCGGCATCCACGCTCCACAGCGTGTAGTTGCGTTCGCGTAGCCGATCGAACGCGGTGGACATCAGCTGCGCGCCGTCCAGGTCCGCCGTGAAATCCTCATCGTCCAGGTCGCCGCCCCACTCCACCTGCAGGTTGAACCGTGCAGACAGCTCGTTGACGGCCGACATCAGCGATTCCAGATCGTCGCGCTCCACTTCGAAGCCACTCTGCCAGCCGATCGCCCCGAACAGCGGCGGCAGCCAGTCGCTGTCGGCCTCCATTGGCTCGCCCTGCTCGGCCAGCAGCTCGCGGAAGCGGTTGAACTGCTGCAGCGCAAGCTCTTCGTCGCCCGGGTTGATCAGCACCAGCAGGTTCCACGCACGTGCCTCGAAGTCGGCCTCGTCGAAGTCGTGCTCTTCTTCCTGGAAGTCGAAATAATCGCTGTTGTCGGGCATGGGCGTGTTCCTGGGATGCGTGGTGCGTGGCCTGCATTCTGAGGCCTGGCGGCTCGAGCCGGAAGCACCGGGATTGGGCCACGCCGCCGGGCCGGGTATCCTTTACCGCATGAAGCCGGCCGTGTTGGCCGCCACAGTGAATCCTGCAATGAGCGATACGCCTCCCGACCACCTGGCCATCAACCCGGCCAGCCCCCATCACGACGCCCAGGCGCTGGAGCGCGGCGTCGGCGTGCGTTTCAACGATGTCGAGCGCACCGACGTTGAAGAGTATTCGGTCAGCGAAGGCTGGATCCGCGTGCAGGCCGGCAAGGCCCGTGACCGCCGCGGCAACCCGATGACCCTGAAGATCAAAGGCAACGTCGACGTGCGCTTCCTGGACCTGAAGCCGCAGGGCTGAGCATCGCGGTCATGGGGGGGGCGACGGGGTAGAGCCGACTGGGTAGAGCCGACTTCAGTCGGCTGTTCTACCGCAGGCAATCGGCAACACCAGCCGGCTGAAGCCGGCTCTACCAAAGGCGCGGCGATCAGCGCAACAGCAGCCGGCTGAAGCCGGCTCTACCAAAGGCAACGGCGATCAGCGCAACAGCAGCCGGCTGAAGCCGGCTCTACCAGGGCAACGGCGATCAGCGCAACAGCAGCCGGCTGAAGCCGGCTCTACCAGGGCAACGGCGACCAGCGCAACGGCAGCCGGCTGAAGCCGGCTCTACCAAAGGCAGCGGCGGCCGGGGCCGATCATTCCCGCTGCCGGGATTCCAGCAGGTCCAGGTTGCGGATCAGCTTGCGTGAGATCTCGTCGGAGATCACCCCGCGCCGGGTCAGCCGGAACAGTTCTTCGCGCTCGGCGACCAAGCCGGCACTACGCAGCTGGCGGTAGCCGCGCTCCATGCGCCGCACCTTCTCCGGATCGACATCGGGGCCGTTCTCTTTTTCCAGATTGCGCTGGTACAGCAGGCTCACCCGCGATGCGGCGTCGTTGTACAGCTGCACGTTCTCGGTGGTCTGCTTCAGCACCAGCTGCTGCCGCATCCGCTCCACCCCGGCCAGCGCCGCCTTCGAAGCCAGCTTGCGGGCCACGTCCTCTTCCTTTCGCTCACCCGAATCGGCCGGCAACTGCAGCCCTTTCAACAGCTGCGGCAGCGCCACGCTGGCTCCGATCAGCGAGAACAGGATCACCGCGGCGGCCAGGAAGATCACCAGGTCACGTGCCGGGAACGGATCACCGCTGGGCAGGAACAAGGGCAGGGTCAGCACGCCGGCCAGGGTGATCGCGCCGCGCACGCCGGCCACCGAGGTCGCCACCACGATGCGCCAGCCGGGCGCTTCGCCCTGCTTCTGCCCGCGACGACGCGCGCGCAGCAGGTTCCAGCGCAGCGACAGCCATACCCACAACAGACGCAGCAGGATCAGCGCAAGGTTGATCACCAGTACATACACCGCCAGCCACCACGGATTCTGGTGGCCGCTCTCGCCCATCGTCTCGATGGCGCGCTCCACGATGCCCGGCAGCTGCTCGCCCAGCAGCACGAACATGATGCCGTTGAAGGTGAACTGCAGCATGTTCCACACCGCCGAGCGCTGCACCCGCATGCTGCCCGATACGCGGCCCGTCAGCTCTACGTAGCTCATGGTGATGCCGGCGGCCACCGCAGCGAGGATGCCCGAGGCGTTGATCTCTTCGGCCAGCAGGTAGGCCGCGAACGGGATCAGCAGGTTGACCAGCATCGCCGCGCCCGGCTCTTCGCCGAAGCGCCGCCACAACCAGCGCTGGAAGGTGGATACCCCGAAGGTCACTGCGACACCCACGGCCAGGCCGGCCACGGCCACCCACAGGAAGGTCAGCGACGCGGTCGCCAGCGAGAAGCTGCCGGTCATCACCGCGGCCACGGCAAAGCGGAAGCAGACCAGGCCCGAGGCATCGTTGAGCAGCGATTCGCCCTCCAGGATGTGCATCAGCCGCTTGGGAATGGGTGCCTTCGAGGCGATCGCACCGACCGCCACCGGGTCGGTCGGCGAGATGATCGCCGCCAATGCGAAACACACGGCCAGCGGCATCACCGGGATCATCCAGTGGATCAGCAGGCCGGCCCCGAGCACGGTGAACACCACCAGGCCGAAGGCCAACTCCAGGATCGCGCCCTTGTCGCGGAACAAGCCCTGCTTGGGAATGCGCCAGCCGTCGAGGAACAGCAACGGCGGCAGGAACAGCAGGAAGAACATGTCCGGGTCGAGGTCATGGCCGCGGTTGAACACCCCGGCAATCACCGCGCCCAGCGCGATCTGCACCAGCGGCAACGGCAGCGAAAACGGCAGGACCCGGACGAGGTAGCCGCTGGCGACTACCGCGACCAGCATCGCCAGTACGACTTCAATGGTATGCATGCATCATCCAGATGACGGCGCGGGGGGAGGGATGGCCGACAGGCCAAGCGCCACTAACGCGAAAAAACTAGCACACCCATTTGATATCGCCCATAAGCGGAGCGTGTGCGGGTCGGCAGATACGGAGCGAGCGCGAGGGAGTGCGCGGGTCGTCAGCTGCGCTCGCCGTCGAAGCGGTAGAGGTCCATCGCCAGCATGCCCGCGTCGATCCCGGCATCGATGCGCTGCGCGCCCAACGCGCCCGTCCCTGCCGCCCCCATGGCGAAATGCAGCGGCTGCAGGTGCTCGTCCGTCGGATGTGCGCGCGCCGCGTAGGGGGCCTGGCGCCGGTAGTCGAGCAAGGCATCGACATCGCTGGCGGCCAGGCGCTGCTCTACCCAGTTGATGAAAGGACGCACGTAGGGCGCCTCCTTGCCATCCTGATACGTACCGAAATCGTGCAGGTTGTGGGTGATGCTGCCCGAGCCGATGAGCAGCACCCCTTCGTCGCGCAGCGGCGCCAAGGCACGGCCCAGTGCAAGCTGGTGCATAGGACCGCGCTGCGGTTGCAGCGAGATCGGCACGACCGGGATCGACGCGTCCGGGAACAGCAGGCGCAGCGGCACCCACGCCCCGTGGTCCAGCCCGCGACTCACGTCCAGCTGTGCGTCCAGGTGTGCATCCTGCAGCCTCTGCAGGACCTGCGCAGCCAGCACGGGGTCGCCGGGGGCCGGGTAGCGGATCCGGTACAACGCCTCGGGGAAGCCACCGAAATCATGGATCGTCGGGGGCTGCGGATGCGCGCCGACGCGCGGCAGGTCACTCAACCAGTGCGCACTGGCGATGACGATGGCGCGGGGCCGTGGCAGGTCGGCCGCCAGCTCCGCCAAGCGAAGGCCGACCTGGCCCGGCTGCAGCGCCGTCATCGGCGAACCGTGGGAGATGTACAGACTGGGCAGACGGCGCATGGTGCGGGCCTCAGGAAACCTGCGACCAGCGTAGGCCTGGCCGCCGACGCGATAAACAGGACCGACGAGCCGGTCCGTCCCAGCAGTGACCGCAATACTGCCCCATGGTCGGCGAGCGCAGCGGGCCGGTGGCGGAAAGATTCCGCCGAGCGTGGCTCGGCGCTACCAGAGGGGCCAGCATCCGTAGCGCCGACCCATGGTCGGCGAGCGCAGCGGGCCCTTCGCGCCCCCTCCTGCGCGCTCTCAGGCCTCCACCGCATCCAGCTGCGCGATCACCGTCGCCAGCGGCGCCGGGCGCCCCAGCAGGTAGCCCTGCACCTGATCACAGCCGTGCGCGCCCAGCCACTGCAGCTGGCCCGGGGTTTCCACGCCCTCCGCAATGATCGTCAGGCCCATGCTGTGCCCCAGCGACAACAGCGCCCGACAGATCGACGCATTGCGCGGATTGGTTTCCACATCCGCCACGAAGCTGCGGTCGATCTTCAAAATATCCAGCGGCAGGTGCTGCAGGTAGGACATGCTCGAATACCCCGTACCGAAGTCATCCAGCGATACGCAGATGCCCTGCTCGTGCAGCCGCTGCATCGTCTGCATCGCCTGTGCAGGCTTGCGCATCAGGCTGCTCTCGGTGAGCTCCACCTGCAGCGCACCGCGACGCAGGCCGAACTCCTGCATGGCGCGCGCGAACTCACCCACCAGATCACTGTTGAAGAACTGCACCGCCGACACATTGACCGCAATCGGCAAGTCACCCCAGCCGGCATCCACCAGCTGCCGCTGCGCCTGCGCCGCCGCGCGGATCACCCAGCGCCCCAGCGCCAGGATCAGGCCGGTGTCTTCGCACAGCTGGATGAAGTCGCCCGGCGGGATGAAGCTGCCATCGGCCTGCGGCCAGCGGAGCAAGGCCTCCAGCGCGGCCGGCGTGCCATCGGCGGCATGACAGATCGGCTGGAAATAGAGCTCGAATTCGGCGTCGATCGCGTTGTGGATCCGCCCGGCCAAACGCAGCCGCTCGGCCAATCGCGCGGTCACGCTGGGGTCGAACCATGCCAGCGCGTCGCCCTCGGCGCGCGCACTGTGTGCCGCCTGCGCGGCCATGCCGATCACCTGCGTGGCCTGCAGCCCATCGCCCGCGATATGCACCGCCACACCTACGCTCGGCTCGAACTGATGCAGCGACTCCTTGCCACGCACGGGCTCCGATACGATCTGCACCAACGCGTCCAGCGCGCTCTGTGTTTCCTGCCCATCGCGGAAGGCGAACACGAAGTCCTCGCCCGGCTGGAAGGCCAGCCAGCCGTAACGCGCGCCCAGCCCACCCAGTCGCGTGGCCATCGCCTGCAACACCGCATCCCCGATATCACCCCCCAGCGCATCGGACACCAGCTGCAGTCCGCGCAGCTGGATGAAGGCGACGGTGTAGCCGCTGCCGCAGTCGTCCAGTGCAGCCGCCAGTGCGCGCGGATTGAGCAGACCGGTCTGCGGATGGTGGCTGGCGTGGTAGGCAAGCTCGCGCTCGTAGGCCAGCCGCTCGCTCACGTCCTCGGCCAACACCAGGCACGCCGAACGGCCATCGAAATCCAGCCGCGACAGATGCGCGCGCACTTCGAAGACGCTGCCATCCTTGCGCTGGTGCAGCCGGATCTTGGCATCCTGTACTTCGCCGACGCGGGCATCGGCGATCGCGCCGCGGATCTCGTCCCAGCCCTCGCGCGGGCGGATGTCGAGGATGCTCATCCCGAGGAACTCTTCGCGGGTATAGCCATACTGGCTGATCGCCGCGCGGTTGACCTCCATGAAGCGCAGCGTGTCCGGGTCGAACACCCAGAACGGCGCGGGATTGCGGTCAAACAGCAGGCGGAACTGACGCTCCGCCTGTACCAGTCGCTCACGGGCCTGGTACCGCTCGCTGATGTCGGTCACCGCGCCGATCACGCGCCGCTGCCGGTCGGACATCGCCACGCGGCGTCCGCGCGCGCTCACCCAGCGTATCTCGCCGCCGGGCAGCACCAGGCGGAACACTTCATCCAATACCGCATCACCGGCAAACGCGCTGTCGAAGGCGGCCTGCAGGCGACCCGCATCCTCGCGATGCACGCGGGCGAAGAAATCCGAAACCGGCAGGGTGTCCACCGGCACGCCGAACAGCTCACGCGCCAGCGGCGACCAGTGCAGCTGGCAGGCATCCTCATCGACATACCAGGTGCATACGCGACCCACCTGATGCGCCAGCAGCAGCTCGGCATGGCCAGTGCGCAGCTCTTCGGCCAGCACCAGCTGGCGTCGGCTGGTACGACGCACCACCCACACCAAGGCACCCAGCAGCACCCAGTACAGCAGGAACATGGCCGATGCCGCGTACAGGTACGGCCACCAGGCAGACAGCACGTCGCGCCGTCCCAATCCCGCATACACCGCCAGCGGATACTGGTGCAGCGTGCTCATCGCCGAGATGCGGGTTGTCCCGTCGATGGCGCTGGTTTCCACGCCAAGCGAGTGCACCGCATCGGTGCCCAACGCGGACCGGTGCGGCAGGTCGAAGCGCTGCCCCACGATGTCGCCGCTCGCCGGCGCGCGGGCCAGTACGTGTCCTTCCACGTCGGTGATCGATACGACGCCTTGGCTACCGATATCCAGGCCGCTGATGATCCGTTGCAGTTCGCTGGTGTGCAGCCGCACCAGCAACCAGCGATCCTGCTCAAGCTGCAGCGCCAGCGGCAGCACCCAGTTCAGTCCATCGCGACGCTGCGGCGGACCCAGGTACAGATCGCTGCCGGAACCACGGCGCTGGCCGTCCACCCACAACGGCAGCTGCAGGTCACCGACTCCGCTGGTGATCGCGCGCCCGTGCTGGTCCACCACCACGATGCTGTCGAGCTCGGCATGGCGGTGCAGCACGCCGGCGATGTTCTGGTCCAGCAACTGAGGGGCCTGCGCCGGCACGCTGCGGAACAGCTGCGCCGCATCGGCCCCGATGCCATGCATCGCCCGTTCCAGATTGCGCATCTCCAGCCATAACAGGCGCTGGCTGCCCACCGCCAAGGTGCGGCTCTGGCGCTGCGCCACGTCTGTGCGACGCTGGAAATCGCTGGCCAGCATCGTGGCCAGGCCAGCGCCGAACAAAACGCCCAGCAGCGCGCCGCCCCACAGGAAGGCGCGCTGCGGGCGCAGCAAGGCGCGACTCAGTGCGGACATCGGTGCGAACGTTGCCAATGGTGGGCAGTTGCTCTCATGCGCAAAACGCTTCCTGTGATCCTGACCAGAGCGGCCGCGGATGCACTTTCTTGACCGCCCTGGTTGTTTCCCGGTGATGTCGCGCGCAGCGCGCCCAGCCCGGCCCCGGTTTGCAGCATGCATCAGGCAGATGACGACAGGAAGAGGACCATCCCCCGTTCAGCCACATCCGGCACAGGCGCCGCCCTGCTGCGGCACGGTTGCCACTGCAACCAGCCCCGGTAGCAGGCAGTAGACTGGTATTTTTCCGCCGTTCGAGAATTCCATGCCCAGGTTGCGCCGCTCTCCCCTGCTGCTGGCCATCGCCGCCAGCCTGTCCCTGACCCTGTCGGCCTGCGGTGGCGATACCCCGGCCGATGCGCCACAGCCCCAGCAGCAAGCCGCCGCCGAGGCTCCCGCCAAGGCACAGCTGGGCAGCTTCGGTTTCGATGCATCGGGCATGGACCGCAGCGTGGCCGCGGGCGACAACTTCTTCGACTTCGCCAACGGCAGCTGGGTCAAGAACACCGAGATCCCGGCCGACCGCTCGCGGTTCGGCAGCTTCAACGTGATCGCTGAAAAAACCCAGGCCGATACGCGCGCCATCCTGGAAGGCGCGGCGAACAATGCGCAGGCCACCGGCGAAGACAAGCTGATCGGTGATTACTACGCGGCCTACATGGACGAGGCCGGCATCGAACAGCGCGGACTGGCCCCGGTGCAGCCGCAGTTGCAGGCGATCGAGGCGCTCGCCGACAAGGCCGCGTTGGCCCGCGCACTCGGTGCCGATGTGCGCGCCGACGTGGACCTGCTCAACGCCACGAACTTCTACACCGACCGCTTGTTCGGGTTGTGGGTGTCGGTCGACCTGCTGCAGCCGGAGCGCACCGCGCCTTACCTCGTGCAGGGTGGGCTGGGCATGCCGGACCGTGATTTCTACCTGGGCGATGGCCGCATGGCGGCGTTGCGCAAGCAGTACCAGGACTACGTAGGCCAGGTGCTGAAGCTGGCCGGCGTCGCCGACCCCGCCGCGAAGGCGCAGCGCATCGTGGCGCTGGAAACCAGGATCGCCCAGGCCCACGTGAGCCAGGAAGAAACCAACGACGTCGCCAAGGGGGCCAACCCCTGGACCCGCGAAGACTTCAGCGCGAAGGCACCGGGCATGGACTGGGCCGCGTTCCTGGAGGCCTCCGGGCTGGGCCAGCAGCAGGATTTCATCGTCTGGCAGCCCAAGGCCGTCGCCGGCCTGTCGCGACTGGTCGCCACCGAACCCCTTGAAGACTGGAAGGACTACCTGACCTTCCACGCCCTGGACCGGGCCGCGCCCTACCTGCCGAAGACGTTCGCCGATGCGCGCTTCGCCTTCCACGGCACTGCACTCAGTGGCACCCCGCAGCAGAGCGATCGCTGGAAACGGGCGGTGGACGATGCCAACCACGCCGTGGGCGAAGCCATCGGCAAGCGCTACGTGGAAAAGCACTTCGACGCCAAGACCAAAGAACGCGCCGACGCGATGGCGAAGAACATCATCGCCGCCTTCGCCAAGCGCATCGATGGCCTGGAGTGGATGTCACCGCAGACCAAGGCCAGTGCCAAGGCCAAGGTTGCCGGACTCACCGTGGGCATGGGCTATCCGGAGACGTGGCGTGACTACAGCGGCCTGGAGGTGAAGCGGGATGATCCGTTGGGCAATGCGCAGCGCGCCGAACAGTTCGAGTACCAGCGCAATCTTTCCAAGCTGGGCAAGGCACCGGACCACGGCGAGTGGGCGATGCTGCCGCAGACCATCAACGCGATGAACGTGCCGCTTGAGAACCGCCTGGTGTTCCCGGCGGCGATCCTGCAGCCGCCCTTCTTCGATGGCGCCGCCGACGATGCCGTGAACTACGGCGCCATCGGTGCGGTGATCGGCCACGAGATCAGCCACGGGTTCGACAACGCGGGCGCGCTGTTCGATGACACCGGCCGCCTGCACAACTGGTGGACGCCGCAGGACCTGCAGAAATTCAACGCAGCGGGCGACGCGCTGGCCGCGCAGTTCAGCAGCTACGAGCCCTTCCCCGGCGTGCACGTCAATGGCCGCCTGTCGCTGGGCGAGAACATCGCCGACGTGGCCGGTCTGGGCACCGCCTACGATGCCTACCAGCTCTCGCTGCAGGGCAAGCCGGGACAGACGCTGGAAGGCTTCACGCCCGATCAGCGCTTCTTCCTCGGCTTCGCCCAGGCGTGGCGCAGCAAGAGCCGCGAGCAGGCCCTGCGCAATTCGTTGTTGACCGACGTGCATGCACCGGGCCAGTTCCGCGCACTGACCGTACGCAACATCGACGCCTGGTATCCCGCATTCGACGTAAAGGAAGGCCAGAAGCTCTACCTGGCGCCCGACAAGCGCGTCAAAGTCTGGTAAGACCTGGTAATGCCGAGCCATGCTCGGCGAGCGCACCGGTGGGCCGTTACAGGCCCGCCGGCCACCGCCGCAACTGCGCCACTTCAACACCCACCCGCGCGCACGCCCGACTCGCCAATCCGTCCGGAAGCGCACGCCGGAACAGCGGCGCCGCCCCCTGCAACAGCCGCATCGATGCCTGTGCCTGGACCCGCTGCCGCGTGCCGTGCTCCAGCAGCTCGCTTGCCCACTCCGGCAACAACGCCACCCCCGCGCCCATGAACACATCCCGCGACAGTCCTGCCACCGGCACGGGCAACTTCACCGCAGACAGCACCTGCAACACCTCGCGCGCCCGTGCATCCAGGCGCAACTGCGGCCGCTGCATCGCAAAGAACGCATCCACTTCCGCTGCACTACGCGGCACATCCCTCGCCCCCAATGCTTCGGCGACACGCCGGAACTCATCGTAGTAGCGATCAACCATTGCGTCGGGCATCGCCCGTCCATAGCGACGAAAGCCCTGCAGGAAGCCATAGGCCTCGGTCACATGCACCCAGGTGAGCAACTGCGGGTCATCGGCGGCGTAGGGCACACCCTCCACGCTGCCGCGCACGCTTGAATGGATCCGGCGCACCCGGGCCACGAGCGTGTCGACTTCCGCCGTGGGGGCATAGGTCGTGCCCGCGACGAACGCCGTGGTCCGGCGCAGGCGCCCGACCAGGTCTTCGCGGAAGTTGGAGTGGTCGTACACCCCCGCCAGCGCACGCGGATGCAGCGCCTGCAGCATCAGGGCACAGAGCCCGCCGGCGAGCATCGACGGCAGTTCGGCATGGACCCGCCAAGTGACGCTGTCCGGCCCGAACCAGCCTGGGTCCCCGATCGGATGGTCGTAGTCGATCCCGCTCTGTCCCCGGGGAAAGGCATCCATCACCCAGCGGCGGATAGGCGCGGTCAGTGGCGAAAACAAAGAGGGCATGGCGCGATCGGGGGACCTGGCAGTGGCGCGGCTTGCGCGATTTGGCCCCATTGTCGGCCAGTCGACGCCCCATGCCCTGTGAAAGTCGGACGCGGCCATGACCATGTGCGCGCGCAGCACGATTTGCAGTGCGACATCTTGTCGCAGGCCGTCAGATCGATGCTGCGGCGCACCAAGGGGTGTGTGCCTTTCCGTATTCATCCGCGTATGCGTCCGCGCCTTCGCATTCCCTTTATTGCGCGCCTCGCTGGAAGTGCTAGAACTGAACCCGCCTCACCGGTCAATGCATCGCCGCACGTTCCAACAGGGAGCCCGCCATGATTGCTTTGTTCAAAGGTCTAGGATTGTTGTTGCGCGACAACGAGCTGTACCACAGCCCGTTCGAAAAACAGGTTGCCCACTGGCGTGGTCTCAGCGAGCAGCAGATCCGCCAGGAGGTGGCCGTGCTGGCCCAGGCGAAAAGCCAATGGCTGATCGCCTCCATCGTCGGCTGGCAGGCCGCATCGTTGCTGATCCTCGGGCTGATCGCCAATTACCTCTGGCGGGATGATTTCCATATCACCTTCACCCGCGTCGTGATCATCATCGGCTCCTGGGTATCGATCCTGTTCGTGATCTGGTTCATGGCGAACATGTTCGACCAGCAAGCCGGGTTCGAACGCTGGATGAAAGCCTTCAACAGCCGCGCCCGCATCACCTCCAGCGCCGACAGCGTGGAATGCGTGGCCGACGCACTCGGAATGGCCGAACACTACCCGGAAGTGCTGGATTACAAGCAGTCCGTAACCGAGAAACGCGAACTGCGCCACGAGGACATCCGCATCATGTCCGAGATCGGCCGCATGAAACAGCACACCGAACTGGTTGGCCGCCTGAACCACGTCGGCCAGACCACCAGCCACCGCGACCTCACCCTGCAACCCGCCTTCTGAACCCAAAAAAAGGGGACGGAGGGGATTAAGTCGTTTCTGGCCCCTACGGGTTGAAATCGACTTAATCCCCTCCGTCCCTTTTTTGTCGTCATTGGCAGCGGGCGGCGGGGGTGGTGGCTACGCAGCTCTTGAATCCCGGCGGTAGGCTGGCGTGCTTCTGCCGTTGGCCGGCGCGGACGTCGAACTGCTGAAGGGCGCTGCGTTCGCAATGCTGTTGTTGCCCATCGCAGGCCTCCTGGAATACCTGGTAGTAGCAGCGGCCGCTGTCACTGCTCACGCACTCGAACCACGCGCCGTCCGTACGCACGGACGTGCGACTGAACAGCTGGTCCATGCCGTGCGCGCTGATGCGGGTGATCGAGGTCGTGGTCACCTTGTCATGGCAGCCGAACAAGGACAGCAGGCAACTCATTATCGTAGTGAGAAAACGCATGGCATGGCCCTTCCCTAGTGGCCTGCCGCGGCTTACATGCCGCGGAACAGGCTCATGAACGGTTGACTGACGGTGAGTGTTTCGGAGCGTTCGCGCAGGCGCAGTACGCCCCGCCCGGTATCGTCGCGGCTCACCGCGGCAACGGCTTTCATGTTGACGATGGTGGACCGGTGCACCTGGCGGAACTGCTGTGGATCCAACGCCGCCACCAGCTCCCGCAATGGGGTGCGCAGCAGGCTCTCGCCGTCGGCGGTCACCACCGTGGTGTATTTGTTGTCTGCGCGGAAATACACCACGTCCTCCAGCATGATCAGCACCGTGTCACGTCCATTGCTTGCGGTAATCCATGCCAGTGGCGGTACGTCTGCACGCTCCGCTGGGGCGCCCAATCGCTGCAGCAGCCGCTCCAGCACGGCATCGTCGTGGCGTGCCGACGGCAGCCGCGCCAGGATGCGCTCGCGCGTCGCCAGCAGGCGCTCATCGCTTACCGGCTTGAGCAGATAATCCATCGCGCCCTGTTCGAACGCATCGATGGCGTACTGGTCGTAGGCCGTAACGAACACCACCTGCGTGCGCGGGCTCAGTTCGGCCAGCGCGCGTGCCACCTGGATGCCGCTGATACCCGGCATGCGGATGTCCAGGAACGCGATGTCCGGTTGGCGTTCGGCCAGTTGTTCCAGTGCCGTGGCGCCATCCTCGCACTCGGCGACGATGCGCAGCTCCGGCCACAACCGCTGCAGTTGCTCCACCAAGGCGGCGCGCAGCAGCTCTTCGTCTTCGGCAATCAACGCGTCAAGCGGCATGAGCGGCGTCCTTCGGGGCCTGCGGCAACATCATGGTGGCGGCGACGCCGCTGGGGAAATTGGTGACGATCGCTACACCGGCCTGCTCGCCGCAGGTCAGGCGCAGGCGCTCGCGCAGGTTCTTCAGCCCGATGCCGGTGCCGCTGGTGCCATGGCCGAAGCCAAGCCCATCGTCGGCCACGGTCACCGTGACATGGTCATCGAAGGCGCGCGCGATGATCCAGATCGTGCCACCGCCCGGCTTGGGTTCCAGGCCGTGCTTGATCGCGTTCTCCACCAGCGTCTGCAGCGCCATCGCCGGCAGCCGGACGCCCTGCAACGCATCGGGCACCTGCACTTCAACGCCCAGCCGTGCGCCCATCCGGATACGCAGGATCTCCAGGTACGCACGGGTGCGCTCCAGCTCCACGCCCAAGGTGGACACCGACTCTTCCATGCTCGGCAGCGAGCTGCGCAGGTACTGGATCAGGTGGCCGATCATCTGGTCGGCACGCGCTGGATCGGTGCGGGTGAGCACCTGCGCATTGGCCAGCGAGTTGTACAGAAAGTGCGGTTCCACCTGCGCATGCAGCAGGTTCAAGCGCGCGACCGACAGTTCTTTCTCCACGTGGGTCTGCTCGGCTGCCGCTTGTTCGTCGCGCCGCTGGTCGGCCACGCGGCCGCTGACGGCGCGGGTCAGCGCTTCGGCGTTCTCGAAGTTGCTGCCTTCGTCCAGCGCCAGCAGATCGGCCCACCAGCCCGCGTCGGGCTCGAACAAAAGCGTGACCGTGCTCGTTCCCTGCCCCGGCGTCACCGTGGCCAGCACGCTGTTGCGCTTGATCGCCAGACGCGCGGGCAGGTTCCAGCGAGAGGGCTGGCGACCATTCCACGGATCGACGCGCCGTACATAGGCACGCACCTGCAGGCTACCGGCAGAACTTTCGATGTCCTCGACACGCGGCAACTCGGCGATGGCGCGCTCGAGCAGCAGGAAGGCCGGTCCGGCATCCAGGGGCAGTTCGATCTGCCGCCGCTGGCGGTTGGATAGCGTGCTCCCATCCAGCTTGCCGGTGATCAGCCACACCCGGCGCACGTGGGTGATCGCGCTGCCCAGTGCGGACAGCATCAGGAACATCGCAAGCAGGCCGAACACCCAGCCCGGGCCGTCTTCCATGCCGCTGAAGATGCCACTCCACACCATGCCCGCCACGACCAGCGCAGCGGCCCAGGCCAGCAGATGTCGGAAGATCAGGGAAACGCTGGCGAACACGGGAGTGCCTTTGGCGATGGGATGGGCCGAGCATAGTGCGCCGGCCCGCCACGGCAAGCACCCGGCGACGAACGCCGGGAATCAGGCGACGAATCCCGCCTTGGCAGCGACGGCCGCTGGCCGTCAGCCGGCGGCGCCGTTGGTCAACCACGCCGAGCATGGCCCGGCGCTACCCAGCCGCTGCCTCAGCGGCGCTGCGCGGCACTCTGGTCACGGACCGTGCGGAACGCTTCGGCAGCGTCCCAATTCGGCCAGTCGCGTGAGTTGGCCAGTTCGTTCCCCAGCGTGTACAGCACCTCCAGGTCACGTGCGGCGCCGGCGAACTTCCAGTCCGGCTGCCACTCGTCACCCTGCTGGTGGTAGCGCTTGGCGGTGTAATCGTCAGACGCCTTCTTGCCCGCCGCGACGCCACCGTCCACCCAGTCCTGCCCCGCCGACCACGAAAGCGCCGGCACGCCGCGCTTGGCGAAGGGGAAGTGATCCGAGCGGAAGAACAGGCCGGCTTCCGGCTTCGGGTCCGGGGTGTAGCGGATGTCCCAGCGCTGGGCCACGCCCTTCAACTGGTCCAGCAGCTCGAAGCGCGCCGAACCGTAAATGCCGAAGTCACGCGACGGACTGAAGGGCGCCATGCCATCCATGTTGATCACCGCCACGGTCTTTTCCAGCGGATACAGCGGATGCGTGGCGTAGTACTCCGAGCCCAGCAACCCCTTCTCTTCGGCGGTCACCGCCAGGAACAAGACCGAACGTTTCGGCTTGGGGGCCTTGGCGTAGCCACGCGCCAGCTCGATCAAGGCGGCGGTGCCGCTGGCGTTGTCCAGTGCGCCGTTGAAGATCCGGTCACCGCGGGCATCGGGCTCGCCCACGCCGATATGGTCCCAGTGCGCGCTGTACACCACGGTTTCATCCGGGTGCTTGCTGCCTTCCAGGCGCGCGGCCACGTTGTGCGAGGTGATCACTTCGGTCTTCACCTCGTAATTCGCATCCAGGCTGGCACCGGTCAGCGGCACCGCGGTGAAGTCACGCTGCTGCGCCTGCTTCTTCAACGCCTCGAAATCCAGTCCCGCCGAGCGGAACAGGTCCACCGCAAGATCACGCTGGATCCAGCCTTCCAGCAGCGGATGGCTGCCGGCCGGATCGTCACGCACCACGTCGAACATGGTGTTGGTGTTGGAGCCAGCCACGGTGGCCCAGCCGTACGACGCCGGTGCGGTCTCGTGCACGATCAGCACGCCGAGCGCACCCTGTCGGGCAGCCTCTTCGTACTTGTAGGTCCAGCGACCGTAGTACGTCATGCCCTTGCCATCGAAGTCACCCTGGCCGGTCTCGAAGTCCGGGTCGTTGATCAGTACGACGGCGATCTTGCCCTTCAGGTCCACGCCCTTGAAATCGTCCCAGTTCTTCTCCGGCGCCTTCACGCCGTAGCCCAGGAACACCAGCGGCGCCTTGCTGATGGCGACCTTGTCGGCACCATTCATGGCCGCGCGCACCGCGATCTGCTTGCCCTGCTCCAGCGGAAGCGTCTTCTGGCCCTGATGCAACGCCAACTGCGGCGTGCCCACGATGTCTCCCTTCAGCAGCGGCACCGCCTGGGTCCACAAGCGCTTGCCGTCCTGCAGGTCACCGCCCGGCTGCAAGCCCGCCGCAGCGAACTGCTTGCTGAGGAACTCAATCGTCTTGGTTTCCCCGGCAGTGGCCGGCGAACGACCCTCGTAGGCATCCGATGCCAGCTCGCGGACATCAGCAGAGATCCGCGCGCCATCGAATTTGGGCGTCGCCGCCATCAACGCACCTGATACCGACAGGGCCAGCACAGTCATCACTACACGCTTCATTGCTCTCTCCAGCAGGGATTGCGACAAGCCCCCGAGTGTAGCCGCTTAAAAAACGGGGAGGAGGGGAAGCGGGGGTGGTAGAGCCGACTTCAGTCGGCTGCTTTGCCGACGCAGCCGACTGAAGTCGTCTCTACCCCACTCCGCCAGTAGTGCAGCCGACTGAAGTCGGCTCTACCTCACTCCGCCCGCGTTGCAGCCGACTGAAGTCGGCTCTACCCCCCCGCCCCCGCTTTTCCAAGCAGCAGGATCCGTTCGCGCTCGTTGCCGGTCAGCGAAGCGGCGTGGGTGAAGGCTGCGCGTGCGTCGTCGTTCCTGCCCAGTCGAGACAACACTTCCCCGCGCACCACCCACAACGGCGCGTACTGCTGCAGGCGAGGTTCGTCCAGAAGGGGGTGCAGCAGACCCCACGCAGCCAAGGGACCGTCTGCGCGCAAAATCGCGACCACCCGGTTCAGGGCGATCACCGGCGACGGTTGGACCTGCAGCAGCCGGGTGTACAGCGTGGCGATCCCGGCCCAATCGGTGTCCTCCGGCGCCAGCGCGCGGGCATGGCACGCCGCGATTCCCGCCTGCAGCACGTACGGGTCTTCCTGGCCCCTCAGCGAATGCGCCTGCTGCAGCGACGCCAGGCCCCGCGCGATCTGCAGCCGATCCCAGCGCGACCTGTCCTGCTGCTCGAGCAGGACCGGCGCGCCAGCGCCATCGGAACGTGCCGCGCTGCGCGATGCCTGCAGTTCCATCAACGCCAGCAACCCATGGATCGACGCATGGCCAGGCATCCGCTGCGCCAGGATCCGCGCCAGCCGCAGGGCTTCCTCGCACAGGGCCGGGCGCATCCAATCCTCGCCGTAACTGGCAGCGTAGCCTTCATTGAACACCAGGTAGATCACCTCCAGCACCGCCCCCACCCGCGCAGGCAGGTCGGCCGCGCGCGGCACGTCGAAGGGCACCTGGTGCTGCGCGAGTGTGCGCTTCGCCCGCACGATGCGCTGCGCAATCGTCGGTTCGGGCAGCAGGAACGCACGCGCGATTTCCTGCGTGGTCAGTCCACCCAGCAGGCGCAGCGTCAAGGCGATCCGCGCGTCCGCGGGCAACTGCGGGTGGCAGGCGACAAACATCAGCCGCAGCAGGTCATCGCCGATGTCATCGACCAGGGCCTCGCTGTCATCCGGCGCCACCGGGCTCGCCGGATGCAGCACCTCCCCCCAGCGCGCGTGCTGCTCGGCCACGCGTTGATGCTGACGCAGCACATCGATGGCACGGTTGCGCGTCGCGGTCATCAGCCAGGCTCCAGGGTTGTCCGGCATGCCCTCCACTGGCCAGCGCTCAAAGGCCACCAGCCAGACGTCCTGCACCAGCTCCTCGGCACGGCCGATGTCACCGCCGAGCAGCCGCGCGCAGCGGGCGATCAGCAGGGGCGATTCCATGCGCCACAGGGTCTCCAGCCGTTGCTGCATCCCCGTCATGCCGCGTGCGGTGTCTTCATGCAATTGACCATCCACGGTTTGCCGTAGCGGTCGTGCAGCATGCCCCAGCGGTGCGCCCAGAATGTCTCCGCCAAGGGCATGTGGACGGTGCCGCCTGCGGCCAGTGCAGCGAAGACCCGCTCGGCTTCCTCGATGGAGGTCACCTCCACGTTGATGGTGGTGCCTCCCGCATTTCCCGCGCTGGGTCCGTCCGCCGCCATCAGGGTCGCGCCGCCGACGTCGAGTTGCGCGTGGGCGACGCGGTCCAGGGTGTCCACCGGCATCTCGTTGCAGCCCGGGCCGTCGGAGGGCGGCATATCGCGGTAGGTCATCTCGGACGTCACCACACCACCCAGCGCGTGCGCATAGAACGCCATCGCGTCGTGTGCCTGGCCGTTGAAATCAAGGAACGGAATCAGTTTCATGTGGATTCTCCGGCGTTTCAACGGTCGGCAGACACGTCGCGCAGATGCTGCTCCTGCGCGCGCAGCTCGGGGGTGAAGGCTTCACCGAAGTCCTCTTCGCTCATCACCGGGCGCAGCTCCAGTTCATCCCCTTCGACGAAGGGCGCACGCCGCGCCCACTCGAGCGCTTCGTCCATCGACCGCACCTGCCACAGCCAGAAGCCCGCGACCAGGCCATGCGGGTCGGCAAACGGCCCCGCCTGCACCTGCGGCGCCGCCCCGTTGAAGCGCAGCCGGTGTCCCCGCGCACTGGCATGCAGCCCCTCGCCCGCCAGCAGTACGCCGGCCTTGACCAGCGCATCGTTGAACGTCCCCATCGCTTCCAGTGCATCGTGGCTGGGCATCTCGCCCGCCTCGATCCGGGGGTTGGATTTCACCAGGACCATCACCTTCATGACCGTGCTCCGCGCGTGGCACCGGTTCTGCCGGGCCTTCATCATGACGACGAACCAGAGCGCGTGGAATCGACACGCCGGGCGCAGATTCCTACAGCCAACGCATCGGCACCCTGCGGCGTCGCAACATGGGAAGGCCCGGATCGGGTCCATCATGGGCGCCTGGCCGCCCTGGACTTCGCCCATGCCGCAGTACGCGCTTCTGATCTACATCGACCCCGTCCTGCTGCAGGCACTGCCCAGCGTCGAGTTCGACGCATTGATGCGCGACTGCCTGCAGCACGCGGACGCGCTGCAGGCACAGGGCACCTTGTTGGCCTCGCAGAAACTGCAACCGGTGGAAGAAGCCAGAACACTGCGCATCCGCGGCACGCAGCAGCGCATCGTCGATGGACC
Organism: Stenotrophomonas sp. CFBP 13725; assembly: GCF_014841935.1. Lineage (NCBI taxonomy): Bacteria > Pseudomonadati > Pseudomonadota > Gammaproteobacteria > Lysobacterales > Lysobacteraceae > Stenotrophomonas > Stenotrophomonas sp. CFBP 13725. Next base: position 18,332 of record NZ_JACYUV010000004.1, on the reverse strand, counting down.
GTTCGCCGAAACCCACGAATTGCTGGCGGGCTTCAACCTGATCCAGGCCCCCGACGCGGATGCCGCGATGCGCATCGCACAGGGGTTTCCGTGGGCACGGTTCGGCAGCATCGAAGTACGCCCGCTGCAGGATCTTGACGTCGAGCGCGAGCGCGTCGGCGCGAGGTAGAGCCGAGAGGTAGAGCCGACTTCAGTCGGCTGCATTTCGGGCGCAACGAGGTAGAGCCGACTTCAGTCGGCTGCATTTGAGGTGCAGCCGACTGAAGTCGGCTCTACCTCACTCTGCCAGCAGCGCAGCCGACTAAAGTCGGCTCTACCCCCCCCCCCGCCGCGCGCCGTTTCTACAGCACCACCACGCGCAGGTCGCTTGGGCCCACTGCTGCGTTGTCGCTGTGGTCGCGGGCGTGCGCGCGGATCACGTACTCGCCCGGCGGCAGGCCATCGGGCCGCCAGCGTCCCTGCTGCATCAGCCCGTCGCGCACGGTGTTGCTGGCCAGGTAGCGGAAGCGGGTGACGGCGCTGCCGTGTACGGTGACGCCGCTGTCCGGTGCATACGCCACGCGAACCGCCGCCTGCTGCGGCGGCATGCGATTGAACACGATGTTCCAGCGCGGTTGCTCATACCCGGCCAGCGCTACGCCCGCAGCATCCAGCACCTGGTACCCCACCGCATACAACCCCAGACGACGGCGAGGCAGGTTGCCATCCACCTGGTCCCAGGCCTCCACCACGATCTGCACACCACGCCCACCGCGCGGTACCGGCACGCGTCCCTGCGCGTCGCGCTGCAGCGGCTGGTCCGCATCATCCAGCAGCGCCACATCGGTGATGCGCGGCGGCACGCGATCCACGAAGCCGGTAAAACCCAACAGGGCGGCGTTGCGCTCGAAGCCACTGCTGCCGACGCTCAGGTGCACGTGGGCCTGGCTGTTGATGCTGCCCAGCCGGTCACCGGCGTGGATGCGCGTGCCACGCCGCAGCCGTATCCGCTCCAGCGTGCCCTCGCTGTCGAACAGCTGCTGCCAGCGTTCGTCGAACGGCTGGCCGCGCGGATCGCGCCCCACCCGCATGTGCAGGTAACGCAGCGTGCCCACGGCCAGTCCCTCCGCCTGCCCGCCCACCGACCAGCTCGCCAGCGGCGTATCGATCTTGCCATCGGCGATCGCCAGCACGGTCTGGCCGACGTCACCGCGCACGTCGAATCCATCATGCAGGTGGTGCCGGCTCTCGCCGCGGAAGTTGCCGCGTACCTCGCCCAGCGTGCCCACCACTTCATGCCAGCCGTCCTGCGGCGCCAGCGGCCAGCGCCCTTCGCTGCGCGGCAGCGGCGCATCCACCGCCGGGCCGACCAACGCCGGCGCAAGCGCTTCACCGGGGGCCAGCGGCACGATGCGGTGCAGCCGCCCGGCAGCCGCATCGGCCACGCGCAGGCTGCCGTCGGCGGCGACCGCCACGCCACTGGGCCGGGCCAGCCGCGTTACCGCCCCGGTCCCCACCAATGCGATCTGGTGGCCCGCAGGCGATACCTGGACGATGCGGCCGGCACGGTCGCCGACATACAGCACATCATCATGCGTGCGTGCCAGGCCGAGCGGCCCGTTGATCACACTGCCGGCGCCCACCACGGTGTCGACCTGCCCGTCCATGCGGACCCGACGGATCGCGTTGTTATAGAAATCAGCCACCAGCAAGGCACCGTGCCCGTCCCATTCAAGCGCCACCGGCGTGTCGAAGCGGGCCGCCCCCGCAAAACCGTCCACGTGCGCGGGGCCGGCATCGCCGGCCAGCGTGCGCACGTCACCGTCGACACCGATGACCCGGATGCGGTCGTTCCAGGTATCGGCGACATAGACATTGCCGGCGGCGTCCACGGCCACGCCCATCGGCGCATCGAAGCGCGCCTGTGCGGCCGGGCCATCGGCAAAGCCCCGGACACCGCCAGCCAACGTGCTGACCTGGCCGTCCAGACCGATCCTGCGGATCGCATGGTTGCCGGTGTCGGCGACATAGACCACGCCGGCCGCATCGCGTGCCAGCGCCGATGGGGTATGGAAGCGTGCCTGGTGTGCGGGCCCGTCGACGAAGCCCTCGCTGCTGCCGGCCACGGTTTCGACGACGCCGTCCGCACGCAGCCGCCGGATGCGATTGCTGTCACCGGCATCGGCCACCAGCACGCTGCCGTCATCCAGGGCCAGCAGCGCGTACGGGTCGGAAAACCGCGCCTGCGCCGCCGCGCCATCGCGGTCACCCGGCACCCCCTCACCGGCCAGCGTTTCTATCTGCGCCGTCCAGCCCAGCGGGGTGGCGGCCGGCCCGACCGGCACGGGCACCGCAGACTCGCGCGGCAGGAAGGTCGCGGCCACGGCGACGGCCGTCAACGCGGCCATGCCCAACATCCATCGCATCCGTGCCATCGGCGTCCTTCGTCATGTGCAACGGGCGACGATACCGGCTGCCCACGCACACGCCAAGACGACCGCGCAGTATCAGCGCGCGGGCACCTCGGTCCGGATGCCCATCGCCTCGCGATAGCGCGCGTACAACGCCATCACCTTGTCCACGTAGGCCAATGTCTCGGCGTACGGCGGCACACCCTTGTAGCGCGTCACCGCCCCGATGCCCGCGTTGTAGGCCGCCGCGGCCAGCACCCGGTCACCGTTGTAGCGGCGCAGCAGCGCGCGCATGTGGCGGGCACCGCCGTCGATGGACTGCGCCGCCGACAGCGGATCCACCACGCCGTAGTCGCGCGCCGTCTCGGGCATCAGCTGCATCACCCCTTGGGCGCCCTTCGGCGACACCGCCGCTGCATCGAAATTGCTCTCCGCGTGGGCGATGGCGCGCAACCACGCATCGTCCACGCCGGTCGCCTTCGCGGCAGCCTTGAACTGGCGCGCATGCGGGGCCAACTGCGCGGCACCCACGCGCCCCAGTCCCTCGTGCGCCGGCTCGCCCGGCGGCGTGGCCACGGTGAATTTCAGATACACCGTCGATCCGGGCTGGTTGCGGGTGGAATACACCAGGCGCCCGTCCTGCTCGCGCTCGTACAACGTGCCACTGAACACCCCCATGTTGCCCCACAGGTTCGGTGCCTGGACGGCGCTGTCATCGATCTCTTTGGGCGTGCAGCGCGATCCCGGTTCGGGCGCGGTGGCCATGCTGACCGTGTTGCCCTGCACGCAGCGGTACACGGTGCGGGCCTGCACCGACCCACTGGCCAGGCAGAGCAGCACGATGCACAGCAGGAAAGGCAAGGGCATCGCGGGTCACAAGGCGGGGGGCGGGCCGCGATGGTCAGCCTGCCACCGCGAACCGGCAGTGAAAGTGGCGCATGTCGCCTTCAACCCCTTGCTGCTGCGGGGGCGGATGCGCCGCCTGCAGGGAAACGGACCTCGGTCTGCGCAGATCACCGGTGGCCCGTCCATTCCGTTACGCTTGCCGACAAGGCAGCCTGCGCGCGGGCCCGGCCGAGTTCTTCGACCTCCGTCACCGGCCTCCCATGACCCGCACCCGCACCCTGCTCATCATGACCGCAGTGGCCGCCCTGGCCGCCGTCGTGCCCATGGCCCTGATGACCTGGTTGAGCTGGCAGCAGGCGGTGACGCTGGCGCAGGATGACCTGCAGGAGACCGCACAGCGCACGCTGCAGCGTGCCGAGCGCTCCTATGCGCAGGCGTTGTCGGCATTGCAGTCGATGCAGGCCGATGACCTGGTCCCGTGCAGCCCTGCACACATTCATCGCATGCAATCCAAGGTGGTGACCACGTCATCGGTGGACCAGATCGGCTACTTCGTCGACGGGCGCATGCGCTGCACCTCCTGGGGGCCATCTGACGGCAGCATCGCCTGGGGCACGCCGGACCACACCACCGCCGATGGCGCCGCGCTGCAGCTGGACGTGCAGCCGCGTGCCGCCTACGGACGCCGGATGCTGTCACTGCGGCTGGGCCAGTACGACGCCCTGATGGATCCGGGTCACTTCGTCGACCTCGTCGCCGCGCAGGACCTGCGCCTGGCCATCGCCACCCCGGATGGCCGCTTGATCGCGCAGCAGTCACTGGCGCGCCACGACCTGCTGGAGTCGCTGCTGCGCGATCCCCGCAGCGGCATGGACGACCGTGATCTGTTCGCCACCGCGCGCAGCGAAGAATGGCTGGCGATCGTCGTGGCCCCACGCGGCCGCCTGCGCGACATTTTCGTCGGCCAGTTCTGGCGTTTCTTCCCGCTGGGGATCCTGCTCGCGGCGGGGTGTGCCGGGGGTGCCTTGTGGCTGTCTCGCCGCCGTCTTTCGCTGCATGGCGGGCTGGTGCAGGGGCTGCGCCGCAACGAACTCTACGTGGTGTATCAACCGATCATCGAACTGGAGACCGGCATCTGCGTGGGCGCCGAAGCCCTGATCCGCTGGCGCCGTGCCGACGGCACCGAGGTGCGCCCGGATCTGTTCATTCCGCTGGCCGAAGAAAGCGGACTGGTCGAAGCGATCACCGACATGGTGATCGAACGCGTGATCGCGGACATGCAGCACTTGCTGGTGGGCGATCGCAGCGCGCACATCGCCATCAACCTCGCACCGGAGGACATGATCAGCGGGCGCGCGTTGAAGGTGATCGCCAGCAAGCTGGCCGGCACCGGCATCGCCAACCAGCAGATCTGGCTGGAAGCCACCGAGCGCGGCTTCATGGACATCGAGCGGGCACGTGCAGTGATCACCGCCGCCCGCCATGCCGGCCATGCGGTGGCCATCGATGATTTCGGGGTGGGCTATTCCAACCTGCAGTACCTGCAGCAGTTGCCGCTGGATGCGTTGAAGATCGACAAGTCGTTCATCGATGCGATCGGCACCGAGAGCGCGACCAGTCCGGTCACCGGCCACATCATCGACATGGCCAAGACGCTCGGCCTGTTCGTGGTGGCCGAGGGCGTGGAAACCGAAGCGCAACTGGCCTACCTGCACAGCCGCAAGGTGGAATTCGGACAGGGGTGGCTGTTCTCCAAGGCGCTCAAACGCGATGATTTCATCGCCTTCCACGAGCACCGCCGCGCGTTGTACGGCGCAGCCCGCGAAAACATGCAGAACGCGCAGCGGTAATACCGCGATCGGGGTCAGCCATCCCGCACGCGCCACGCCGTTGCCTGTTCCATTCAGCCCGAGCCTTTATAATTCCAGCCTCACTCTGGAGTCCCACGCCGATGCGCCACTGATGCCCCCGTCTTTCTGACGGCCTGAATCTTCCCGCCCCTGCGCGCAGGGGGAGTCGATGGCATCTGCTGGAGGTCTGCATGACCACGTATCCGCTCACGCTTGATCGCGTGACCTGTCGCCTGTCGGATGGGCGCACAGTGTTTTCCGAACTGTCTTTTACCTTCGACCCCATCCGGACCGGCCTGGTGGGCGCCAATGGCGTGGGCAAATCCGTGCTCGCACGCATCCTCGCCGGGCAGCTTCAACCCAGCAGCGGGCGCTGCCACAGTGAGGGAAGGGTGACCCTGCTGCCGGCGCTGAGTGGCACGGTGCAGGGCAGCGTGGGCGAACTGGCGGGCATGGCAGAGGTGCTGGCCGCCCTGGCACGCATCAGCGCCGGCAGCGTCGACCCGGCGGATTTCAGCACCGTCGATGATCGCTGGGACCTGCCGGAGCGGCTGCAGCAGCAGTGGCGCCAACAGGGCCTGCCGGATGACCTGGATCCGGAGCAACCGGCGGCCCGCCTCAGCGGCGGCCAAGCAATGCAGGTCGCGCTGTCCGGCGCCTGGGCCAGCGGTGCCGACTGGTTGATCCTGGACGAGCCCAGCAATCATCTGGATGCGCGTCGGCGCAGCGAACTGGAGACCCAGCTGGCGCGCTGGCGGGGTGGACTGATCGTCATCAGTCACGACCGCGCACTGCTGGACCACATGGAATGCATCGTCGAACTGGATGGCGCTGGCCTGCATCGGTTCGGTGGCGGCTATGCGGACTTCGTGCAGGCCAAGGCGACCCAAGCGGCGGCGGCGCAGGCCCAGCTGGACCATGCCCGCAACGCGCATCGCCAACAGCAACGACAGGCACGCGAGCAACACGAACGCGCGCAGCAGCGGCATTCGCGGGGCGAGCGCAGCGCGCGCGATGCCAACCAGGCTCCCATCCTGCTGGGCCTGCAGAAACAACGGGCGCAGGCCAGCGCCGGGCGCAACGCGCAGCTGCAGCAGCAGCGTCTGGCCGGCAGTGCGGAGCGCCTGCGCACGGCAGCGGCGAGCGTGGGACGCGCGGCCGAGCTGATGGCCTTCGCGCCGGATGCGGGCCACGGCACCCAACGCGTCGCCCGGTTGGAAATGCTGGTGCTGCCAAACGGCTGCGCCGAGCCGTTGGATCTTGTCCTGCAGCGCGGCCAGCGCGTGGCCCTGGTCGGTGATAACGGCAGTGGCAAGTCGACCCTGCTGCGCGTGCTGGCCGGCCAGCTGTCGCCACGCAGCGGTGCCGTGGAGGTCGCGGTACCGTCCGCCCTGCTGGACCAGCACCTGCGTGCGCTGCCGTCATCAGGCAGCGCGCTGGATGCCCTGCAGCGGGCCAATCCGGGCGCGGCACTGCACGATCTGCGCACACGCCTTGCCTTGCTGGGCCTCGATGCCCAGCGGATCGAACGCACGACAGACACCCTCAGCGCAGGCGAACGCCTGAAGGCCGCGATGGCGTGCGCGCTGTATGCCGATCCGGCTCCCGGCCTGTTGCTGCTGGACGAGCCCGGCAATGCGCTGGACCTGCAGGCGCTGCAGGTACTGGAAGACCTGCTGCAGCAGTACACCGGCACCTTGGTGATGGCCAGCCACGATGCCCGCCTGCTGGCTGCCATGCGGCCCACCCATGTGCTGCAGGTGACCCCGCGTGGATGGACCCTGAACCCGTGGCCGGATGGCGCTGCGGACCATGAAGCAAATGTTACTATGTAACACCACGTCGCCTCCAAACCCTTCCCCATGAAAACCAACGCTGCCCTGCTCGACGCCGGTGCCGTCGCCCTGTCCAGCCTGTGCCTGTTGCACTGCCTCGCCCTGCCCCTGCTGGCCGCGGCCCTGCCCTTGTTCGGCGCCTGGGCCGAAGCCGAGTGGGTGCACTGGGTGTTCATCAGCATGGCGTTGCCGCTCACGGCGTTTGCGTTGTGGCGCGCGCATCGCCAGCACGCCCTGCCGGCCATGGCGTGGCTGGGGGCCGGGCTGGGGCTGGCCCTGCTGCTGGCCGGTGCCCTCGAATTCCCCAGCCATGACAGTGAAACCGCCGTCACCGTCACCGGCAGCCTGATGCTGGCCGCCACCCACGTGTGGAATGCCCGGCGCCGCCACCGCCAGTGCTGACCGCGCCGGATCATCGGCACGCGCGTCAAATACCCGACACCGGTTACTGTAGGGACCGGCCAGCCCGGCCAGACAAGCGAAGGAGAGCGTGCGATGGCAGCAAGGGGAAGCGCCCTACGGCGTAGCGTGGCGCCGTGGATGGGCCTGTGCAGTTGCCTGGGGCTGCTGGTCGGCGTGCTGGTGGAGCATGCGGCACGCCTGGTCGGCGCAACCGGCAACAGCCCGATGGCGGTGGGCGTGCTGGCGGCCGCCATGTGCGGCTTCGGCCTGATGCTGGCCTCGCGCGTGCGCGAAGAGCGCTGGCCGTGGCTCGGCCTGGCCGGTGCCGCGTTGTCATCGGCGCCGCTGCTGCTGTTCCTCGCCTCCATGCTGATGTTCTGAACCACGCGCGATATCACAGGGCGCAGCGCTGACTCCCGGCCTACACTAGGCGGCCTGCCTGTCGCCTGACCGATCCCGTGCCCCATTACACCGGCCCCCTGCTTACCCGTGATTCCGCCGCCCTGCTGCAACGCGCTGCCGATGGCGGTGCCGCCACGTGGCACGGCTCGTTGGATCTTGGGCGCAGCGAAGAAGATGTCGCTCTGGCGGCTGATGGCTTCACCTTCCGCGGGCACGTCTATGCGTGGCCGGGCAAACTCAAAGACCGCACGCTGTATTACTGGGACAACGATGCGTTCCTGCCGATCTCGCGTTTCAGCACGGGCCTGATCAAGCTGGTACCCACCGACTGGGGCGCACCCACCTTCGAGATCGATGGCATCAAGATGCTGCCGACGGCCAAGGTATCGCCCTTCGACGATGCACGCCGCAAGGTGGAACTGGTGGCACCGGCCGGCAAGGTCGTGCTCGATACCTGCGGCGGCCTGGGATACTTCGCGGCCTGCTGCCTGGAAGCAGGCGTCAGCCAGATCCGTTCATTCGAAAAGAACCCGGACGTGCTGTGGCTGCGCACGCTCAACTCCTGGTCGCCGGACCCGGATGCCGCCAGTGCCGGCGGCCGGCTGCACCTTGCGCAGGGCGACGTGTCGAAAGAAATCGAATCCATTCCCAGCGGCACCGTGGATGCGATCCTGCATGACCCGCCGCGGTTCGGCATCGCCGGCGAACTGTATTCGCAGGTGTTCTACGATCATCTGGCGCGCGTGATCCGCAGCGGCGGGCGCTTGTTCCATTACACCGGTGCGCCGAACAAGCTCACCAGTGGCCGCGACGTGCCACGCGAAGTGTCCAAGCGGTTGGAGAAAGCCGGTTTCAAGGTCGAACTGGCCCTGGATGGCGTGCTGGCGGTGAAGAGGCACTGAGCCACGAGGCAGGCGCCGACCCACGGCCCGCGCCTGCCGGCAGGCGATCCGGGTGTGCGCCGTTTCCACAGCGACGCGCGACAGGCACTGCTCACGCGGCAGTCAACCTGGCCGACGCAAGCTGCCGTAATCTGGACAGGCAATCACCAAATCAGAGGACGACATGGCCGATCCCCATTCTCATCTTCCTGGCGATGAAGCCGAGCGGCAACGTGCGCTGGATGCACTGCACATCGTCGGCAGCCTGCCGGAGCCGGCGTACGAAGACATCGTGCGGGTCGCCGCTGCGGTGTGCGGTACGCCGATGGCGCTGGTGACGCTGATCGATCGCGACCGCCAGTGGTTCAAGGCCCGTACTGGCGTGGAGGGCAGCCAGACCGATCGCAACGTCGCCGTCTGCGACCACGCCATCCGCCAGCCTGAAGACCTGATGGAGATCGGCGACCTGCAGCTGGACAGCCGCTTCGCGGAGAACCCGGTGTTGAAAGAAATGGGCGCGCGCTTCTACGCCGGCATGCCGCTGGTGACCGGTGACGGCGCCGCCGTCGGCAGCGTCTGCGTGGTAGACCTCAATCCACGCGAACTCAACGACACCCAGCGCGACGCCCTGAAGGCCCTTGCCCGCCTGACCATGGCCTTGATGGAAGCACGCAGCCGCGAACGCGAGCAGGCGGTGGCGGAAATCCTCAACCAAGGCCTGGAGCTGGAAGCGTCCAACGCACCGGAAAGTGCGGGCGAGTACAGCGTGGTGATCATGGAACTGCAGGACCTCGACGCGTTGTCCGCGCGACTGGGCGAACGCGGGCTGGCCAAGCAGCTGCAGGCGCTCGACCTGCGGCTGGAGCAGTGCCTGCAGCCCGCCCGGGGCGACAGCATCAACCGGGTCACCGGCAGCGGCGAGTTCATCGCGGTGCTCGGCACCGAACAAGCCGCCGACACGCTCACCGCCCTGCACGAAGTAGCCGAAGAGATCCGCCACACCCTCGGCACCCCGCTGCTGATGGGCAGCGCCGGCACCCGCACCGGCGAACCCACCTCCGCCGTGTTCCTGCGCGCCGACCAAGCCCTCAGCGCCGCAAAAGACACCCACCCCGCCGAGCGGTAGAGCCGATGGGTAGAGCCGACTTCAGTCGGCTGAAGCCTTCCCCATAAACCCACCGGTAGAGCCGACTTCAGTCGGCTGAGGCATTTCCCCATAACCCCACCGGTAGAGCCGACTTCAGTCGGCTGAGGCTTTCCCCATAACCCCACCGGTAGAGCCGACTTCAGTCGGCTGGGGCATTTCCCCATAACCCCTCCGGTAGAGCCGACTTCAGTCGGCTGGGGCGTTTTCCAGCAGCCGACTGAAGTCGGCTCTACCCCTCGCATCATCATCCCCTCAACCCGTCACTCGTAATCCACCTTCGCCAACACCTTCACCCACGCCGGCACCTCCGGCTCCCCGGCATAAAACTCCTTCGGCTTCTTCTCCGCCATCGCCCAGCGATGCAGCCAGCTCGGTCCGTACCGTCCGTCATACCCCTCCGCCGCATGCGCATACGCCGGGTCGCGCAGCGCCTCTTCCAGGCTGATGAAGCGATACCCACGCCGCTTCGTCGCCGCAACCAGCTCGGCAAACGTCGCCGCGTTGAGCTCGTTCGCATGCATCAGCCACACCTGCGGCAGCGCATAGCCCAGCAGCGACTGCGACTGCGCCTCGTAGTAATCCAGCTTGTTGAGCATGTACGGCACATAGCCGCGGCGCAGCTGACGCAGGGTCGCCTCGCGTGCAGGCGAATCAGGCTGCTCGTTGATCACATTCGCGTACGCGAACGCCCACACCCACTCGCCGTTATCCACGGTCACCGGCGCGACGCGGTAGCCGTGCTCGCTGAAGAACACGTCCATCTGCCGGCGGTCCTCCGCCGTGCGGCCCACACGCAGATACGGGTGGCGCATCCACGTCGGCGTCAGGCCCCGCTCGGCCAGCAGCGGCCGCAGCACCTGCTCCCCACGCAGGAAGTCACGCTGGAATGCCTGCACGCCTTCGGCATTCAGATCCATGTGCGAATACGTGTGGTTGCCCAGCGCATAGCCGGCATCCAACCAGTCCCGCAGCATCTGCACGCGCGCCGGCTGCACCGTGCCGTCCACTTCCAGCTTGTTTTCGTTGACGAAGCCCACGACCGGCACGTCGGCCTGACGCAGCTGCGCCATCAGCGCCTGGTGCCGCGCCTGCAGGTCCGGCGGACGGATCTCATCCAGTCGCGCCCAAGGCAGGTCATCGATGGTGACGGCGATGCGGCGGTCGACCTCGGCGGCCTGCGCGATGCCACAGACAGCCAGCAATAACCACACACACGAGCGATAGTTCATCCCACGGTCCTGCCCGGCACGGGCATGAAAAGCAGGCCTGAATTTACCGCTGTTTGGTGGCCCACATGTTGTCCACCAGGTTCGGATACGGCCGACCGTTCTCTTCAGCGCGCTGTTTCGCCGCTTCTTTCTGCGCGGCGGTAAGCGGCGTGGACTTCTGGCCCTTGGGATTGGGCTTCTTCCAGGGCGGCGTCGTGGATTTGCGCATGGCCAGGCGGCTCCAGCGAAGGAAAGAAACAGAATCGCCCGGCCATCCGACCGGGCGACTCGCAGCACATTACTGGCAACTTACTTCTTCAGGAAGTTCAGCAGGGCCAGGTTGAAATCATCGGCATGACTGACATTGCAGCCATGCGGTGCATCCTTCAGCACGACCAGCTCGCTGCCTGCGATGGCCTCGTGGGTACGCTTACCGGAGCCCTCGAACGGAACGGTGCCATCACTGTCGCCATGGATGACCAGCGTCGGCACAGTGACCTTCTTGATGTCGTCGCGGAAGTCCGTGGTGGCGAAGGCCTTCATGCAGCCCAGCGCCGCAGTCTGGTCGGACTGGTGGGCCAGCGCGATGGCTTCCTGACGCTGCGCCTCGGTGACCTTCAGCTTGCCATTGGCGCTGAAGAAGTCCTTGGTGAAGTTGTCGAAAAAGGCCTCGCGGTCCTTGCCGAGTTCCGCCGCCATACCATCGGCCGCTTCCTGCGTGAGCGGACCATCAGGATTGTCGCTGGTCTTCAGCAGGTACGGCGGCACCGCCGCGGCGAACACCACGCTGTGCAGCCGGCCTTCGCCGTGGTTGGCGATATAGCGCGCTACTTCGCCGCCACCCATCGAGAAACCGACCAGAGAGACGTCCTTCAGGTCCAGATCGTCGATCACGCCCGCCAAGTCAGCCGACAGCGTGTCGTACTCATAGCCATCCGAGGGCTTCTCCGACCGGCCGAAGCCGCGGCGGTCATAGGCAATGACGCGGTAACCGGCATCGCGCAGGATCGGCACCTGCGCCTTCCAGGAGTCGGCCGACAGCGGCCAGCCATGGATCAGCACCACCGGACGACCGGTGCCACCGGAATCTTCAACGTGAAGGCGAACGCGGGAAGCAGTCATGGACACTCCATGGAAGGGATTGGAGCGCCCACGCTAAACGGGATGGGCTATGTGGGCCGTGAAAGATTCCGCGCGGGCCGTGACACCGCCTGCACGGAGCAGAGGGGCGCAGAGATCTCGGTAGCGCCGAGCCGCGCTCGGCGAAATGCATGAAGCACCGCGCGGGGCGCTCGCCCCTGGCATCACGACCTCCCCTGCACGGAGCTGAGAGACACAGAAAATATCGGTAGCGCCGAGCCGCGCTCGGCGAAATGCATGAAGCACCGCGCGGGGCGCTCGCCGAGCATGGCTCGGCGCTACCACAGCCTCGCCCGTCCGGCCGCGATACGCCTGTACGGAGCTGAGGAGCATAGAGAAATCGGTAGCGCCGAGCCGCGCTCGGCGGAATGCCTGAAGCACCGCGCGGGGCGCTCGCCGAGCATGGCTCGGCGCTACCACTCCACCACCTTGCGGAACTGACGCGGACGATATCCACGCCCGGCGCGTCCCCCGCTATCATGACAACACCCGCGATCGCGCTTGCCGCGCGCGGCATGACACAGATTCCGCAGGACAGCAGCACGCATGACGCAACACTGGAAACCCTCACGCCTGGCGATGTCCCTGCCCCGCACGCAACCGTGGTCGCTGCAGCTGCAAGGCGACGTACTGGTCATCACGATCGGCGACACCACGCAACGGCTCCAACTCGGTATGGATGCACGCGTCCAGGTGAAGCCCGGCATGCTATGGGCCAGCGTCAACGTTCAACGTCGCGAGGGCCCTCCGCTGCTGCTGGAAGGCCTGTCCAACGCGGACGCCAAGGCGCTGTCGAACGCACTGACCCCCCATGACGACACACAGGATCGCGCTGCGCGTGGCCCTGCCTTGCAACGCATCCTGGACACCATGCGGCAGTGGAACGGCGATGCCGAAGACCTGCTAGCACAGCACCGTGCGCAGCGTCGCTGGATCAGCCACGACGACCAACAGGCCTTGCAGGACAGCCGCCCGTCGCTGGACGCCGACACCGCAACGCTGCACGCACTCTTCAACGACCCGGCCGCACATGCCGATGAAGATGAAGACGAACACGAAGCGGCGCTGATCGAACTGGACCTGTGGGAACAGGACTGGACCGGCGCCTGCGAAGCAGTGAATGCACAGATTCTGGCGATCGAGCGCAATGACGCACGGCCCCTGCTCGACCACGTCGAAAGCCGCCCACTCACCGACGAGCAGGCGCATGCGGTCATCTGCTTCGACAACCGCGTGCAGGTCGTCGCCGCAGCCGGGTCCGGCAAAACCTCCACCATGGTGGCCAAGGCCGCGTATGCCATCCACCGCGGCTACGCCGAACCGCGACAGATCGTCATGCTGGCATTCAACAAAGACGCCGCAAAGGAGTTGCAGCAGCGTGCCGACCGGTCGTTCGCGCGCATCGGCCTGGAAGACCACGGCGTCGAGGCCCGCACCTTCCACGCACTCGGCCTGCATATCATCGCCAGCGCCACCGGACGCCGGCCGGACGTGCCCGACTGGGCCGTCGATGCCACGCTGGGCTTCAACAAGCTGGCCGAACTGGTAGACCAGTTGAAGGACCGCTCGCATGCGTTCCGCACCCAGTGGGACATGTTCCGGCTGGTGTTCGGGCGTGACCTGCCCTTGCAGGGTGGCGCGATGGCGGCCGATGGCTGGGAGAAGGACGGCAGCGGCTACGTGCGCACCCTGCGAGGCGAGCGCGCGCGCAGCGTGGAAGAGTGCGTGCTGGCCGATTGGTCGTTCTACAACGGCGTGGACTACGTGCTTGGCCGCGCGCGATCCTTCGATGCCGAAACCGAGGTCTTCAAGGCGCAGCAACCGGACTTCCACTACCCCGATGCCGACCTGGACCACGAGCATCTGGCCGACGACGAAGCCCCTATACCCCGACGCGGCACGCCGCAGCCCGACGGCGCCCGGATGATCGAAACGACCTCGCACGACCTGCGCATGGGCTGGGCCTTCGATGACCTGGCTGAAGCACTGAGCGCAGGCGGCGTCGTGCCGGACCCCAACCCGGACCGCGACATCCCGGACGAGGGCCAGAAGCCCATGCCGGATACCGAACTGGTCGGCCTGATGCGCAGCTTCATCAGCCACGCCAAGAGCAACGCACTCAGCCTGGATGACATGGCCGCGCGCCTGCGCGACATGCCTGATGACCAGTACAAGGAACGCCACCGACGCTTCCTGCAGATTGCCGGGCCCGTGCTGCAAGCGTGGGACGACGCACTGGACGACGCGTGCGCCATCGACTTCGAAGACATGCTCAACCAAGCGGCCGAGCACCTGGAACAAGGCCGATTCGCATCACCGTATACCCTGGTGATGGCCGATGAATTCCAGGACGCCTCGCGCGCCCGCGCCCGGCTGTGCCGCGCCCTGGTGCAGGAACCCGGTACGTACTTCTTCGCCGTCGGCGACGACTGGCAGTCGATCAACCGGTTCGCCGGTGCGGACGTATCGGTGATGACCCAGTTCCGTGCATGGTTCGGCCATGGCCAGGTGCTGCGGCTGGAACAGACGTTCCGCTGCCCGCAGGCGCTGTGCGATGCGTCCAGCCACTTCATCAGCGCCAACCCGGCGCAGATCCGCAAGCGCGTGCGCTCCACCACCCCGTCGTATGGGCCCGTTCTGCAGGCGTTCCAGGTCGCCGCGCGCGAACAGTTGAACGATGCCATCGCCCAGTACCTGCAACACCTGCACACGCAGTGCCTCACGGGCGCACTACCCGCCGGCCGCGACGGCAAGTTGCGGGTGTTCGTGCTGGGCCGCTACAACGCCGACCGGGCCTTCGTGCCGAGCAACTGGCAGGCACGCTTCGGCACCACGATGGAGGTCAGCTTTCTGACGGCCCACCGCAGCAAGGGCATGGAAGCGGACTACGTGATCCTGCCTGCCCTGCTGGATCGCGCCTTCCCCAACCTGCGCGCGGACGACCCGGTGCTGTCGCTGGCCATGCCGAGCGGAGACACGTTCCCTCTGGGGGAAGAACGGCGCCTGTTCTACGTCGCGCTTACCCGCGCACGTCGATCAGTGGCGATGTTCACCGTCAGTGGCCGACGCTCCCCCTTCCTGGATGAGCTGGAACGCGATGGGGCCGTCAGCGTGACCACGGTGGATGGCCTGCCGATCAAGGAACAGCGATGCCCCGCGTGTGGCACCGGCGTGATCGTGAAGAAGACCGGCAAGTACGGGGACTTCCACTCGTGCTCGGGCTACCCGCGCTGTGAGCACAAGCCGCGGCTGACCGCATAGAAGCGAAGGCCGGGTAGAGCCGACTTCAGTCGGCTGGGGGTTTGCACGGAGACTCCTTCGCTTGGGACCGTGCGGACGTTGTCCGCCAGCCGGCATTTCATCGGGCGCGGATGCGGCACGCATACCCGGCAAAAAACACTAGATGACCAGTGATTCGCCGGAAGACTAAAACTCTCGTCAATTGCAGTGATGCGCGGCCCATGCCCGGTTGCCGAGTCGACCCTCGGCCTGACTTGCATCCGACCGAAAGATTTGTGAAAGTTAGCTGAATGACGGTTGGCTCATATGCCGCCGACGACCCAGTGGCAAGAGGCCCCCGGGACAACGAAGGGACGAACGATGAATTGGTTAGCGAAGGGAAAAATCCTTGGAGCGGTTGCCCTGCTTGCGCCCTCTGTGTGGCTGTACGATGCCCACGCTTTGGATCCTTCCAAGGAGAAGAAGGAGGAGGATCCAGCGAAGACCGCCCCTCCGCCGCCTCCGACCAATTTGCCGCGAATGACCGTAACCGCACCCTTGGTCAGGGATCCACCACCTTTCATCCCCGGAGTTCATCGCCAAGCAGGCATGGGCGGTCTCCCGTCAAGGTCGTTCCAAACCACCCGCACCGCGAAGGCCCAGGAAACAGACGATCGCCGAGATTGCAGTTCTGGTGACCAGACCGGAGGCAATCCCGTTGTCCTCTACACGGGCAATAAAGTCGAGAACGAACTCGACTTCTCCTCCAACGGTGAGATGGGATTGTTCCTGAGCCGTACGTACAACCATCACTGGAATGCGTCCGGCCTGTTCGGCAACCATTGGCTAAGCAATTTCGACGAGTCGTTGGCTGTATCCCAGAACGGCGACATCCTTTGGGTGCAACGACCAGATGGGCGCCGTGTCCGCTATCTACAGGACGTCACGACTGGCCGCTGGTTTGAGGATAAGGCTCAGCCCATCGGCTACATCGTCCGCAACACCGATGGAAGCTATCGCCTTTACGACGATGACCGCAGCATCGAAGACTACTCGAACGAAGGTTACATACTACGCAAGCAGAACGAGCAGGGCGTAGCATGGACATACACCTATACAGGCAAGTACCTGCAGCGCGTTACTCACTCATCAGGGCGTTTCATACAGTTCGGTTGGAACAATGGGCAGCTGACACAGGTCACGGATCCCGCTGGTGCAATCTATCGGTACACCTACGCCGCCAACGCGTTCGGCCAGGGCCGGCATCGCCTGTCCTCCGCCACCCTGCCAGGCGCTCCTGAAACTACTGTCACCTATCACTATGAAGACACACGTTATCCGGGCGGGCTGACCGGCAAATCTTTGAGTGGATCTCGCTACTCAACGTTTGCCTATGATAACGAGGCACGAGCAGTTCTCAGCGAGCATGCTGGCGCAACCGAACGGCATCAATTCAGCTACGTTGTACATACGCAGGAACCAGTAGGCGCCCCCCCGCCGCCCGCACGCCCTGGCGGCAACCTTCCTGGCGAGTCGAATGGCTGGTGCGTGCCAAGAGGTGCGAACGGGACAATTTGCTATCAGCCCGCCTCCCTTCCCGGGGGCTCTGTGCCTATGGCAAGCGCCAGTGGAAAAGCGGCCACGACGGCCGCGACTACGGCCTCAAGGACGCGCCCGGTAAAAATAAGCACCGTCACGACCAATCCCTACGGGCGTAAGACGACATCTGTTTTCGATGACGGCAAGCTTCTGGAGGTCGCCGGGGAAGCATCACCCCGCTGTGCGGCAAGCTTCAAGAGCAGCACGTACGACGCGAACGGCTACCCCGATCTCGTCCATGACTTCGAGAACAATCTCACAAACTATGATTACAGTCCGAAAGGGCTCTTGATCAAGGAAGTTGCGGCCGCAGGCAGCGCAGCCGAACGCACCAGCAACTGGCAGTGGGACCCCACGACCAATCGGTTGGTGAGCTTGACGGTACAGGGTCTCAGACGGCACTCCTACACATATGACAGCCGCGGCAATGTAGCGACGATCACTACTATGAACTTGAGCAGCAACGGTGTGCCGCAGCAAGCTCGTGTTCTACGTTACACCTATACGTATCACTCGAATGGTCTCAAAGCATCGGTGAAAACTGATGGACCATTGGCGCAGGATGATGTGACCGAAACATTCAACGCGCAAGGTGATCTGACCTCGTTCCGTAACGCACTGGGCCACCAGGTCAGCTACGCGAACTACAATGGCCTTGGAATGCCCCGCAAGATCACGGGCCCCAATGGCGATGTCACAGAGGTTACCTACGACGCCCGCGGCCGCATCACCTCTCAGAAGCAGAGCGTAGGAGCAGGCTGGGCAGTCTCCAGCACCACCTTTGATGCCGCAGGCAACGTGGCAAGCGTCACCCAGCCGAACGGCTCCACCACCCGTTTCACTTACGATGCTGCGCGTCGTCTGCTGCAGGAGTTCCGGCCAATCGGTGATGGGACGTTCGCATGGACCCACCACACGTATGACGTTGCGTCCAACGTTACACGGACCGAAGTGCGTCACACCGACTATCCCATGGGGAGCACGGTTACTGGCACCGTCGAGGGAATCAATCACGATGCCAACTGGAACTGGTCTGTTGGTGGTTGGGCATGCAGTACTGGATCCAACAGCTCCATTGATGTGCATGCCTACACTGATGACGGAACGCTCATCGGTGGATTCACTGCCAATCGGCCGAGTGAGACCCAAGTGGCCGCCGCATGCCAAGCTAACGGCAGTGCCTACCGATTCCAATTCCCCATTACCCTTGCACAGCGACATCAACTGGGGGGGAAGCGCATCAATGTCTACGGCATCTCGCCCATGGGTGGGGTGAACAACAAGCTGTTGCCGGGCTCCGGCACGGTCACTATTCCGGAAGCACCGGTTCTGGGCGCCATCCACGGGATCAATCGTGACGCCGCGTTCAACTACCGCGTCGATGGGTGGGCATGCGCGGTTGGCTACGGTTCC